>CAYJQY010000005.1:0-73580 GCA_964372905.1 uncultured Candidatus Saccharibacteria bacterium
CCGACACGCTCGCGAGTCCAGCGACTCGCTCGCTCTGTCCTCGCCGGCCTTCGCCTCGCTTTCAGCTCGGCGAACCATGCAGGCCGGCTGCGGATGGTCTTCAACGCGGAAAGCGGAGAGGATCGGAACGCACAAATACCTTACGCTATCGTGGCCTGCAATTTCATAAATTGCTCCGCCGGGTCTCCGCTCTCCCACAAGCCCGAGCCCACCACCAAAAGGTCGGCCCCGGCTTTGGCCAGGTCTGAAATATTGTGAAGCTTTACTGCTCCATCCACTTCCAGTATAGCATTGGGAAGCAGTTTTCTCAATTCGCGGAGGCGGCCAAAAGTTTCTGATACGAATGGCGCGCCCTGCCTGCCCGGCACCACGCCCATGAGCGTGAACTGCCTGGAAAAATGCGCGCACTCTGCCAATTTTGCCACCACAGTCACAGGATTGACGGCCATGGCCGGCACAAGCCCCAAGCCGGCAATGGCTTCAATGGCCTTGCGCAGTTCATCCAAACCCGCAAAGGCTTCGTAATGAACAATAATTTTTTTGAATCCGACAATCTGGTAGTCTAAAAAATCACCGGGGTTTTGGATCATCAAATGAGCTTCCCATTCAAATGCGGGATTCAGCGGCTCAAATTCGGCGATGTCCAACATGGCATTGGACACGAATTTACCGTCGGCAAAATCCACATGGATTTTCTCCACGCCGGGAATGCGCGTTATCGCGAACTGCTTGTCGCGGAACGCCTGGATGGTTTTTTCAAGAATTGCGGGTAGGATTATGGCCATTGGATGGCTCTTGTTGTTATTTATTTGACAATTTAGCTATTTTATGATATAATATATATTTACTACCTGTTATTATAAATGTATAATGTCCCCATAAGGATCGGGGGGTCAATGAACCCCCCGACCATAGCCCCTAATCCAAAAGGTAGAGGGGCACACAGCAACTGCTGTTACCGAAGTGAGAAGCCGGCTCGCGAATAGCGATAGATAGCCCGGCTTTTTTTATTTTTCAAACTCCTCCATCTTTTTAATTCTCCGCGCATGCCGCTCCTCGCCGGAAAACGCCTTGGCCAGCCACGCATCAACCGCCTTCGCAGCCTGGCCCTCGGTCAAAAATCCCGCGCCGAGCGATAGAATATTCGCGTCATTATGCTCGCGCGACAACGAAATAATTTCCTCGGGGCCGCCATAATACACCGCCGCGCGAATGCCTTTAACTTTGTTGGCCGCCATGGCCTCGCCCTGCCCGCTGTAGCCAATAACTATGCCGCGATGCTCGCCAAGCGCAGCGGCACTAAGCGCTGCCGCCACTTTCTGCGCGCAAGGAAAAATAAAATCCGGATAATCATCGAGCTTATCGTAACTGAAAGCGCCACAATCTTCGACGTCTTTCCCTTGTCCCCGCAAGCGAGCAATTAAAAATTGTTTGAGCTTAAATCCGGCGTGGTCCGAAGCAATGTAAATCATAAAACTATATTTATCATCTGATTAAATTCGTTGGGCGATAAACTGGCACCGCCCGGAAGGACGCCATCGATGTGATCCTGCTCCAAGAACTTCTTGACATTCACGCTATTGACGCTGGCGCCATAAATTACCGTCTCAATTTCATATTTAGATTTAATAAAAATTGCGATTTTTTCCGCGTGCTCGGGCGTGGCCGGCGTGCCCGTGCCAATAGCCCAGACCGGCTCATAAGCCACCACTACCTTTTTGGGATCTGCGCCGCCCAAGCCAACAGCTAACTGCTCCTTCAACACATCGATAACATCAAACTCATCCTGCCCTGGCGTGGTGCCGTGGCCAACGCAGAGCACTGGTGTGATATTTGCGCTTTGCAATGCTTTAACCTTATCATTAATTTCCTGGTCAGTATCCCCTGCTGCCCGCCGTTCGCTATGCCCAACCAGGCAATATTTCACGCCGAGCGATTTGAGCTGAAGCGCAGAAATTTGCCCCGTAAAAGGGCCTTTGATCTGCCAAAAACAATCCTGCGCCCCGAGGCGCGGGTAATTTATTTGCGACAAAAACACGACAGGCGGACACAGCACGGCCGTATGTTTGGGATTACGATCAATCTTAGCCGCCAAGCGCTTGGCCTCGGCCAGAGTGGCCGGGTTGAGTTTCCAGTTGCCAAGGATAAGTTTCTTTGTCATTCAAATTGCCATTCAATCAAATGGTTGGAGTATTAATTCCTAACTTATGAAGCGCCTCGGCTCTCCCGGCCTTCATGATCCCCCCGCAAAAACTTCGCGCTTTCCTCGGGCGGCATGGAATTAACCGGAATGCCCGTACCATATTCGAATCCGGCCCAAATGGTCAGCCGCGGGAAAATCGTCAAATGCCAGTGAAAGGCCTTTTCTTCATGGAGGGTATGCTGGTCGCGTTTGAACGGCATATTATGAATGTAAAAATTCAGCGGCGGGTCGGATAATTTAGTATAAAGCTGGCCCAAAGCGGCTTTCAACACAAAAGACAAATGCTTCAGCTCTTTTTCGTCGCTATCTTCAAACCACGCCGCGTGCTTTTTAGGTAAAATCCAAGCCTCAAACGGACTCCGCGAAGCATAAGGGGAAATCACCACAAAAAACTCATCTTCATAAATCAGGCGGTCTTTGACCTTAATCTCCTCTTTCATAATATCACAATAAATACAGGTCTGGTTATTTTGATAATAATGATAGCAGCCGAGCATTTCCGCGTGGATGTGCGGCGGCACAAATGGCATAGCCAAGAGCTGATAATGAGGATGAATGACCGAAGCGCCGGCGTCGCGGCCGTGATTATGGAAAATCTGCACGTAAGCTACCTGTTCGTCTGCCCGAGCCGCGTTTATCCTCTCAATAAAAGTTTTCAGCGACAGCTCAACCGTGGCAATAGATTGCATGGCTACGGGCTCGTTGTGCTTGCGCGTAATAATGACTTCGTGTTCGCCGTAGCCGCCGCGCGACACGTAAAAATCGCGGTGGGCATAGGCCTTGGTATGCTCGAGGGAATGGAATTTATTTTCGATGACGCGGATTTTCCATTTGTCGTTGTCGGGGAATTTGTACAGTTCCTTATTGCCGCTTTCATTGCCCGGACAAAACACGCACGATTCGTCCCGCTCGGGCAGGCCGCGCATGACCGAATAGGTCCGGAAGTCTTCCGGCCGCTTGGCGCGATTAGGGGAAATCAGCACCCACTGCTTGGTTATGGGATTTTGGCGGAATTCAGACATAGCGGTTAGACCCTGGCTTTTTTTCTAATGACCCACATTGTAGGGTGGGTCCTGTATAGCTAATCTTGTCCTGTCCCCAGCCATAAGCCGCTCCACATCAGTCTTCTTGGATGCGTCCAAACAGGCTACTTTATGTCCGCGTGCGGGGTCTTCCCATATCATTCCGTAATGAAAATCGGGCAAGCTATGTAATTCTTTTTTGAGTTTGGTAGTAATTTTTTGAGCTGTCAATTCGGTATTCATAAATCTCGGTTTAATGATCTGTTTAGATAACTCTGCAAAATGATTTGCGCGGCTAAACTGTCGATGTTTTTGGCGCCGGCGTGGCCCCTGCCGCTCGCTTGCCCCGCGTCCGCGATGCTACCGGCCATTGCGCTGGACAATCTTTCATCAAAAAATTCCACGGGCAGGTTGGCCGCGGTTTTCAATCGTTCGGCAAACTCCCTGGCCTCGCGAGTTTTGTCCGTATCCTCCCCGCTCATATTCAGCGGCAGGCCCACAACAATTTTCTTAACTTCATTTTCCGCCAGCAGGACCGGCAAGCGGGTAAAAAAATTTTTGGGCGACAGCACGGCCAGCTCCCGCGCCAGGGTCTGCGATTCATCCGAAACGGCCAGGCCCACGCGCCGGGTGCCGTAGTCAACGCCGAGGATTTTCATCGTCATTTATATACTTTTTTAGTCGGCAACGGTCGGCCCAGCCGCCCGCTTTGTTTTCCGTAAAGTTCATTTTTTTTCTTCCAGGGTTACTGTTACTGATTTTTCCTGCCCCTTGCGGTAAATTTTTAAATTGACGGCGTCTCCGGCATTATAATCCTTAAGAATTTTCGCCAGGCTGTTTTTTTCGTCCACGCGCTTGTTGTTAACTTCCAAGATAATGTCATTTTCCACCAGGCCCGCCTTGTCTGCCGGACTGCCCGGAATCACGGCCAAATCAGAGGAACTTGCGCCGCGCACTATTAAAGCGCCGTAATCTTTCGGCAATTTCTGCTGTTCGGCCAAAGCAGGGGTAATGAGCATATAACGCACGCCGAGGAAAGGGCGGACAATCCTACCCTGTTTTTGGAAACTGTCCAGCGCGCGCTTGGCATCGCTAATGGGAATGGCAAAACCCACCAGCTGGCCCTGGCGATCAATGGCCGTATTGATGCCAATGGCCTGGCCGTCAATGTCCAGCAAAGGCCCGCCGGAATTACCCGGATTGATGGCCGCATCCGTCTGAATCACGCCTTCCAGTTGTTCGCTGCCGCCCAAATCGCCGCCTGCGGTAATGCTGCGGCCGATGCCGGACACAATACCGCTGGTCACGGTATTTTGGTACTGGCCCAAAGAATTGCCAATGGCCACTACGCGCTGGCCAATTTGGATTTGCGCGGAATCGCCCAAAGGCACAGTCGGCGCATCTTTAATATCAATTTTGATGATGGCCAAATCATTAACGGTATCGCGCGCCAGAACTTTGGCGTCATAACGCTTGCCGTCGCTGGTAAGCACCGTGTAACTGGCTTGCTCGTCGGACACCACATGGCGGTTGGTGAGAATGAGGCCGTCGGCCGAAACAAAGAAGCCGCTGCCAGCGCCGATTTCCTGGATGTTCGGCGTTTGCTTCTGGCCAGGCTGCGGTTGTTGCTGTTGCGGCGCGGGAAAGCCGAAAAACGGCCCGAAAGGATCAAAATTAAAATTGAAAGAATTGCCGCCGCCGAACTGCGGCAATTTGCTAATGTCTTTAGAGATAATAATAGATACCACCGCCGGCGAAGCTTTCTTCACTACATTGATGATGGCCGAATCTTCCCCAACCACTATTTTTTGGCCGGCGGGCTGGCCCCCCTGGCCGGCTGGCCCGCTACCGGCCAGTTTTTCCAGTCCGGGAATTTTGGAAACATAGGCCGCGCCGAACGCGCCGCCAACCAATCCAAAAATTACGCTGGCAATAATGCAAGTAACGATAATGCCCGCGCCGGCGCGGTTGCGGCGGCGCTGTTCCAGGTCCTCGCTCAACTTTGGCCCGGCCAGCGGCGATCCCATGCCTTGATCTTGAATTTTTTGTTCTTGATTGTCCGTAATCATTTATAGATAAATAACGCCGCTATGCGGCAATCTAAATATCTTTTATTATACCACATAAATCCCATGCCATGCCATGCCATGCCATGCCTATTTCGGTGCGCAGTGAAGGGTTGCCGCAGCGCAGTTACCCCGAGCTTTCATTACTCTGCGTATCCGAAATGGGCAAAACCGGCTGGAGCTGGGGCACCGGAATGCAGGTTTCCGATTCCTTAAACACAATCGCGCCTTTGAACACGAATTTATTGAACAAGTTTGTGGTGACGCCGCTGACCACTTTGCTCACAATATTTTCCACATTAACCACGCCCAAATTAAGCACCGAAACATAAGCCGCGGCCTCGGCATTATTTATGGAAGCCAGTGAAGCCTGAATCTGGTTACTGACCAAATCGCGCGCGGCCTTAAGGCCCGGACTGCTAATCTCCAGGGTCGCGGCCTTTTCAGCCTGGCTCTGGGCTTGGTCTGCCGCATCCCGGAAATACAGTTCCCAGCCGTTGGGCGAAGCGAAGAAGTTCCCGACCTTGGCCAGCTTTTCGTAAAATTGCGGGTCCTTGGGATCCACATTGGCCGGGTCAAAACCCAAAAAGTCCCGGGCTTTGGCCTCAAACAACTGTTGAAAATCAGCCTTGTTGGCGCAACTGAACTGCGGAATGAAGCGCAAGATTATCTGACGGTCCAACGGATTATTCACATATTTATCCAAATAATCGTTCACATACTCGCCTTGCACTAGCGCGTCCGAATAATAAAGGAAGTTGGAAATTTTATAATTTTTTTCAATTTGGGTGATGAGCTTGTCCAAAAATTTGGTGGCGAAGTTGGCGAAAGCCGAGGCCAAACCCTGCTTAATGCCTTCCTTAATAGCATCGGGCACATTGCCGACAATTATGACCGTGTCGCCGGCGCCCAGTATGGCCTGGGCGGGCTTAATCAAACCCAGGGCCGCGCCTTTGGCTGTGGAATCTTGACCCGAGGGATATTTTTTTAAATTACTTGAATATTGTTGCGAAGATGTTTTCGATTCGGGGGCCGCGAACAAACCGAACGGCCCTGCCTGGGGACGCGGCGCGGCTGGAGTGGGGGACATAGGCATCCTGACGGCCAGCGGTAGAGCCAAATCGCTCAAATGAAAAATCTGGTCGGCCTTGTTAAGTTCGCTGGTCACCGCGGCCATCTCCGAATTGATAATCGCGTAGCGATTGTAAACCTGGGGCCAGGGGTCCTCAATTTCGTTAAGATTATATTGTTTGGCCAGGGTCAACAAATTAAAGTAAGCGTCAAAGGTCAGAATTTGCGCTTTGTGAAAGCTGACCAGCGGCGCGGGCACCGGCGTTTGTTTCAGCGTTTGCACCAGAGTTTGGGTGCTCTGCACAGCACGGCCGATGTCGCCGGGATCCTGATCGGCGTTAAACAAATGTTTGCCGGCGTTAAGCGTGTCGTTGTTGTAATTTGTGGCCAGCTGCGCGACTTTAGCAAAATAATCCAGCATGACCTGCTTGTCCGCGCCCGATTTGACCGTAATCTGGCTGTCCGGCAGTTCCGGCAAAGTTATTTTTTGTTTGATGTCCAGCTCGGCTTCCACCTGTTTTTGAATGTCTGCCGGCGTCACCAGGCTTTGGAACAACTCTTTGCTGGCCACGGGGTCGGGCTTAATGGCCTTGAGATAATTTGCGTAGGCTTGCTGCTGGGCCGCTTCCTGCTGGCGCAGTTTGGCGTAATCCGTGGTGTCTTGGTAGCGGAACTGGGTGCGGTTCCACAGCGTAATGCCGCCGAGCACTATAATGGCCAGGCCGGCAATGATGATGGCGTTTTTTTGATCGGGTTGGAGGGGCATGTTGGTTGTTGTTGATAATTTTTTTACGGATGAGGAATTATGGGTGCGGAAACGAAAACTATTCCACAAGTTCGCCGCCGAACACGCGCAAAGCGTCGGTGAGCAAATTTACGGTGTCGCCGCTTGCCGCGGCCGGTTCGGTTTTAGCCAGGCGCGCGGACAGCCCCACGCGCTTGCCCATAACCTCGGCAATGGCATTGATAATAAGCGCGCGTTGCTTGGCGCTTTCCAGATGTTCCTTGTGAAAAAGGTAGCGTACTTCCAAGGTCACCACGCCATCCTGCACCTCGGCCAGCGGCAAATTTTTTACGAGCGTGGCCAGCGGGCTGTTGATTTTTTTTATGGCCTCGATAATCCCCGACCAATGCTCTTTGATCTGCGCTTCGGTTACGGAAGTATCCACCGGCGGCTCAAGTGTTTGCGCTGTGGCTGTGCGGGCAACTCGTTGACCTCTGGTTTGATTATTTTCCGCGGCCGCTGTCATTGTCGGAATTTCACTGGCCACCAAACCGCGACCCTCTTCTTTCACCAAATTCACCGGAACTTCCGCACCCACGGCGGCCAATCTATAGCTGGCCTCAATGCCGGCCAGCAACAAAGGCAAATCCTGGTTGGGCGCAAAAGGCAGTTCCTTGAACGAGCGCAGAAACAAGCGAATGATATGCATAAGCTGATTCACGGTCAGCTGATCGGCCTGGCGTTGGAGCACTTGCTTGCTCTCGTCCGGGGTCGCGCTCTTGGCGCCATTGCTGGCGCCGCCGCCAGCCTCGCCGCCGGGCCCTCTGCCCCCGCCGAGCTTCACCATCAATAACCTACGCAAATATTCCAGCAGATTTCGGTTGAAAATAAAAAAATCAAGGCCGGCCTCAAGCCAGCGATCAAACAATTCCGGCAGCCGCTCGGGCGAGCGGGCAATAATCGCCTCAATCAATTCCTGGCTGACGCGCTCGTCGCTGAGCCCCAGCAGCCGCTCTACCGCGGGGCGGTCAAGCTTATCGCCGATCGCGGCCAGCTTATCGAGCAGAGACAGCGCGTCGCGCAAACTGCCTTCGGCCTGCCGCGCAATCAGCCCCAACACATCGGTATCGTAATGCCACTTTTCCTGGCGGCAGACTTCCGCCAAAAAATCCGCGATGTCGACTTCGGACAACCGATGAAAATCAAATCTTTGCGTACGCGAAATTATAGTTAAAGGAACTTTGTGGGCTTCCGTGGTGGCCAAAATAAAAATAGCGTGCGTTGGTGGTTCTTCTAAAGTTTTCAGCAAAGCGTTAAAAGCGCCCTTAGACAACATGTGCACTTCATCAATTATGAAAACTTTGTACTTGCCCTTGCTCGGCGTGAAGCGAACATGCTCGATAAGCTCGCGGATGTTGTCCACGCCCGTGTTTGACGCCGCATCAATTTCTATCAGATCTAAAAAAAATCCGGCATTGAACTGCTGGCAAATATCGCACTTCAGGCAAGCTTCGCCGTTTTTGCCGTTGGGGCAATTTAACGCGCGCGCCAAAATCCGGGCCACGGAAGTTTTGCCCACGCCGCGGCTGCCGGTAAACAAATAAGCGTGCGCCGGCGTGCCGTTAATTACGGCGTTGCGCAAAGTCTGCACAATGGCCTGCTGGCTCACCACGCCGTTAAAGGTTTGGGGGCGATATTTTCGGTAGAGGACAGGCATAAAAATATTTTGGCCTGTTCATTATAGCATCGCGCGCTAATTTTGACAAACTAATTGCTTAGTTTGGTCTTGATTTCATCGGCGGGATCGTCTTCCGTTTCCGCGAGGGAGGGAGACAATTCCAATCTCTATGTGTTCGTCGGAGTCGGCGGATATCGCGATTGTGCGGTCGCGGTGGACTTCAGAGCAGTTGCGCCTACCGGAGTAGTCTCGCCTCCCGCCGCTTCGTTTCCTTCTAATTACCAAGCTTAATTGTAATCCGGGGTTTATAAGCAATCGTTTTCGTTTTCGAGTTTAAATAACCCGGCTCTATGACTTCGTCCACATAAACAGAAGATCCCATGCCGGATGTTGATAGATTATCAATATCTCTAAAATTTACTACTCTATCTCCTTGAGATAGCTCTGTAATCTCCAGGTCGCGCAATGTTAATACTGCTTGTATCGACTGCTTCAACTTCGAATCAATTGCCTTATTATAAAGCCTGCTAATTATCCATTTCACCGGACCGACGAACATGGGTTCTTGAGAAGGATACTCTAAATATTGCAACTGCAATGCGGATGAACCATTAATTTTTGCCGTTTCTCCGCTCCTGACATCATCTCTAGCGAGTTCCGTTACTTGATTTAAGTGTGTATGCAAACTATCTAAATAGTTAGTGCCCACCCGGTCGGGATCAAATTTACCAAACCGATGGTTTGCCAGCTCATTCCAGTAGGGCCGACTGGCTTCCAATAAATTTATGTGGGCTTCCAGAAGCGGTTTAAGACTAATCGCCCTGTCTAATTGAAGGATTCTGAATTCTTTTTCGCTTTTCCAACGTGCTAATACTCTTGCCAGGTAAGCTTGTAACTCGGAGCCATCCGGTTGAAGATTATTTTTAAGCTCGGGAATCTCTTCCAATATATTTGGATGAGCCACAACCATCCAAAGCAACTTTTGATAACAAGCGAGGGCTTCTTTTTGTTCTCGTACCGCATCCTGCTGACTTTCCGAAAGTGCATTCAAGCCCGGATGTCCTCCGGTATAAAAATTTCGAAGTTCAGTGGCTACCGTAGCTAAGGAAGCGCATATATTGCTGGTGATCGTATCTGTATTTTGTAGGTTACCCGCCGCAGGTTCTAATTCTTTGTCTCCTCCTAAAAACTGTTCTATTTCCGGGTGCTGTTGAATTATTTGCTGTACAGCTTCTGGTGTAAAAAACTCTAAGACTATTCGGGCTTGACAATATCTAATCAAACCCTCATGTGTTACGGTATCGGGGTGAACCGCTTGGAGACTATCCCGTGCCCTCTTTATTTCTGCCAGAATACCTGGAATATCCTTTATGCCCCTGGTTTCTGCTATTGAGTGAGGATAATAATCAGCTGGCATACAACAATCTAATACATATCCGACCAACTGGCTGGTCGGAATAAGCAAGTTAAAACACTATTCATTCTCTTTTCAGCTTCTTGGGTGTATTCTTTTGAAATATCGGGATTCATCGTGGACTTACCAGGGAGCGCCGATGGCGATTAGTTCAAGAAGTTTTAGCTAAGTAGCCTAACAAATTTACCATTACACCTATATTAACACATTTTTCGGTTGACAAAAACATCGCCAAAAAGCAGAAATTTGGCTGATTTTTATAATGCTGCTATTACTTCTTGAACACAATCAGCTTGTAGCCCACAAAATTCCAGGCCAGCGAGATAAGCGTGGCCGCGAATTTGGCGATGTTCTTTATTAAATCGGCGCCCAAAGAAATGCCGGCGCCAAGCCCCGCGCCGCCGGCAATCAAATACTGCGACAAAAGCGACAGCAAGCCGCTGTTTATTATCACCCCAATAATACTGACAACCACAAAGGCCAAGAATTCAGAACGGGTCTGGCTGTCCGGCTCATATTTCTGCAAACCTAAACCGAACCACAGCAGAACTTCAACCAGCAAAAACACTACCAGGATAGCCAAAAAATAAAACGGCTGGGCGCTAACGGCCGCGCCCCAGACCACGGCCAAAAAACTGCCCAAGCCTAAGGCGCCCACCAAAAACAACTGGACCAGGTTTTTGACCGGGGTTTCATGCCCCTGGACTGCAAAAGCCCAGTGGCGGTTCCAAAAATAACTTTGGATGATGGCGGCGGCCACCCCGATAACATTTACGCCGCCAAGTTTCAGGCCAGACTCAATGCCGAATGACTTGGACACCAAATTTAAGATGATAAAATCAATGGCCGTGTTGATGGCGCCAATGGTGGCAAAACGCAACAGTTGCAGAATAACGGGGTACTTGCGCAGGAGCGCTTCCAGCGCGGAAGAATTTGATTCAGGGATTGGTTGTGCTACTACGCCATTTGTCGCCCTGTTCATGGTGCCGTTCATCGTGCCGTTCATCGTGCCGTTCAAAATTAAAGCTCCTCGTCCTCGTCGCGAATTACTTTGCGGGCGGGCTCGCTGGCAGTTTCGTCCAACTCCACGTCAGCCCCTGCAGCGCCGGCGGACTTAATCACGTTCTCAACGGCGGCCCATTCCGAGTCATGGTCCTGGGGCACCACAATTGTAACCTGGTCGCCCGGCTGGGCCTTAAAATAAGTTAAAGACGCCAGCAAAACTTTGTAAATTTTTCCTTCGGCGAGAACGCGAAAATCGCCTTTTTCGTCCTGGGACAATACGCCCAGCATTTTTTTACGCTCCACCGGACCGATTTGTTTATAAATAAACGAGCCGTCTTCGGCAATTGTCAGCTTGAGCACGTCGCCCTCTACCAGCTTGCTCTTGGAGGCGTAGTTGGCCGGCACGGGGTACTGCTTGTTGTCTGGGCCGATCATATTCTGCCCGTCGAACACGCCCTCAATGATTTTCCCGCCTTCGGTCACGCTCAATTGCTGGGCCTTGTCGGCAATCGCCGACGCCGCGCCGCGGGGAACCGCGCCGCCCATCATCTCGCGCAACAACTGCTTAGCCGACTGGATGTTCTTTTCCGCGGCATCAATCATCTGCGCAATAAGCGCTAAACTGGACAATTTATCCATACTTTTTGGTGTTTATTTGGTTGATTTTATTTGAGTTTCAGCCGTGTTTCGGAAGTGCTATTAAGATAGCACAAGCCCTTAAATGGTGCAAGGGGCTAGGGTCAACCAGAAAAATGTTAGGTCTTGGAGCCAGCCGCAGGAGCCAGCCGCAAGGCGCGACGAGGACGGTGACAAGATCCTAGCATTTTTCTGGTTCTACAACCCCCGCTCAATAGCCGGCTCCCCCGCGGCCATCATATCGGCCACCTGGCTTGCCTCCAAAATCTCCCCCTCAACTTCGGCCCGCGGGCGACCGTGTTTCAAACGAGAAAGCTGGCGGATGGCCTGGGCCACTTCCTGCTGCTGCGGCGTGGGCTTAGGAAGCGGATAGGTGGCCATGTTGAACGGCTTGGATGCTGTGCCGTTGATCATCAATTTAATAAAGGCGTTAAACCGGTCAACATTAACCAAATCAAACTCGCTGAAAGTCGGCGAAAATTCCTTGGCCATGATTTCCGAATCTTCCACGCCGATGCGGAACGCCACCATGGTACCGGCGTTGCCGAACACGGCGTCGCGCAAATCCTTGCTCGCCGCCCCCTGCGCCCCGGCCTGCTGCTCCAATTGTCCTAAATACTGGTGCGCCACTATCAATCCTAAACGGTACTTGCGGGCTTCGCTCAAAATGGCAGCGAACGCATCGGTGATGAAATTTTGGAACTCATCAACATAGAGATAAAAATTCTGGCGCTGGGATTCGGGAATATCGGCTCGCGACAAGGCGGCCATCTGTAATTTACTGACGATGATTAAACCCAAAAGTTTCGCATTAATCTCCCCGACTTTTCCCTTGGCCAAATTAACCAACAGGATTTTTTTCTGATCCATAACATCGCGGAAATTAAAAGCGCTCTTGGACTGCCCCACGATGTTGCGCATCATGGAATTTTCCACGAACCGCCCGACTTTGGAAATAAGGTAGCCAAGCATTTCGCTCTTATGAAAGTCGGACGTTTTGGCCATTTCTTTTTCCCAAAACGCCCGGACTATCGGGTCTTTTAGCTTGGCCGTTTTATATTTCTGAAATTGCGTGTCAGTAAAAATGCGGGGAATTTCGACGAGCGAGCCCGGGTGCTCTTCATCAGCCATTAACGTCAGCATGGCATTGCGCATATTGTGCTCAAACATCGGACCAAGCATGGCCGGGTCAGTCACCAATTTATAAAAGATGGAGATCATCTCCTGAATGGCAAAATCTTTTTCTTCTTCGCTGCGCACCTCAAGCATATTCAGCCCCATGGGCCGCTCAAGATCAAACGGTTCAAACAAAATTACGTCTTCCGCACGCTCTTTGGGAACATGCGGCAAAACATCTTCGATGAAGTCGCCGTGCGGGTCAATAATACACAAGCCCTCTCCATTTTTGATATCCTGCACTGACATATATTTCATGATTTCGGTTTTGCCGCTGCCGGTGCGGCCGATTATGTACATATGGCGCATGCGGTCCTCGCTGTCAATGTGCACCCGGGTTTCCTGGCCGCGATAAATGTTGCGGCCGAGCAGGATGCCCTCCTTGGGCATGTTGAGAGGCGGCGGCGCTTTTTTGGAAAGCAGCCACTTGATGTTGGGCGTTTCTATAAAGGGCGTGGGCAGATGCCATAAGCTGGCCAGCTCTTCGGTATTGAGCAGCATTTTTTTCAGCGGATATGAACGGTAAATGCGGAAAATAAAATCTTTGATAATGTCGCTTTGGTCGCGGTGCCGCTCGACAAAACCGTTGAAAGGCGGCATATTGTACTGCAAAAACGAAGATAGGATATTGTTGAGATGGAGGCGCGCGTTACCTGGTTTAGCGGATGATGTAACCACACGAATGTTGGTTTTATAACCAGGCCGACTAGCTTTTTCCTCAAGCTTTTTAACAATCTCCTGCTGCATCGGCGTCAGGTGAATGGGGCTGCTGTAGCCGGTTAAGTCGTTGCGATTGGGCTGGTTTTGCTGCTGACCGCGGCCAAAAAAATTACTGCCAAAGCCGCTGAACAAGCTGACTAAAGCTTTGATGAAAATATTCCGTTCCACCATGGTGGGGTTTTTCCCCTGCTGGACTTCCAGGGCCATGTGCCGCGGCTTGGACTGCCAGCCGGCTTCAGCCGGACTGACTATGAACTGGATGGCCGCGCCCTCGTTCTCGTCAAGCTTGGACATGGCATTGGTCAGCGAATTCAGTGGATCCGACTCCATGCTTTTGTAAGTTCTAATGGGATAATAATATTTTTTTGCGGGCTTAAGTTCGGCAGCCAGCACTTCGCCGCCTTTTTGGAACGGATTGTAACCGCGCACTTCTTCAATAAAGGCGTGGGGATACTGGGCCGAGACCTGCTTCTCCACCAGTTCGCGCAAGTGTTTGGGGCAGTTGATATAAAAGGAAATTTTTTTATCGACGCAGGCAATTTCAAAACTCACAAACTCGCTTGGCTTAAAAAAATGGACGCCGCCGATATGTGACACGGTCGTGAACAGCTGTTCAGCCACGGCGATCAAATTCTTCTTTTCCTCCTCGCCCTTGTTTTTCATCTCTTCTTTTTTGTCGGAATTTTCCTTGGGCATCTGAATTTCCAGGAAAACCCAGTTGAGGGCACGGGGGACGATGATTTTGCTGTGATACCAGTGGCGCCGGCCATAATAAAACAGCACGACCAAAAAGGTCGCAACCAAGGCCGCCAATACCAGGATGGTAATTTGTATCGTACTCAACTCCAATGACATTTGGTTTTGGTTTTTGCTGTTTTTGGGATTGCTAGAAACTAGTTGTCAGATTCTTCTGGAATGGCCATTGCGTTCATATCTGCAGGATGACGCTCACTCAAACCACTCTGATTGAGCAATCTTGTTAATTGCTCTTTCAGTGCTTCATCTGCTGCTATAGGCCTAGTTGCCAAACTTTCTTTAATTCTTTTCTCTGCTTGTGTTGCGGCAACCTTAATACTCTCAAGATCAACGGCTGGTGCTATGTCTATATTGGGCTTACTTTTTAAATCTTTTGGCGCGCCCGCTGCAACTTCTGAACGTTTAGGCCATTCCTCTGAATATTTACCTTCACGCGATTGATTAGTGCTTAAATTATCAACAAGGGCTTCCGAATTATGCGGCAAAGCTGATTCAACCTTATTAGCATTTGGATCAAGTGCTGGCATATAGCTTATAGTTAAACTTAAATAAATTATACCATATCTGGATTTATTTGTAAAATGGCACAGCGGTTTTATCAACATAAAATCTTTATGAACAAAATCTCCAATTTCGATAAAATCCGCGTCTTTACCCCGTTGATACTACTGTGGTAAAATGCCAATATAATTTCATTATTTAGGTGCCTAACCCTTGAGCAACTTTGCTCGGGGCATGGCCGAAAAACCATCCAAGGTAGAGAACTCCTCGTCAGAGTTCCTTGGATGGTCGTATCTCGAAAGGGGTATGTTGGGTGCAAACCCAAGCTCTGGCGGGGAGCTTTATGTTTTTTGCTTCCCCCCTCTTCCCGCCGAGCCCAAAGAAAGGAACTTTATGAAAAACCTCGGCGCAGTGTTCACCAAGGCCAACCTGGGAAATGCATTAATTTTTATCTTAAGTATGGTCGCCGCCGGCATTGTTTACAATTGGTACATCACGGCATTCAACGTGAGATAACAAACAACCGCCCGAAAGGGCGGTTTAATTTCAAACTGCTAATTTGTTAATACTACAAACTTTGGTAGTCGTGCATGGTCAGCTGGGCCTCGATTTGTTTGATCGTTTCGATGACCACGGCCACGACAATGAGCAGGCCGGTGCCGCCAAAAGTCAGCGCCTGCGTGCCCGTAACTTTTTGGAGCAAGAACGGCAGGATGGCGATGATGCCCAAAAACAATGAGCCAGGCAAAGTAATACGGTTCAACACCGAATACAAATAATCCGCGGTTTGCTTGCCCGGCCGCATGCCGGGAATAAATCCCCCGTTGCGCTGAACATTCTCGGCCACTTCCTGCGGGTTGAACACAACAGCCGTGTAAAAATAGGTAAATAAAACTACCAGCACAAAATAAGTTACGCCGTAAAACACGCCTTGAGAATTAAACAGCTCAATAGCCTTTTGGGCGTACTGGGCGAGCACCGCCGACTTAGCATTGACAAAAAACTGGGCGATCATGGTAGGAAACAGCATAACTGAAATAGCAAAGATAATCGGAATTACCCCGGCCTGGTTCAAACGCAAGGGCAGGTGCGTGCTGACGCCGCCGTAGAGTTTATCGCCTCTCACGCGTTTGGCATACGAGATCGGGATGTTGCGCTGGGCTTCGGTCACTAAAACCACGCCGACAATAACAACTAGTGCCACGGCCAAAAAGCCCAAAATCGTGGGTAATTTGCTGGGGTCATATAAACCGGCCAACGAGCCAGCGCCGGCGGGCAGACGCGCCACGATCCCGGCAAAAATGATCAAAGAAATCCCGTTGCCGATCCCGTACTCGGAAATAATTTCACCAATCCACATAACCAGCATAGTTCCGGCCGTCACTGCGAGTAAAGTCAGAAACCACTGGAATGGGGTAAAGTGGCCAAGTACTGCCGCGCCGCCCTGGCTGGAAAGCAGACGGATAGTGCCAAAAGCCTGCAAAGCAGCCAAAGGAATGGTCAGCCAGCGCGTATACTGGTTGAGCTTGGCGCGCCCGGCTTCCCCGCTCTCCTTTTGGAGTTCGGCCAAAGACGGCACAATGATGGTCAGCAATTGCATGATGATAGAGGCGGTGATGTATGGCCCCACGCCCAACATGGCGATAGAAAAATTGGTCAGGCCGCCGCCGGAAAAAATATCCAATAAATTAAAAAATTGGCTCTGGGTGAAAAGATTGCGCAAGGCCGCCGTATCGATTCCCGGAATCGGCACATGGGCAATGATGCGCGTGAGCAAAAGCAACCCCAGCACAATCAAAATTTTGTGGCGCAGGTCGCGGGTTTTCCAAATCAATAAAAGTTTGTTCATGATTATTCGGGCGGCTTATTTGACGCTGCCGCCGGCTTTTTCAATGGCAGCCTTAGCTGATGCGGAAACCGGCACCCGAACTTCGAGACGCTTAGTAATGGAACCGCCGAGAATTTTCACCCGAGCCAGTTCGGAAATTAGCCCCTTGGCTTTAAGACTCGCTACGGTTACGGTATCACCATCATTGAAAACTTGCAATTTATCCAGGGCGATGACCACGGCCTTGGCGTTTAAAGCGCGAAAGCCGCGCGACTTCGGCAGCTGCCGAATGAGCGGCTGGCGGCCGCCTTCAAAACCCGCCGGCATTTTGGAATGGCCGGTGCGCGCGGTCTGGCCCTTGCCGCCGCGGGTGGAATAAGTGCCGTGGCCGCTGCCCAAACCGCGTCCCACCACTTTGCGGCGGCGCGTCGATTTAGGATGCTTTTTGAGTTGATGGAGTTTGATCATATATTTAACAGGCAGTTGGCTCGGAAAGATTGCTACTGAAGAGCCTCCGCAGGCCGATTGCATTGCATGGTTCGCTACAGCGAAGCGGAAGCGAAATCGGCCGAGGACGAAGCGAGGCGCTGGCCGAGCGAGCGGTCTGAAGAAGCAATCTTTCCGAGGCTTATCAATTTAATTATTTCCTCATCTGCTCGATCTGTTCTTTGGTCTTCATTCTCTTAAACGCCTGGAACACGGCCGTAACGTTGTTGACCTTATTGGAGCTGCCGACCATTTTGCTGATGATATTTTTCACGCCGGCCAAATCCATGACGCTGCGCACGGCGCCTCCGGCGATGACCCCGGTGCCGGCGCGCGCGGGCATCAAAATGAGCCGGCTGGACTTGTATTTTATCTTAACCTCGTGCGGAATGGTGCTGTCGGCCAAAGGCACGACAATCATATTTTTCTTGGCCTGGTTCACGGCCTTGTTCACGCTTTCGGCTACGTCCGTGCCTTTCTTTAATCCCATGCCGACCTTACCTTTATGGTCGCCAATAACCACCAGCGCGCGGAAGCGCATGCGCTTGCCGCCCGCCACCACCCGGGTCACGCGCTTAATTTCCACCACTTTCTGGTCAAACTCGCGCTTCTCACCTCCGGCGCCGCGGTCACGATGCGATTTTCTTGGTCTTCGATCCATAGCTTTGTTACTTGGCTGGCTTTATTACTATTGCTAAATAAAAATTAAAGAAAATTTGGTTAGACTTTCAGTCCGCCGGCGCGGGCGCCTTCGGCCAATTGCTTGACCCGCCCGTGATACTTATACCCGCCGCGGTCAAACACCACTGATTCAATCTTCAGCGCGCGGGCCTTACTGGCTATGAGCTGGCCGACTTGGCCTGATTGATCGGACTTCTTGCCCGGCTTGCCGGATCCCCCATTCTTGCCGCCTTTGCCCTTCAACTCCAAGCTCGAGGCCGCGGCCAAAGTCCGCCCATGCTGGTCATCAATCAATTGGGCGTAAATGTGGGTGCCCGAACGGAACACGGACAGCCGCGGACGCGCGGCCGTGCCTTCCAGTACGCTTCGGACGCGGCCATGCCGCAATCGGCGTTTTTGCCTTTTAAGTTTTGCCGAGACTTCTTTCATAAATACTTTATCAGACCATTATAAATTATTTCGCCCCGCCCACGGCCTTCACGACCTTACCGGCCTTGCGCAAAATTACTTCATCGAGATATTTAATTCCTTTGCCTTTGTACGGTTCGGGTTTTTTCAACTCGCGCACTTCGGCCGCAAACTGCCCGACCAGCTGCTTATCGATTCCGGAAATGGCAATAACATTTTTGTCTACGGTTACGGTCAAACCGGGCGGAACCTGAACTTCAATGGGATGGGAAAAACCCAGATTCAACACCAGCTTCTGGCCGGCAAGCTGAACCTTAAACCCGACGCCATTAACTTCCAGCTTCTTTTCATAACCTTTGGTAACCCCGTCAACCAAATTTTGAACCAGGGAGCGGAACATGCCCCACAGCGCTTTCTCCTTGCGATCGTCCTTGCGCGCCACGTCAACGGTAATTTCACTGCCGGCGACAACCACCTGAACTTTCGGGTGCAAAGGCAAACTCAAACTGCCCTTGGGGCCCGTGACCGCCAATTTATTATCTTTAAGCTCGGCTGTGACGCCGCTGGGAAGGGTTACTGGTTTTTTGCCGACTCGTGACATAAATAAAAGCTAAATCATCAATAAATTAATTACCAGACCTGGCAGACTACTTCGCCGCCGACTTTATCCTTGCGGGCCTGCTTGTCTGTCAAAAGCCCCTTAGAGGTTGAAACCACGGTCACGCCAAAGCCGCCGTTGGTGCGGGGAATCTTTTCCGACGGCAAATAAATGCGCTGGCCCGGTTTGCTGACGCGCTTCAGCCCCGAAATTACGCCGCTGCCTGTATCATCATATTTGAGGTTAATTTGCAGCATCTTGACCCGGCCGGGCAGCTCGTTCACACCGCTGATAAAGCCTTCGGCCAAAAGAACTTTGGCCAAATTGTGCTTGAACTTTGAGTACGGCAAAACCAGCTCGGCTTTTTGGGCCTGCAGAGCGTTGCGGATTCTGGTGAGCATGTCAGAGATTGGATCGGTGTACATAACTTTATAATTGCTTTAGAAAAAATAGACCATGGAACTACCAGGAAGCCTTGGCCAGGCCGGGAATTTCCCCTTTGCTGGCTAATTCGCGGAAACAAATACGGCAAAGATTGAAGTCGCGCATGTAGCCGCCCTTGCGGCCGCACTTCCAGCAGCGCCGGATTTTCCGGGTGGAAAACTTTGGATTGATGAGACTGCGTTCGGCTTTGGCAATGAGTGATTTCTTGGCCATAAATTTATTCTTGCTTGAAGGGAAAATTATACATTTTTAACAAGGCGCGGGCCGGATCATCTTTACCGGCATTAGTGACGATGGAAACTTCCAGGCCGAACAGGTGCTCAATTGCGTCAGGGGAGATTTCAGGGAAAACGATGTGCTCGCGCAAGCCAATATGATAGTTGCCGCGGCCGTCAAAAGCTTTGGGCGACAAACCGCGAAAATCCTTAACCCGGGGCAGGGCCACATTAACAAGCTTGTCCAGAAAAGCGTACATCCGCTCGCCGCGCAAGGTCGCCATAATTCCGACAATCTGGCCTTCGCGCATCTTGAAGCCGGCAATGGAGGTGCGGGCTTTGGTCTTAACCGGTTGCTGACCGGTAATTTTAGCAACATCGGCAACAATACTGTCGAGGAACTGGCTGTCTTTGGAAATTTTGCCCACGCCGACATTGACCACGATCTTAATGACCTTGGGAACTTGCATGCGGTTGTTGTAGCCGAACTGCTTCTGCAGGGCCGGGGCAATTTCCTTATTATATTGTTGCTGTAAACGTTCCATAAATTCTTGGAGGTTAGATGACTTTGCCGCTTTGCTTGGCCACACGCTGCTTAGTGCCGTTTTCTAAATATTGATAGCCCACGCGCGTGGGGTTGCCCGAGTGCGGGTCAACCAGGATGACTTTCGCGATTGGCATGGGTCCCGCGGCGATAATTTTCTGCCCTCCCTGGCCTGGCCGTTTGCCTTTTTCGAACTTGGTGTGAAGGTTGACGTTTTCCACCACCAGGCGGCCTGCCGCGGGCAAAACACGCAGAACCTTCCCGGTCTTGCCCTTATCCTTGCCGGACAGCACCTTTACGGTATCGCCTTTTTTAATTTTCAGCTTAATCATAAATGAAAAAATTCATTGATAAGATGGAAACATATGCATTAAGAAAACTATTGGAGCGTCAGTTTTCAAGCTTTGGCGAGGCCAAAGCACAAGACACCTGCGACCTAGTTTTTTCAATGCATATGTTTCCATCTTAATAATTTAAATAACTTCCGGGGCCAACGAAACGATCTTAGTAAAGCCTTTATCGCGGAGTTCGCGGGGAATGGGGCCGAAAATGCGGGTGCCGCGCGGCTCCACGCTGTCCTTGTTCACCAATACGCAGGCGTTCTCATCGAACCTAATATACGACCCGTCCTTGCGGCGCATTTCCTTGCGCAAGCGTACGATCACCGCATAAACTTTGTCGCCCTTTTTGACCTGGCCGGTGGGCGCGGCTTGCTTGACGCTGGCGGCAATGACATCGCCGATGCCGGCGAAGCGGCGCGCGTTTTTTCCGCTCACGCTGAAAGCCGCAACGACTTTGGCGCCGGTATTATCTGCAACTTTTAACCATGAACGAACTTGGATCATATATAAGCTTAGGCCTTGCTGATTACTTTAAATTTCTTATCTTTGCTTATGGGGCGCGTGGATTCGATAACTACAACATCGCCAATTTTATACTCATTGGCCGCGTCGTGCGCCTTGAACTTCTTGGAAATGGTGTAAGTCTTCTTGTATTTGGGGTGGCGCTTGCGAATATCAATCTTAACTACCACGGTCTTATCCATTTTGTCGGACACCACGACGCCGCGCAGCTGCTGCTTCTTAAATTGTTTGATGGTAGCTTCCATAAATTTATCAAATATTATTTCTCGGAGGGGTGGCCCGGTTCGGAGGCCCTCCACTGGCGCGCAAGGCAATGCCGAGCACCAGTGGAGGTGAACCGCGGGACAGGACCCCGAAGAGGAATGTTAAGTTGCTCTTTTTTGTCGGAGTATGGTCATAATTCTGGCAATGTCGCGGCGGTAATTTTTCAGCTGATGCGAATTCTTGGCTTGCTGCAGCCGCACCTTTACGGTCAAAGCCGTCGCTTCCTCGCGCAAAACCGCCAGGTCCTTGTTTAATTCGGCTTCAGATTTAGTTGATAATTCCTTGATGTCCATAAATGATTTCCATAAATTAAAATAGATGCTGGCTAACCCTGATGTTCCTTGACCAAAAACTTGGTCTTGACCGGCAATTTGTAGCTGGCTAGCCGCATGGCTTCCTTGGCCTGGGCTGCGGTCACGCCGTCCATTTCAAATAAAACTTTACCGCGCTTAACCACAGCCACAAAGTGATCCACTGCGCCTTTGCCGCCGCCCATTGGCGATTCATTGCCGTGAAGCGTTACGGGTTTGTCGGGAAAGACGCGAATCCAAATCTTGCCGCCGCGCTGAACGTATCGGGTCATGGCGCGCCGAGCCGCTTCAATCTGGCGGGCCGTCACCCAGGAGCTTTCCAGAGCCTTGAGGGCAAAGTTGCCAAACGAGATTTCGGTGCCGGCCGAGGCCTTGCCTTTGGTCCGTCCGCGGTGATGCTTGCGGTGCTTTAATTTTTTGGGAATCAGCATAGAGCTAGAAAAATAAATTATTTATTGGCCTTGGCCCGATCTTCAAAAATATCGCCTTTATAAATCCAAACTTTGACCCCAAGCGTGCCGTAGGTAGTATAAGCTGTGGCGCGGGCAAAATCGATGTTGGCGCGCAAAGTATGCAAGGGAATTTTGCCGGATGAAAGATGCTCACTGCGCGCGATTTCCGCGCCGTTCAATCGTCCGCCGATAGCAATTTTCACGCCCTTGGCCCCGGCATTCATAACCTGTTCGATATTCTGCTTCATGAGGCGGCGAAACGCAGCGCGCTTCTCGAGCTGTTCGGTAATCTGATTAGCGATGACCTGGGCCTGCAGATTGATGTCGCGGACTTCCTCAATGTTGACTTTCAATTCTTTCTTGATGCCAAGCTTTTGCTTGATCTTCTTTTTCAAATCTTCGATACCAGCCCCGCCCTTGCCGATAATCAGGCCGGGCTTGGTCGTTTTAATAATTACCGTAATAGTTCCGTCATTGAGCCGTTCAATATCCACCCGCGCCAAACCGGCTTTCTTGAGGTGCCATTCCAAATACTCGCGGATCTGCACATCCTCTTTGAGCTGCTGAACGTAGTTCGACTTGGAAAACCACCGGGATTTCCAGGTGTCGGTAATTTTCAAGCGTAATGAAGTTGGATTGATCTTATGGCCCATGTGGTTTGATAATTATTCTCCGGTCTTTCTGCTGAATAATCGGCGCTTTTGTGCAATGACATTGGCTTTGCGCTGCTCTGACGGCTTTGGCGCGGGCACTGCGTTAGGAAGCTGTTTTTCCGCTGTTTCTTCTTTTGCTTCCGTGGTTTCGGGAACGCCGGGCTGGGTGCTGGGCTTGATTTCGGGTTTAGCAACGCGCTTGAGCAGGGACAATCGCGACTTCTTAACCTTCTTAGCCGGACGCTCTTCCAACACTATGTTCACGTGCGCCAGCTTGCGGCGGATGATGAACGCGCTTCCTCGCGCCCGCGGAAAATAGCGCTTCATAGTCTGGCCCATATCGCAAGTCACACTCTTTACATAAAGCTGTTCCGGTTTCATCGAAAAATTATTTTCGGCGTTGGCCGCGGCCGATTTCAACAATTTAACCAGCATGCCCGCGGCTTTCTTGTTGGTAAAAGTCAACTGGGTTATTGCCTCTTCCACCGGCATGTTTTTGACCAAATTGGTAACCAGGCGCATCTTGCGCGGGGAAATCCGAAGGCGGCGCGCCGAAGCAGTCACCAGCTTGGGGACGGCAACTTTCGGGGCGGTGACTTTGGGGCTATTTACTTTTTCAGCAATCTGGGCCATAAAAATTATCTAAAGAAAATATAAAAATCACTTTTTCTTATTTCTTCTCCGGCTCTTTAGCTGCGGCCAGCTTAGCTTTCTCGGCTTCGGCCGCGGCCACTTCCTGTTCCTTAGCCATCTTACCGCCGTGGCGGATGAATTTACGGGTTAACGCGAATTCGCCGAGCTTGTGTCCGACCATATTTTCCGTTATGAACACGGCAACGTGCGTCCTGCCATTATGCACCAAAAAGGTCAAGCCCACCATCTGCGGCGAAATTGAAGAACCGCGCGACCAGGTCTTTATCTGATCACCCTGTTTGGCCGCGGCCACCTTTTTCTGGAGGCGCGGGTCTATGAACGGTCCTTTTTTTAGGCTTCGTGACATGAGGTTAATTAACTATATGATTGCTGTGCTGCCGAAGCCGGATTTGCCAGCTGATAGCATTTGCTCCATATCTTTACATAGGGCAACAGCTATCAGCGGCAATCGGCGAGGCATCAAATCATCATAACTATTTCTTGACTCTGCGCTTAATAATGGACTTATTGCTGTACTTCTTGGGATCGCGGGTTTTTACGCCGAGGGCATGTCGGCCCCATGGGGTTTTGGGATACTTCATACCAATGGGGTTGTGGCCTTCGCCTCCGCCGTGCGGGTGGTCTACCGGGTTCATGGCTTTACCGCGAACCTGGGGCCGCCAGCCCATGTGGCGCATGCGCCCGGCTTTGCCAATGCGCACGTTCATCCAATCGGCATTAGCCAACTGACCAACCGACGCCAGGCAATTGGCACGGACCTTGCGGATTTCGCCGCTCGGCATTTTCAGCAAGGCGCTGCCGCCTTCAACCGTCTGCAATGTAGCATAACCGCCAGCGCTGCGGGCAATGCGTCCGCCCTGGCCCGGGATCAATTCTATATCATGGACCAAAGTACCGACTGGGATGTTCTTCAACTCCAAACGGTTGCCCGGCAGAATTTCGGCCTTCTCGCCGTACATGATGGAGTGGCCAACTTTCATACCCTGGGCGGTCAATACGTAGCGCTTGGCGCCATCACGATAGGATATCAAAGAAATGAAAGCCGTGCGAGTGGGGTCGTATTCAATAGTTCGGATAGTTCCGGGAATGCCTTTCCGGTCGGCACGGGAAAAATCCACTACTCGGATTTTCCGGCGCGCTCCCCCGCCCTGATGGCGGACCGTGATCTTCCCGCTATTGTTCCGTCCCGCCGGCTTGGCTTTGGACACAACCAAATGCTTGGGAGATTTCTCCTTTTGGCGCAGCACGGAGTAGTCAGTTACGCTGTGGATACGACGTCCGGCTGAAGTTGGTTTGTAAATCTTTACTGCCATAAATTGTTGATGATCTTGCTCGGGGTCCTGGCCCGGTTCACCTCCAAACCGGGCCACCCCTCGCAAATATTTGCCGCATAATTTCTAGCTACTCTCTATCGCATCAATTTTCTTGCTGTCGGGGGTTAGGGTTACAATGGCTTTCTTGAAATCGCTCATCTTGCCGGTGAAGCGGCCGTAGCGGCGCGGCTTGCCTTGCATGCGGATTATATTCACCGAAGCGACTTTGACGCCATAGGATTTTTCCACGGCTTTGCGGATTTCCACTTTGTTGGTGCGCAGGCCGACCTTAAATACATACTTGTTCAGGCGAACCAGAGCATTGGCCTTTTCGGACAAACGGGGATAGATGAGCATTGGCATGCGTGCCGGCATGTCGATCTGCTTGGGCTGCTCGGCCGCGGGCGCATCCTGAACTTTCTGAACTGCCGGTTCAGCTGTCTTGCCCTGCTTGGCATCTTTCTTATCTGATTTTCTTGAAAAAATTGCCATAACTATTTTGATTGTTTGGTTAAAGCTGTAGCGGGCGCTTTAAGATAAGTCTTTTCAATTACGGCCAGAGCGTCTTTCAAAACCACTAAATTATCCGCCGACATCACATCAACAATATTTAAAGATGAGGCCAGCGCGGGCATGACTGAAGGGATGTTGCGCGACGCGCGAACCAGGTCATCGTGCTTTTTGGGCATCAAAAACAATTGCTTCTTGCCTAATTTTTGCACTTTGTCGTTCAGGCCCTGCATCAACTTTACAAATTCTTTAGTTTTAATTGGATCAAGTTTGATCGAATCAATTACAATGAGCTTGCCATCCTTGGCCTTGTCCGAAAGCGACATGAACAGCGCCTTGGTCTTGGCCTTCTTGTTGATCTTGAGTTCCCAGTTGCGGTTTGAGCGCGGGCCGAACGTGACGCCGCCGTGGCGCCAGATGGGGCTGCGGGTGCTGCCGGCGCGGGCGCGGCCCGTGCCTTTTTGCTGCCAGGGCTTCCTTCCGCCGCCGCTGACTTCAGCGCGCGTTTTGGTGTGGGCCAAACCCTTTCTACTATTTGCCTGCTGAACGCGCACGGCCTCGGCCATTAAATGCAAACTGGGCTTAACACAAAATATTTTATCGTTCAGCTCAATTTCCCCTACGGCTTCGGCCTGCTGATTGTAAACTGATACTTTCATTATATTTACTTATCCAATGGTTTGATGATAGAAGCTATTCCTAAAAAATGCGCAGAAAATCATTAATCTTTCCATATTACTTTTTCTTTTTGCTATCCTTCTCTACTATAATTTTCACCAGCGGCTGGACTTTTCCGGTAGAAATAATTTTGACCATGCCGTTGCGATGGCCCGGCACGGCGCCCTTCACGGCCAGCAAATGCTTGGCCAAATCAACATCAACCACCTGTAAATTTTTCACGGTTACGGCTTGCGTGCCCATGTGGCCGGCCATGCGCATACCCTTGCGGACATGCTGGGGAAACCGCTGGCCAATGGAACCCACGCTGCGCGGCCGGTCATGGCCGTGGCTGGCCGGAAAACCCTTAAAACCGTGGCGCTTCATGGCGCCGGCAAAACCGCGGCCTTTCATCGTCCCTACCACATTCACCATCTCGCCCACCTGAAAACCTGAAATATCAATTTTTTTGCCGCGGGCAAAATCGGCCGCATCCTTTACCCGAAATTCAGCTAATTTGGCAATACCGCTCAAACCTTTGAGATGGCCGCTTACGGCCTTGCTTATATGCCTGCTGCCTGCCACGGATTTGCCCACCCCAACCTGCACCGCGGAATATTTATCTTTTCCCGAGGCTTCCTTGACCTGGATAACCACCATGGGCAGGACTTTCAACATAGTAACCGGAATAACTTCCCCGCTATCAAGGAAGATCTGGCTCATATTTAGTTTCTTGCCGACGATGAAGTTCATAATTGTGCTTGACCATCATCCCATCCCTTGTCTAAAGAAAACTATTGGAGTGTAAGTTTTCAGCGTTTTGGCTTTGCCAAAGCGCTGAAAACCAGCGACCTAGTTTTCGTGGCAAGGGATGGGATGATTTTAACAAAAATTGGTAAAGAAAAAACAGGCGCGTAACTATCGCCCGTTCAACTTTAGCCTGGCACGCCTTGTGGGCGGCTGGCTGGTTGCGGCAGATAGTTATCTAATTTCGCAAGCTGGTTAGGCTGGCCAAAAATTAGAACTGATCTACACTAAAACCTTACAATGACTTTATCAATTATTTAACTCATTTTAATCTCTACATCTACTCCGGCCGGAAGGTTGAGGTTGGTGAGGGAGTCAACGGTCTTGGGCGTGGGGTCAAGGATGTCAATTATGCGCTTATGCACCCGCATTTCAAACTGCTCGCGGCTGTCCTTTTTCACAAAGGTGGAGCGTAGAACCGTGTACTTGGTTTTCTCCGTGGGCAGGGGCACCGGGCCGCTGACTTGCGCGCCCGTGCGCTTGGCCGTATCCACAATCTGCTTGGCGCTCTGGTCAATCAGTTTATGATCATAGGCGCGAATCTTAATGCGAATCTTGGGCTTACTGACCTTGCTGGCAACCTTTTCCATGAATATGAAGGGATTTTAAAGAAAAGTTAAAATTATGTTGATGAGAATTTGCGGCGATTTTCGTTTTTTTAAGGTCAAATCGGCTATTATTTTGCCAATATATCCTTTATCTATGCGAAATTTTACGCCCATGAAACTAGGCTAAAAGCAATCTCTTTAGCCATTAGGCATATTTTATAGGATTTTGGAAGATATGTCAATTAAAGGGACTCTTGGCCAAGAGTCCCTTTATGATTTACTTGATAATTTTAGTCACCACGCCGGCGCCGACGGTGCGGCCGCCTTCGCGGATGGCGAACTTGCCTTTTTCTTCCATGGCCACCGGAGTGATCAGCTTAACCACCAACTTCACGGTGTCGCCCGGCATGACCATTTCCTGGCCTTCCGGCAGAACAACTTCGCCGGTCACATCCGTGGTGCGGACATAGAACTGCGGCTTGTAGCCCTTGAAGAACGGTGTGTGCCGCCCGCCTTCTTCTTTGGACAAGATATAAACTTCAGTTTCAAATTCAGTATGCGGAGTAATGGAACCCGGCTTGGCCAAAACCTGACCGCGCTCGACTTCATCTTTCTTGGTGCCGCGGAGCAGCACGCCTGCATTATCGCCGGCCATACCGGAATCCAAAGATTTGTTAAACATTTCAATACCCGTTACTACAGTCTTGGTGGTGGGGCGAATGCCGACAATCTCAACTTCATCGCCGACTTTAATCTGACCGCGCTCAATTCTTCCCGTAACCACGGTGCCGCGGCCTTCAATGGAAAAGATGTCTTCAATCGGCATCAAATACGGCTTGTCAATTTCGCGCACCGGCTCGGGAATGTAGGTATCCAAAGCCTCGATCAGCTTCATAATAGACGGCTCGCCGAGCTCGGACTGGTCCCCTTCCAGGGCTTTCAACGCGCTGCCGCGGATAATCGGAGTGTCTTTGCCCGGAAATTCGTATTTGGTAAGCAGATCGCGAATTTCTTCCTCAACCAGGTCAAGAAGTTCCGCATCCTGCACCATATCGCACTTGTTCATGTATACCACGATGTACGGCACGCCAACCTGGCGGGCCAAAAGAATGTGTTCGCGGGTCTGCGGCATGGGGCCGTCAGCCGCCGAAACCACGAGAATGGCGGCGTCCATTTGCGCGGCGCCGGTGATCATATTCTTAATGTAGTCGGCGTGTCCGGGACAATCCACATGCGCGTAATGGCGCTTGTCAGACTCGTACTCAACATGCGCGGTGTTAATGGTAATACCGCGCGCTTTTTCTTCCGGCGCATTATCAATGCTGTCGTAGGCGCGGGCTTTGGCCTTGCCGGTTTTGGCCAGCACGGTCGTCATAGCCGCGGTCAGCGTGGTCTTGCCGTGGTCAACATGACCAATGGTTCCCACATTGATATGCGGCTTGCTGCGATTAAACTTTTCTGCCATTGTGGTCCTTTCTTGCGAAGACTCCCTTCGTACGAAGAGTCTCTTCGTCAGCCCGAGATCCCCTCAACTCTGTTCCCTATCGAACCAAAGGGTCAACGCCGAGGGTATCTCTTTTTTTCCTCTGCCCCCGCCGCGAGCGGCGGACGGCGAACCGGAATCCAGAGCTAAATTAATTATTTTATGACAATAAAATATGGCTAAGCTATAAGCCAGTGTCGATAGAGATTATAGCTATTCGCTCTGCCTCTGTCAAGCTATAAATCCTCAATTTGTACGGCCGGGGCGTCAAAATCAAAGCTGGGATCAATAACTTCGGCGCGCAAGTCCACGCGGGGCGGGGCTCCGCTTGAGGTAACTGTGGGGGCCGACGCTATGGGAGCCGACGGCACGGCCTCATCCTGCAATTGCGCCTTCGTAATCTCCCGATTGATTTTTTCGATATCCTCGACCTGACGCTGGAGTCTGCCGAGCAGCAACTTCTGATATTCGGCCACATTCATCATGACCAGTTTCACATCGCCGGCTTCATCAATCACAAAAACCTTGCCGGAATCGTCGCCGCACAGAGCGATTATGTCTTTGAGTGTGGTCATAGTTCAAACTTTGTTACTTCAAAATCAGGAAAAAACTTATATATAAACCCAGCACCGCAAACAAAACATATTTAGTAGAAGCAACAAGTGGCGACATTCCGCTAAGGTTAGTAGAAGCAAATTTTTCCACATCAGGGCTCAATACTCCCTCACTAAGCGATCCTTTTAGTTTCTCTAGCAATGCCATTCTGGATCGTACTGAATATTCCTCAGTACGAATTGACAACCGAGCCTGGTTACTTTGTAGTTGTATATACGTTCCAGGAAAACCTGGAATGTTATCTGTGACAAAAACAGTCACTGCGCTTATCAAGTTATAAGGGATTACGGTTTGCCAAAAAGGGCGTTTGTAAATAATTTCTGAATCAGACAACACAAAATATGTTAAGTAATCATACCAAGACCACGCGGCCACCAGAGTAAGGAGTATGACAAAAACTGCTGCTGGAAAATTTTGGCTCCCCGCAGTCCGAAAAATAAAATAACCCGCAGCGAGGCTTAGGACCAAAGGAGGCAATAGTTCCGATATTCTTTTATGATATTTCGTCGCCATAATTTTACATACCTTTCCGGACGTTGATGCCCTGGCGGCTCTCAATAATTTTCTCCGCGATGTTGCGCGGCACTTCGGCATAATGATCAAATTCCATGGTGTAGCTGGCCTGGCCCTGGGTCATGGAGCGCAAACTCGTGGCGTAGCCGAACATTTCGGCCAGAGGCACCATAGCATCAATGACTTTGAGATGCAAGCGGTCAGTCATTTCATTGATCTGCGCGCGCTTGGCGTTGAGGTCGCCAATGACATCGCCCATATTGCTTTCCGGCGTAATGACTTCCACTTTCATAACAGGTTCGATAAGAATCGGATTGGCGCGCTTGACCGCATCCTGCAAGCCCTTAGATGCGGCGATCTTGAACGCCATTTCCGAAGAGTCAACTTCGTGATAAGACCCATCAAACGCGGCCGCGGCAAAATCCACCAGCGGGTAGCCGGCAATAACACCGTTGGCCGCGGATTCCTGAATGCCTTTGTCAATGGGCTTGATGTATTCTTTAGGAATAGCGCCGCCGACGATTTCATCTTTGAATTCGTAGCCCTTGCCCCGTTCCAGCGGTTCCACGCGCAAATACACATGGCCGTACTGGCCACGGCCGCCACTCTGGCGAATATACTTAGATTCGGCTTCGGCCACTTTCTTTATAGTTTCTTTATACGCGACTTCGGGCTTGCCCACATTAGTTTCCACTTTGAATTCGCGCTTCATGCGATCCACAATAATTTCCAAATGCAGCTCGCCCATTCCGGCAATAATGGTCTGCTGGGTTTCTTCGTCGGAGCGCACGCGGAACGTGGGATCTTCTTCCGCCAGCTTAGACAAGGCAATCCCCATTTTTTCCTGGTCAGCTTTGGTTTTCGGTTCGATGGCCATGGAAATAACCGGATCGGAAAACTTGATGGTTTCAAGCTGGATGGGCTGGTCGACATCACATAGCGTGTCGCCGGTATAGGTATCCTTGGGGCCAACCAGAGCACAGATGTCGCCGGCATAAACTTCTTTGAGCTCTTCGCGCTCATCCGCGCGCATGAGCACAACACGACCCACGCGCTCTTTGTTGCCGGAGCGCGAATTCAACACATAGCTGCCCGTTGAGAGTTTTCCTGAATAAACTCTAAAGAAAGCCAAACGGCCCACAAACGGGTCAGTGGCAATTTTAAAGGCCAGCGCGGAAAACGGCTCTTCATCCGAAGGCTTGCGCTCAATGGCTTCACCGGTTTTGGGATTGTGGCCTTTTACCGCGCCACGGTCAATCGGGCTGGGCAAAAGGTTCACTACGGCATCCAAAATGGACTGCACAATAATACCGCGCCCGTCGCCGCCCAAAACCGGAAAAAACTGCCCGCCCTGCACGGCCTTGCGAATGGCGCTCAATAATTCCTGTTCAGTCAATGCGGTTCCGCCCAAATATTTTTCCATCAAAACATCATCAGACTCAACGACTTTTTCCAATAATTTATGACGATAATTTTCGGCCTTGGCTTTCAGATCAGCCGGAATCTCCCCCACGGTAAATTCTTTATCCGTAAAATCTTTATAAGTGTAAGCCTTCATCTGCACCAAATTCACAAAGCCGGAAATGTCTTTTTCAAAACCAATGGGAATCTGAATGGGAAAAGCGTTCGGCGACAAGCGCTTGTGAATAGAATCCAAAGATTTATAAAAATCGCCGCCGGTCTGATTGATTTTGTTGATGAAACACATGCGCGGCACATGGTACTTGTCGGCCTGGCGCCACACGGTTTCGGACTGCGGCTCCACGCCCATTTTGCCGTCGAACACCACCACGGCGCCGTCGAGCACACGCAAAGACCGTTCCACTTCCACGGTGAAGTCCACATGGCCCGGAGTGTCAATGATGTTGATCTTATGTTTAACGGCGCCCGCCAACTGGTTGAATTTTGGAATCCAATAACAAGTTACGGCTGCGGCAGTAATGGTGATGCCGCGCTCGCGCTCCTGTTCCATCCAGTCCGTGACGGTCTCACCCTCGTGCACCGCGCCGATCTTGTGGATCATGCCGGTGTTATACAAAATCCCCTCGGTGACCGTGGTTTTCCCGGCATCGATGTGGGCGATGATTCCAATATTACGGGTTTGTTCTATGGGGTATTCTCGGGGCATTGTTGAAATTTAAGATTTAGGGTTAAAAATTTTAGATCGTTTTGCCCTTTACAAAACTCTCTCTCTCTGTTATTTTAAAATGTTTGATGAAAGGAGGTTTGGAATGCAAAATGAGCAACGAAAGTATCGGCGAGAGTGTCGGCGGGCATTCATTTTGACGCTCTTGCTGGTGCTGGGAGTTCCAGTACTGTGGGCCCTCCGCCCTCCACCAACCATATTCGACTCGATTTGGTTGGGCCTATTGTGGTTTATAGGACTAGCGGGCACATTATTCTTTGCGTTCGCTTTGAGGAGGATAGCAGGTAAAGGGTCCTAGGGTAGCCGTTGGTGGCGGGCCTTCGTGTTCGCCATCTTTTTTTATCTTCTCTTATCTCCTCCGATTCCCAAACCTGGCAAAGTGGGCAAACGCCTTGTTGGCTTCGGCCATTCTATGGGTGTCCTCTCGCTTCTTAATTGCGGCGCCCTGCTTGTTGTAGGCATCAACAATTTCCGCGGCCAGTTTCTCACGCATGGGCGCGCCCTTGCGTGCGCGGGCCGCGCTAATCAGCCACTTCATGCCCAACGCCGTGCGGCGCGGCTCCATAACTTCCATGGGTACCTGATAATTTGAACCGCCAATGCGCCGACCCTTTATTTCCATTAAAGGCGCCACATTTTTTAAAGCGATGTCAAATATATCGCGGCCATCTTTAAATCCCTGGCTGGCCTTGTCGCCAATTGCGGCGGTTTTATATTCAGCGGCCTTGGCTGCTGGCACACCCTTGATCCCGCTTTCGGCAACTTTAGCTTCGAGCGCGCCTTTTTCCCCGCCAGCTCTGTCAGAACTTTTGACCTCGATATTTTTCGCATCAGCGCCCTTCTCCCCGCTGCTCTTCATCTTTTCCGCGACCAAATCCAAAGCGGAATAAAAAATCTTCTGGGCCACGCTCTTTTTGCCGCGCTCCATCAAATAATTTATAAACTTGGCGTACTTGGTGTTTCCGAACTTGGGGTCCGGTGCGGGAACATGCTTGTCGTAACTTCTTGCTCGTCTGGGCATAATTTATCCTTCAAGCGAAAATTATTTTCCCCTCTTGGTTCCATACTTAGACCGGCTGCGTTTTCGACCGTCAACGCCCAAAGTATCCAATTTTCCGCGCACAATGTGATAGCGCACGCCCGGCAAGTCCTTCACGCGGCCGCCGCGGATCATGACCACGCTGTGTTCCTGCAAATTGTGGCCGATGCCGGGAATATAGGCAATGACTTCCATGCCGTTGGTAAGCTTAATCTTGGCGACTTTGCGCAAGGCCGAGTTCGGTTTCTTGGGCGTGGTGGTATAGACCTTGAGGCAGACGCCGCGCATAAACGGCGCGCCGCCGCTCAATTCAAAACTGCGATTCTTGATAAGATTGATGCGGCGCTGCAAAGCCGGCGACTTGCTCTTGGCCAAAAGCGGCCGGCGCCCTTTTCTTACTAACTGATTGATTGTCGGCATGACTGGTTTTGATTAAGAATTCTTTTTAATTAATTGTGAGTTGATGGTCGGCGAGCGATTGCCGTTCGCACACGCGTAGCCTCGTCCAGCGACTCGGCTCGCTCCCGCTCGGCGGTTCGTCCCGACTTCGTCGGGAACCGTGCCGAACCGCCTGCGCGAGGGTGCTCACAGGCAATCGCTCGCCGACCGCAGAATCATCCAACAAAAAAACCCAAAGCAAAAGGGTTTTTGCTTTCTCGCCTGCCTGGTACTGCCCAGAAGCCTTGTGGGCACACTTCCCAAAACCTGCGGCCTGTATGGTAATTATCTCGACGAATCGAAATGGCTTCGTATGGATTTTGCTTTAGTATATCACAAATGCCGACGCTGTCAACCGCTGTCAAACGCCAGCGTTCCGCCGGAAGGTATCGTGTCTCGATTGGAAACTACCGAGGCTGGTGGGGCGCAAAAGGTCTTTAAAAATCCAGGACACTCAAATTATTCCAGGATCTCAATGTTCCATCCATCCTTACCTAACCACTGCACGGCTTCGGAGGCGGGCCCATTAAACAAGAACCGGGGATAATCTTCATAATCGTCTTGTTTGGCAAATCCATACGGCAGACTTAAGTCCTTGTGCTCTGGAGACAACAAAAGCATATAGGAATAGATCCTGCTGTCAGCACGCTTTAGCTGGTAAAACATGATGTCTGCTGACCCTTTTATCTGATTGACTAAGTTCTTCAGGGCAAAAGAATCGGGTTCGCCGGCCGTATCAAGAGGATAATACACAATTTTAACTTTGAAAGGTTGGCCAATTTTGTCCCTCCGCTCTGTTATTATCCTGTTTTCTTCATTTGCCATAACAATTACACACTATAACAACATCTGAAAATCAAGTCAATTACCTGTATATTAAAAATCACTTGACAAAATTATTAAATTATAATAACCTCTTATTAGGAATTATTAATCTTTAGAACCATTTTTCATATATGGCTCAAAATAGAGGTAAAAAAACTGAAGTTGTTAGCGTATCCATGCCCATGCAATTGCGCGAGGATATAATTAAATACGCCGATAAGCGGGAAACCTCAGTCAGCCAAGTGGTCAACGATGCAGTAAAAAGTTATCTGCTGCTCGAACAGTGGGAAGAGGTTCGGCGAGTGTTCGTGCCGGCCGCGTTGCGCTTGGGCATCAAATCTGAAGAAGATGTGGAAACATTCTTCAAATAACATGAAGCTGGTCTTCGATACCAACATTTATATAGCGGCCGCAGTTCAAGGCGGTTTTTGCAATTATCTCGTAAAGTTGGTGCTTGCGCGGAACAGTCAGTATACACTCTGCATTTCTGAACCGATCATGAACGAATTGCGCAGTAAGCTGGAAATATTTCTGGCAAAAGGATTGGTTACTGAAACGAACCGGCTGCTATTGCTGAATACGATTTATCCGGCGGCCCATATCGTCGCCCCTAAAGAAAAAATCCAGGTTATAGCACGGGATCCTGATGATAACAAAATTTTAGAATGCGCGACGGCGGCCCAAGCCGACCTGATCGTCACTATGGACAAAGATTTGCTCAAACTGAAACGCTTCCGATCAATCGGCATTATCCATCCTAAAACATTTGGCTACATGCTTCCGAAAGGCTAGCTACAATAAATTATAACAATTGGCTCACAAATATTTTAAAATAACTCTAGCCCAAATAGCCGGGCAAAAAGCACAATCACCGGAATCAGAATCTTTTCCAAAATGCCCAGCCACAAAAACAGCAACACCAAAACAAAACCGTAGCGCTCGAACGACAAAATCTTGTACATCCACTCATCCGAACCCAGGCTGGCTAAAATTTTGCTGCCGTCCAGCGGCGGAATGGGCAACAGATTAAAGGTTCCTAGTACCAAATTCAGCAAAATGGCTTGAATAAGAATTGGTTGGGAAACCGAATTGACCAAACCAAGCTTGATGGGAATGACAAATAAAACAGCAAGAATAAAATTACTCAATGGTCCAGCCAAAGAGACCAAGGCCATGCCCAATTTGGGATAACGCAGATTATTAAAATTCACCGGCACCGGCTTGGCCGCACCGAAAATAATGGGCGAATGAATTGCCAGGAGCAGTACCGGCAGTAAAATCGAGGCGAACGGATCAATGTGAGGAATGGGGTTAAGAGTGATTCTCCCCTGCTCCCGCGCCGTATCGTCGCCCAGGCGTTCGGCCATGAGGCCGTGGCAAACCTCGTGCACGATGGCGGAAAACAATAATATGACTAAAGTAATAACAATTCCCATAATTTTATTATTTAGTCCAGAAAATGCCAGGCTTATGGAACTATCCGCAGGCCGCCGAGACAGTTTGCCCGGCAAGCAGCATTTGCACCGAGAGATATCTGAGCAACTCTGCTGCTTGCGCGGGCAACTGGCGAGGCGGCCGACGACGAGGACTGTGACAGAAGCTTGGCACTTTCTGGACACACTATTGATTAATTATAGCAGGTTATGCTACAATCACCCAGTATTTAATTTCATTTCTATGCCCCGAATGTGCGCTATTTGCGGAAAGAGTTACTCCCGCACCATCAAACGATCCCACAGCATGCGCGCCAGCATCGTGCGCCTGCTGCCGAATTTGCAATGGGCTGTTCATAATAGCCGCCGCGTGAAAGTCTGCACGCGCTGCATCAGAACCAAGGCCAAGCCGGCCAAAGTGCTCGCATAAGCCAAATCACGCCTGCTTCAACGAATTATCAAGAGGGCGAGAAGACCGAAAATCAAAATTATCGCTCCTGAAATTTTATTACTCCAGCTCAACCCCCGGCTGCTAACTTTATCTCGATAAAAATCAGCAGTCCCGTTCAGAATGAGCCACCAGATCAAGGAGCCAACGAACACACCTATACTTTTTGGCTAAAAGATGCCAGTCATAAATTAGGGTGGGCATTGGCACTCTCCAAATCCGCCAGCGCAAGGTCCCAAATCAATTCCACAATGGGCTCTGGTTTGCCGACCGAAGGATTAGTGTGCATATCCACATACGGCACGCTGTTGGCCTCCAAAATGCCGCAGATTTGCCCGCGCCAGGGTTTGGTGATGTCGGGGATGATGAAATCAATGCCGACCAGGTCTGTGTTGAGCAGTTCGGCGGCGCGCAGGAATAATGCTTTGTTGTCCTCATGCGCCTCATCGGTAAAATTGATGATGTCATTGCCGCGGTCGGGCAACAGTTTGCCGATGCCGTACAGATAAACTTTTTGGCCCGCCGCGGGAATAGAAGCAAAAGTTAGGTTTTGCCCGGCCAGATATTGTTTGGTGATTTCATCAAACGGCATTTTATGGAGCGAGGCGCTGGCATCAAACGCTTCACTTCGGCGCGGGTCGGCATTTTTGCTTTCCATGAGCTGGCGAATGCTCGACACGCCGTCTCCCACTACGTTGGCACGGTCGCGCAAACAAATAAAAACGTGGCGGCGATCAATTACCGTGCCGCGATGCATACCGCCGGACAAAAATCGCTCGACAATAAATCTCGGTTGATACTGCTGAACAATATCTATCGCCTGCACCAATTCATCTTCATTTTTAACATTACATACCACATGCTGGGCCAGCGATCCCGTATTGGGTTTGACCACCAGAGGAAAGCCCAAATTGCGCCCATACTCCATGCCGGCCGCCTTGCTGGTGAATACCATGCCTTCGGGCACGGGCAGGCCGCGCTCGGCCAGCGATCGTTTTACGTTAAATTTATGATCAATTTTAAATGAAGCTCCGCGCATGGTTAGCGGGATGCTTTCAAAATAGTAATTCCGGCCGCGGTAGCGGAACTTAATTTCATTACTGTAAGTTTTCCGCCCCAGGAGTTTGGTAATGGCAATATCCAAACCTCTTCTTTTCCCCTCCTTGTAAAAAACCAGGCTCCTCACGTTCATTAGCGTCGGATCCGGGTCCCTGACAAACTTCACCAAGCCGATTTTGCGAAAGCACTCCAGATACCATCCCCACAGCCAGTGACTTAAACGGTGGGAACTTTTAGATTCCAAAAAAGACAGCGGCCGCACCAGCCAGTCCACGAATTCAAGCAGACGAGTAAAGTAATAATCCGCCTGAATGTCCCAATGCGTGGTCCGCTTGGACGGCCAGCAATGGGGGCAATATGCGGCAGTTGTTTTCATTTTTTATTGAGATGATACTTGCTGGGGAGATTTTCCCGGCCCCAGCGCAAGATTTTGGCCATCCAGACCAGTTCGGCCAAAAAGCCGTCCACGCTTTTGTCATAAGCCGGATCGGTTATTTTACCCTGGTCATCAAATAATTTGCCTACGCGGGGAAACTGCAAATCGGTGAACGAAACGGCCAGGCCGAGCTCGCGCACCACTTGGACCAGCTGCTCAATAACCCGGACGCCGCCCCAGCCGCCGGCGGACACGCCAACCAAACCCGCGGCCTTATGGATGTATTCGGGCAGCAAAATATCAAGGGCGTGCTTCAAACTGCCCGGATAGCCGTGATTGTATTCCGGAGAAATAATAATCAGTCCGTCGGCGCGCACAACGGCATCGCGCCACTGCGGTACCGAGTCCTTAAAGTCCTGGCCTTCGGCATTGTCGGGTATATCCATGTCGCGCGGGTCGAACAGTTGCGTTTCAATTTCCGGATGCGCCTGGACCCTCGGCAGTAAATAATCGGCGACTTTTTCGCTTTCGCGGCCGTCGCGCACCGTGCCGAGCAAAATTGGAATAAATAATTTTTGATTCATGTTCTGGCATGCCTTTCCTTATATTATATAATTTCCACCCCGTGCCAAAAGGCAAATCGGCCTTTAATATGCTGCGCGGCGCGGGTGGGTTCGGGGTAAACCCATGCGCCATCTTTATTTATTTTACCACCAACTTCTATATTATAATAATCACACACGCCTTTCCAAACGCAGGTATATTTATTGCCGCTGTTCATGAGATATTCCGTACGCACAGATTCCGGCGGAAAATAATGATTACCTTCCACGACAACAGTGTCGTTAGTCTCGGCAATAATCTCATTGTTCCAGATTGCTTTCATAACATCAAAATCTCCTTTCTGCAAAACCCGCAATTTTTCTTTAATTAATTCTGTGCTTTTTTAAATATTAATTTTCGAGTCAAAAACCCAAAAATTTTAAAGGAAACTGGTTTTTTGAAATAAGTTCGTTTATCGGGGCTACTGATACAGTTCCGTATCGGGATGAAACGCGAACCAGGCAAACCAGAAAGTGTTAACCGGAATAATTTCCCGGCTGTCCGCGGCGTCAAAAATCTTTACCAAGCCGCCGTTATAATCAATGTCCAGCCGGCGGTCGGCGAAATTGTCAGTAAGACGACCTTTGGTTTTTAAGAGGTCAAGCGGGTAGGCTTTAAACTTGCCTTGAACGCTAATGCCCAGGACGCGGGTTTTGGGGTGCAGACGCTGATCCTGATTTTTTACCGGGAAATAAATCTGCTCACTTTGATCGTAGCCGCCATAGGGGCCGCTATCGTAATTCCGCGAAAAACCAGTATCTTTGGACAACACTACGCCGCCGGGGAATTTATCGGCAAAAATTTGAAGCGGGATGACGCTGGCGTCCAATTGGGTAAGCTGGGTGCCGGTCAAAGGCCCAACCACGGCTTGTCCTAAAATCTGCTGCCACAGCGAATCGGTTTTGCGGTCGTACATAAGCAGGTCCGAATTGTGCAGTTTGCCCGATACGCCGAACTCCACGGCCTTTCCGTTAACGCGGCGATCAAACACTAATCCGGAACCGCACAGCGGGCAAAACGAAACCAAAATCGGCGTATTGCCGATTTGATCATTCACCAGTTCGTGCCAAACCAGAACTTGGTAGGGATAAAAACGGTTTTCGCCGTTTAGGGTTACCGCCAATCCGAGGCCCTCCGCTTGAAACTCGTTTTTGGCTTCAACCAAAGTTAGAAATTTGGGGTGATCAATGGAAGGAATGCCGTCCTTGCCCGGCCCGCCGTCAACGATCTCATCAAGCGGAATGGAGTGTTTTAGCGCTACCGCGGCTTTGGTGTTTTCTTTCGGCAACGCAATGGTTTTCCTGCCCAACCGTTGATAACCGACCACAGCGATCAAACCGGCAATAACAAAAACAATAATAAGAATGAGAAAATTTTGCTTCAGCATGGTTAAATGAATCTGGTTGGTGACCGGTCAAGAAACCGGGCCGGAATTAACAATAAAGTATTTAATAATCGCAAACTGCTCTATAACTGGCTCACCGCCTGCAGCTGCGCCTCAAAACTGCTTTGAGTGGCGCCACCCCAGCGCTTTATTTCCTTACCGGCTGAATCAATAACGATAAAATCCGGCGTGCCGTAAAGTCCCATTTGTTTGACCAAGTGCGGATTGGAATCAAAATCAATTTCTTTAATCGCTACTTTGTCGGCGAACTTGTTTACGCTCTTGTGAATGAACGGCCGCATGGCGTGGCAGATTTCGCACCACGGCGCGGAAACCCACACCACGGTTTTTTTGTCTTTTTCCGCCAGGTCAACTAAAGTATTTATTCGCCCCTTAACGAAATAGTTATCATTTTCCTGCTCGTTGCCGCCTTCGGTTTTGTAGGGCCCCTGGGCATTGGCCGTCGCCGCGGAGCCGCCGCTATTCCCCGCAACAGACAAAGACGGAGAATCCTCTGTAACATCTTGATAACGGGCGGCTAATTCCTGCTCACGGCGGTTCTTGCCGTTTATGATGAGCCCGATGCCGCCAATGAGCAGAACGGCAATGGCCATCCATGTAACATAGGCGCTTGTTTTTTTCTTCATGGTTTCTTAATAATTTTTAATTGATTATTGCTTATTTAATACTTTTCGGCGCTCACGACTACAGGCGTGTAAGTCCCCACTTTACAGCGCGAAATTTGGATAATACTGCAAAATCCAATTCTGCGCTGTCCGATCCCAGTTAAAAATAAAACTAACGGCAACGAGGATGAGGATGGCGCCCGCGACTTTTTTAATTCCCTCGGCTTTTTCCGACAGCCAACGAAAACGGCTAATTAACTTGTTGCTGAAAAAAGCCAACAGGAGCATGGGAATGCCCGCGCCGAGCGAATACAATAAAAAGTAAAACAGGCTCAAGCCCAAGTTCTGGCGGCTGGCGGCAAAGGTCAGTACGGCGCCAAATACCGGGCCCACGCAGGGAATCCAGGCAAAACCCAGACCCAGGCCGGTAAAAAATCCGGACACTACGCCGCGAGACTGCTCTGGAGCGTGGTTTTTCCGCAGGAACGCCGCCCTAAAATAAAATTCAAATTTGCCGATAATGCGGGAACTGATTTCCGGAAAAAGCAGGCCGAGCCCGAAAATGAACAGCAAAACAACGGCGATATTGCGAAAATCAAACACGCTCAAGCCCAGCGCTTGGCCAAAAGCGGAAATGCCGAAACCGACCAGCGTAAAGCCGAACATCAAACCCAGTGTAATGAATACCGGCTTCCACTTGCTTCTTTGAAGACTGGCGGCCAGAAACGGCGGCAGAATCGGCAGGATGCAGGGAGAAAGTATGGTTATGAACCCTGCCAAAAAGATGGTAAGAATCGGCAATGTCATAATAACCTGTTCTTCCTGCGTCAATTATTCGCAGATTATTTTTTCAAGCTTTTTTGAAAAATCATTTTCCACCAAAATGTAACAAATCATGTTGCCCATGCGCTCGGTTACAAACAAGCCGTTATCGCGCATGATTTGGAGATGATGAGAAATGCTGGCAATGCTCATATCCAGGCCCGCGGCAATCTCGGACACGCAGGCCTTTTTGTTTTCAAACATAAAACACAAAATCCGGATGCGCGTCTGGTCTCCGGCAAGGGCCAATAGCCGGGCCCGTTTTACCAGATCCGAGGTCAAGAGATACGGTTTGACTTTAAGTCTAGTGGTTTCCATTTGAGTATTCTAACATTCAAACAACTATTAGAATTCTATACTGCCCGGCGGATGTTGTCAAGTCTGAAATGCGAATTGAAATACAGGCTTAACTAAAAGAAAAACGGCCAAATATTAGCCGCGAATACTAAATATGCGCTGACTAAACAGGCTCGCTCGGTTGAATATGTCTTAACGAATTAAATTATTCCAATCCTGGGCAAAGCGTTCTATGCCCTTGTCGGTGAGATCGTGATGGAGGTCAAACGAACGCCAGTCTTTGTTTAAATCTAATTGCTGATATGGAATTGGTTTGAGTTCACCGGCATTATATTTGAAATCCGCGCCCGGCACGGGCATTTTTCTATCTCCCCATTCTTTCAGAATTTTAAACGGCGCGGTGATAATGTCGCTGCCGAGCGCCAAGGCGTAGAGAAAGTGTTCCATGGTGCGCACGCTGGCGGTGAGCACTTCCACATGGCCGTCAGGCGCGTGGTCACCGAACGCGCGGCCATCGGACGCGCGGCCAGCAACGCTTGTTTGGCCTGCGGCGCTCCCGTTGCCGGAGCCAGCGGAACTCGTGTACCCGCCAGCCGCACCGCCTTCGCCGCCCCGATACATTTTTATGATATTGGCAATAAGGCCCATGCCGTTTTCGCCGCGGTCATCCAACCGGCCCACGAACGGCGAGACAAACACAGCGCCCTTTTTGGCGCCGCGCGTGGCCGCATACACGGCCACGGCCTGCGCCTGCGAAAAGCATAAAGTCATATTCACGCGCATACCCTCTTTGATCGCGCGTTCCGCGGCTTCCAAACCCGCGGCCGTGGTCGGAAATTTTATGTGCGCGTTGGGAATCCAGCCGAACATTTCCTGACCTTGCGCGAACATTTGCTCGGCAGTGGTTAAGCCATCGGCATAAACTTCAATGGAGATGGAACCGCCCGGCATCATCTTGGAAAGTTCGCCCACGACTTCCTTATAAAATCCGTAAATTTCTTCCGAAGTGAATTTTTCGCCGCGCGCCATGCGGGCCGCTGCTTTGGGATGTTTGGCAATCAGGCTGGGGTTGGTAGTCTGGCCGTCCAGAAAACCCAGCAGCTCAATGGCCTGTTTGGTTTCGGCCGGATCGCCGCTGTCAATAAAAATTTTGGTTTTGAGATTTTGCGAGCGCATGTGTTAACTTTATAAATCAAACTGAATAAAAATTAGGAGATTGAAACGCGCAACTTTGCATCCAAAGCACTTGCCACCCTGTGCAAAAATTTAATCGTAGGATTGTAACTACCGCATTCCAGCCGCGAAATAACCGGCTGCTTGGTTCCGATCTTTTTTGCCAGCTGCTTTTGCGTAAGTCCCTGCTTAAGCCGTTCCCGAATTATCATTTCAATCAAAGCAAACTCCGGACCTAACTCATCATAGGCCTTTTTTATTGCCTTATCCTTCAATAATCGCGATTTAAAACTTTCAAAATTTTTCATAACAATATCTCCCAATATCTAATATAACCTATAAGTTATATTGTGTCAAGGCCCGATATTTTGTCGCGGCTCTGCTCAATTCTCTCCGGGGGTGTTCTTTGGGATTTTTTTACAAAGGCCGAGAGCAAAAATACCAGATGAATTGACTGCGGTCAACATAGCGTTAATCATCTTCAATCACTGCTTTTGCAAGTTTATCTAAATTGAGCTTTTGCCTGTGTCGCAATGATTTTGCCAATCTCCTAAACCGTAACCATTGTGTATTGGTCATTTGGTGTTCTTCGGCAAAACCGTACAAATAATTATCATCTTTTATTTCACTAATAATATCGCTGTCAACTAATCGTTCAGTGTTCCAGTCATAAACAGGAGATCCGTCAGGCTCATCATATTTATGAGGAAAATTTCCGACAATTCTTTCAATATGGTATTGATCCAAAAATCTGATCCAACTGTTTCTCCCGATTTCGCTGTATTGTGATTCCATATCTTCCTTTATTCTACTAGCGGGAATGCTGTCTAAAACAATATATATCCTATCTTTATCATCCTGTAAAACGAAAGCCGAAAGTTGGATTTTAATTTCTAAATTTATACCCTGTAAATATTTTGTTAATTTATCCTCAACCTCAGTATGCGGGTATCTGTGGTCTCCAATATCAACGGGGTTTTCCAACCAAATTTGATAGTTCCAATCTGGTCCTTCATCATTGCTACAAACAAAAATTAAAGCCGGACCTTGTTTTTTTATTTTCATTATGCCGACTCCTTCATAACCGTATGCCGCATCTTTCATTTCTTGTTCAGACTCATAAACGGGCAGGCTGGCTAATTTATCATAAAAAATCCTTCTGAAATCGAGTCGCTGCCCAATATCCTTTTGTTCCGTGACTCTCTCTCTCTCTGGATTTACATTTTTACGCATAAACAATATTAAGCTTAACGATTTTGGATATCAGTGAAAATTTGCATATTTCTCATCTCCTGCCAGATGCGCGCCGGGGTTTCGGCTAGGCTACCGGTGCCGGCCAGCACCCGCTGGAGCGCGGCGCGCTTTTTCGGACCGGCTACAAACGCTACGGCCGCATCAACTTCGGTCCGCAAAAACGGCAGAGTCGCAGTGGCGCGATAACGATACTCATGTTTGCCTTCTGCATTATACCCTATCATCCATTGTTGCACATCATCAAATAATCGCTTAAATAAGCTCTTATTTTCCGGATAAGCCATGATTCCGGCCGTGTGACCGTCCGGTCCCATGCCCAATGTGGCCAAAATATTGCCGGTGGGAAACTGCTGCGTCCAGGTTTTCCAAGCCGCTTCAAGGCGGCGGGCGAATTGTTCCAGAGTTTCCCCGGTTTGCACACGGCTATCAATAAACTGCACTCCGCGACGAGCCGCTACCTGGGCAAAAGGCGTAGCGGACAGCTGGACAAAATTGTTAATGACAGAATCAGCGTCGTAGCGTTCATCAATCATACCAATGGTTACCCGGTTTGACAACAGATCAGCTTTAATATGATTGAACAGACTGAAAGATGAGCCCCCAGCCAGGAGCAGAAGGATTGGGCCGGGCTGCTGCAACAGCGAAGCCAAGGCGCCGGCCGCAGCTTTCACGGCTTCGTCTTTACTGCCCAAATACTGGATCCGCATTATGGCCCCCGCTTGCGGCGCGGCGCACGGGTCTGACCGTAAGGCCCCGTCCTGTTGGCATGATGCAAAGTGGTAATATAGCGGATGGTGCCGGACATGGCGCGCATAACTACCGAATGAGTTGTGATGTGATGATCGTTGAAGATCACGCCGTTAAGTAAGGGGCCGTCGATAACGCCGGTGGCGGTAAAAGTTAACTGATTGCCTTGGGCCAGCATTTCCGAAGTAAAAATTTTATTGATATTTTTGATGCCGTGGCGTCTGATGTTGACAGCGTCCTTTTCGTCGCGCGGTTTGAATCGAGCCAGAATCTCGCCGCCGAGAATTTTTATGGCTGCGGCAGCTAAAACCGCCTCGGTGCTGGCGCCAATGCCCATGAGCAGATCGACACCGGAGTCAGGCAGACTTGGCGCGATGGCACCGGCCACATCGCCGTCGGTAATGAGCCGGACGCGGGCGCCGGCGGCGCGCACCTGCTCCATTAATTTTTCATGACGCTCGCGCTCGAGCATAATTACCGTGATGTCGCGCACATTTTTCCCTAACACCTTGGCCACACGGTTTATATTAACTTTGGACGGCGCATCAAGGTCAATAACTTTTCGCGCCCGCGGACCAACGGCGAGTTTATCCATATAAGTATCGGGGGCATGGAGCAGCGAGCCACGCGCACCAGTAACAATAACGGCTATTGCATTGTAGCGGCCGAGCGCCACGCTGTCCGTAGCTTCCAGCGGGTCCACGGCCAAATCCATGTATGGGCCTTTGCCGGTGCGGTGCCCGCGCCCGACCTTTTCGCCGGTATACAGCATGGGCGCTTCGTCCTTCTCCCCTTCCCCGATCACGACTTTACCGGCAAAATCAATCTGGTTGAAGCGCGCGCGCATTTCTTTTACCGCGGCGCCGTCCGCGGCGTGCTTGTCGCCGCGGCCAATCCAACGGGCGGCCGCGATAGCGGCCGCCTCGGTCACTCGAATAAATTCCAGCGCAAGGTTGCGATCCATTGTTTATCAATAAATTTATATTTCTACAAGCTTGCTTCTAATTTATCGTTGTACTGCCCCATCCTCGCCAAGCCATTCAGTTTGGCGCGATGATAAAAAGCTTGTTGCGCCGCAGAAACATTTTCCGGCTTCCCGTTCCAAATTTTCAGCGCGCTGTCCTGCAAAGCCCGACCATAAGAAAAAGTTAATTGCCACGGCAACGACTTTGACTTATTGATGGCGTTGAGATTCTGTGTCGCCTCAATTTCACTCTGCCCGCCCGACAAGAAGGTCTGACCGGGCAAATCATCCGGCAAAACTTTTTTGAACAACCGTAGCGTTGCTTCGGCAACCTGCTTGGGCGCAGCGCGCTCGCCGGAATCTTTGCCAGGAACGACCATGTTAGTTTTTAAAATCATTCCGGGAATGAGTACCTCGTGGTTCCTCAATTCCTCAAAAACAGCAGTCAAAACTTTCTCGCTAACTTCTTGACATCGTTTCAGAGAATGACTGCCATCCATCAAAACTTCTGGTTCAACCATGGGCACCAATCCTATCTGCTGGCAAGCCAGCGCATAAGCCGCCAGGTCTTTGGCGTTCTGCTGAATATTGGCATCAGTAGGAATGCCTTCGCCAATAGTAATGACCGCCCGCCATTTGGCAAACTTTGCACCCAACTTTACGTACTCTGCTAATCGTTCGGATAATCCCTCAAGCCCTTTGGTAACCTTCTCTTCCGGTGAATTAGCCATGGCAACTGTGCCCTGGTCAACTTTTATGCCGGAGAGTACGCCTTGTTGCTGCAAAACCCCTACAAAGCTCTTTCCGTCGCCCGTGCTTTGCCGGATAGTTTCATCAAACAATATTATGCCGGAAATATAATCGCCGAGCCCGGGGGTGGTAAAGAGCAGTTCTCGATAAACGCGCCTGTTTTCTTCTGTTGATTCGAGATTGATTTTTTTGAAACGCTTCTCAATTGTTCCCAAGCTCTCGTCCGCGGCCAAAATTCCCTTGTTTGGCGCAACCATGGCCAGCGCAGTTTCCCTAAGCTGTTTATCGGGAGTGGAATCCAACATGATATTAACGACTGCTTATAACTTCTTTAACTTTCTTAATGATAGCATTTTTTGAGATTTCTTCGTAGTCCAGGAGTTCGGCGGGCTTGCCGCTTTTGGGCATTTTGCGCACGGCCAGGCTGTGGACTTTGGCGACGCCTGTACCCGCCGCCTCGTTTCCGGCCAGAGCGGCCATGACCGCCTCGCCCAGGCCGCCTTCCGGAAAATGGTCTTCCACGGTAATAATGGCTTTGGTTTCGGCCGCGGCTTTCTGCAAGGTGGCAACGTCAATTGGTTTGATGCTGTAAAGATCGATAACGCGCGCCGCAATCCCCTCTTTTTGTAAATCATCATACGCAGCCAGCGCTTCGTGCAGGGTCACTCCGGCCGCGACAATCGTAACAGAATCTTTGCCTCCGGTGCCGACGGCTGACCGCAAAACTTTGCTGCCGCCGATGGGGAACGAGTCGTCTGTGCCATAGAGAATCGGAGTATCCTTGCGCGTGGTGCGGATATAAACATTGCCGTGGTGCTCGGCTGCCGCTTCCACCAATTTTTCGCACGAGACGGCGTCGGACGGATACAACACCACGCCTTTATGCAGAGTACGAAACATGGCCAAATCTTCCAAACCCATTTGCGAGGAGCCGTCCTCGCCAATGCTCACGCCGGCGTGCGAGCCCACAAATTTGATGTTGCCGTCGGAATACTGGCTCATGCGAATCTGGTCGAAGGCGCGCGTGAAGAACGCGGCGAATGTGGACACGAAGGGAATTTTACCGCGGCGCGATAAGCCCAAAGCCGCGCCGACCATGTTCTGCTCGGCAATATACATCTCAAAAAATCTTTCCGGGTGATTTTTTTTGATGAATTCGGCGTAGGTGGAGTTGCTGGTTTCGGCATCCAGCACCACTAGACCTGGTATGGCCGGAGCCAAACGGGCCAAAGCATTGCCGTAAGCCTTGCGCGTGGCCACGGGCTTGTCGGGCGGATAGCCAAACGGTGCGGCAGCGGATATTCCGGAACCGGATGAATCAACTGCTGATTTAATTTGTTCCGGTTTGGCCAATTCGCCGCGCACTGTTACATCCACCTCGCCCAGCTCCTTAAGTGCTTCCGGCAATTCTTCTTTGGATAACGGCTTGCCGTGCCAGTTGTCTTTATTTTCAAAATACGGCACGCCCTTGCCTTTCAAAGTTTTGGCGATGATCATGGTAGGCATATCCTTGCTTTCGGCAGCCGCGCCGCCGGCGGCGGCATTGGCTTTGGCAGAGGCGAACGAGACGGCTTTTTTGTAAGCCGCTGCAATCTCATCCAAATTATGCCCGTCAATCACAATAGTATTCCAGCCGAACGCGCCCACGCGTCTTTCATACGCGGCAATATCGTGCCCATACATAGTTTCGCCGCGCTGGCCCAAACGGTTCACATCAATAATCCCAACCAGATTATTTAATTTATAATGCGCGGCGAGTTGGATGGCCTCCCACACCGAGCCCTCGGCCATTTCGCTGTCGCCGAGCAAAACAAAAGTCCGGTACGGGAGCTTGTCAACGTATTTTGCGTTTAGTGCCATACCCACGCCAATGGACAAGCCCTGACCTAATGAGCCGGTTGCGGCTTCGGTGTAAGGAAACTGCATGGTCGGATGCCCTTCAAGCTGACTGCCGAACTTACGCAAAGTTTTCAGTTCGGCTTCGGTAATTTTTCCCGCTGCAGGGTACAAAGAATAAAACAACGGCGCAGCATGGCCTTTGGAAAAAATCAAGCGGTCATTGTTAGGGTGCTCGGGATGATCTAAATCGAACCGAAAATGTTCGCCGAAAAACAGCACAGTCATGAGGTCAGCCGCGCTCAAAGACGAGGTCGGATGCCCGCTTCCCGCCTCGGTAGTTGAGATTAAAATAAAATAACGAATTAGCTTGGCGAGTTTTGCCGGATCGTTGTCCATAAGCTGATACTTTCTCTAACTTTGCGCCATCTTCGTCACCCACTCACTCACATCGGGCAGCATTGTGCAGCTATTTTCGTCATCAATGGGACCGGAGAAATGCTGCATTTTGTGTTTGATGATGAGTTCGCCGCCGAGTTTTTCTTTCAAGATTACGCCGTGCAATAAAGGGATGAGCGGGTCATCATCAGATTCTATCAAAACAATGTTGTCAGTGTGCGAGCGGATGCGCCCAAAATCGAGCGGATTAAGGAAAAAATTCTTGAGTTCGGGATGGCCGAGGTCGTTTATGAAAGGCGCCACCAGCACGATGCCGCCGACGCGCTCGTTTTCCGAGATCTCCTCCAGATAGCGCATGATGGTAATGGCGCCGGCGCTATGGCCGACCAAAAATAAATCTTTGTCGGGTGTGCCGACGACTTTGCGCAGCTCGGGCAGCCACAAACTTAAATTCGGCATGTCAGTTTGCGGCATGGGCGGCACCATCACTTCAAATCCGGCCGCGGCCAGCTCGCGCTTGGTCTGCGGATACCAGCAATAATCGGGATAGCCGCTCCAGCAATGAATAATAACGACGCGTTTCATAAAATCTTCTTAAAATATAATTTTAGTTGATCCTATCTGCGGAACTGTCTCGGCTTACCTGTCATCCCCGCTGCCGGATAATTGTCCCCGCTCCATGCGCGAACGCAATTTGGCAAGATTGCCGGCTGCGACATCTTCCAAATCTAAACCCAGTTCGGTTGATAATTGAGCCATATACCACAAGACGTCGCCGAGCTCTTCCATAATCTCTTTTTTGCGCGCTTCATCAACAACGCCGGCGTGGTCCCGCAGGGCTTTCTTAATCTTTTCCGCCACTTCGCCCGCCTCGCCCACCAAGCCCAGCGTAGGATAAACAAAATTCTGTCCGCTGTCCGGATACTTGGCGGTAACGCGCGACTGCTCCTGATATTGTTGGAACGTCATATATTTCCATTATACCATATAATAAAACCCCGGCCGTTAAGCCGGGGTTTCTGCTAGCTGATTTAGTGTCCGCCGATCATAAATTATTTCCTTTTTGTTTCTGCCGAAATGGCAATTAATGTTTGCTAAGTTCATCGCGGGGTTAACCCTTCTGGTCGGGCTGCTGGGAATCGAACCCAGACTACATCCACCCCATGGACGCGTACTACCACTATACTACAGCCCGGTATGTTCGTTGTCAAACCGTGATAAAGCCCCCGTTCTCCTCTTCACCCGCTTCCGACATCTTATGGATTATATCATTAAGTTCTTCGTCGCTGAAAAATTCTATGGTGATTTTGCCGCCGCGGCCCTGGCGCTGGATTTTGACCTGTGTCCCCAGCTTGCCGCGCAGTTCATTTTCCAAAGCCATTAACTTGGGATCCGGGGCCGCGGCATCCACGCGGCGGCGCGCCGTAAGTTCCCGCACCTTGTTCTCCACCTGGCGCACATTCAAACCCTGTTCCAAAATCAGCCGATACAGCCCCAGTTGCTTTTCTATGTCGCCGAGGCCGAGAATGGCTCGCGCGTGCCCCTCGCTGATTTTTCCTTCAATGAGCGCCCGTTGCAACTCCGCCGGCAAATGCAGCAGCCGCAAAGTATTGGTAATGGATGGCCGCGACTTGCCCACTTTTCTGGCCACCTCTTCCTGGGTCAAACGAAAGGTCTGAATGAGCCGGTCATAAGCTTGCGCCTCTTCAATGGGATTAAGTTCCTGGCGTTGGATGTTTTCAATAAGCGCGACTTCCAGCTTGGTCTGGTCTTCCAAAGTTTTTTTGACGATGGCCGGCACCGTGGCCAATCCGGCCAAAATTGCCGCGCGAAACCGCCGCTCGCCCACCACCAGTTCGTAGCCTTCGGGTGTTTGTGTCACCACCACGGGCTGGATTACGCCGTGCTCGCGGATGGAATCGGCCAGTTCGCGCAAGGCCGCCTCATTAAAAACTTTACGCGGCTGAAACGGGTTCGGCGCGATTTTGGCAACATCAATCTCCTCAATCTGCGCGTCAGCGTAGGAGAGTTTGTCAGTACCTATTGTAGCCATACTAGTTTGCCCGTTCAGATCGTCAATCATCATTCAGACTTAATTGTGCGAATCGGTTCTATCCTCAAATCGCCTCGATCGTTCACAAATGCCACGGTTTCACCATCTGGACTCAATTGCATCTGCCTGACTACACTTCTACCAAATTTATCATCAATAAATGTTCGTTCGGATGTGCCAGTCTTCCAATTATATAGCACGGCATACCTGTGGGACGCATCACCGGAAAGCACAAGCAGTAAATCGCTCCGCGGAACGAAAGCTACGGCTCTTAAATCACCTCGGAGCTTCCACTGGCTTATGATTTTGTTCTGATTTGCTACATCATACACGCTCATCTCATGATCATTTGGTTGGTCATTTGGTTTTGCATACGATACTTCCAATGCGATGGCCAAATGTCTACCAGAATCATCAACTCCTACCCCGGAGATTACATTTGCCCGATTGTTATCACTATAATATGGTGCTGCTTGATTGCCAATGTATAGCTCATATGTGGGTTCATGTCTACTGCCATCAGTTTTTATATGCCAAATATATACGGAGAGAAAACGCCCGGCCGCGGCCAAATACGATCTATTAGGGCTTACTGAAAAAGCTCCCTCTCTGTAATTCAAATAATCGGTGCGCCATTGATCGCCAGATTTAACATCCTTGCCATAAACCGTTTGTACTGCACCTGTTTTAGTTATGCTCGTAAGAATAAGGTCCAAATTATTAGAACCTATCTTAAAAAGATGCATTTGCAGGTCATAATCGCTTCCCAGTTCGCTTAATTGATTTTTTTTAAAATCATAAATATATGATAGACCGTCCCGTACATTGAGCAATATCCTATCATAACCTAATATCCGAATTTGTCTGATTCCCAATTCATTTTCAAACGGCAGCTCGCTGACAATCTTTTTCGGCAACAAAGAATAAACACGCAAATAATGAGACTCTGCAACAGCAGCAATTCCCCGTGTAACATTATAATCAAAACTTTTCACTGCTTCGCCCCTGCCGGGAAATTCAACTACTTGACTTTCCGGCTCAACTTTTACTCTTCGGTCCTGAACCGCATAGTCGTGCGGCCAATACTTTTTCTTCAAAAATTGGGTACCCCTTTCTAACCCAGCCTTTACCGAGTTTGTTTTTTCCCTAGCCTGATCTGACAATCTTTTCAACCAACCGCTTTCCTTTTGTAATAGTTCTGTATGCTGGACAATTAAATCCCGCAGCATGGTAGCGCGGGGTTGCGACGCCAAACCGCCAGCAAGTTCTTCTCGAGCAGCATGAATAATTGACCGGCGCAATTCACAAACTTGTTCCACCGTTTGTTTGTCAGCATTAACTGCCTTGATTATCGGATGGACTAATAAAAAAGTTGAGCGATCATTATCCCTGTAACCGACCACACCAAGGCTGCGGGAAATACCTTTTAATCGCTCATAATATTGACCCAAGGGATCTTCGGGAATTTCCGACAACAACCGTTGGATTTCGGTGGGAATGGGAGGCTTTATTTCCGCGCCCATGAGTTAAGATATTATTGATAAATTACTAAAGAAGCAACTTTATGTCCGCTGGAGGATGGAAACAGGCCTAACCTTTACAACAGGAATTTTATCAGAAAAATCAAGGAGTTTCCAGACTCGGTCAGCATAGCTATTGACTTTTGGTCGTTTAAGTAAGAAATGGAGGCATTGGTCCTTTTTAAAAGAATCGAGCAAAGATCTTTCGTATGCGGGGATAATATCGTTTTTAATTTCCCGCGTTCCATTAAGACTTTTACCAAACTGGCGTAGTCGCCGTCGTAAATCACTTCTTTAAAGACAAGGGTAAACTCGGCTTCTTGAAGATAGGTATAAAGATCCTTGTACTTGGGAATGAGGCCGATGAAAATATAGGCAAAATTGTTTTCTTTCCTAATCATAGCCTTTGCCCCCGTATTAATTTTGACGGCGTATTATGTATCAACAAAATCCGAACTTGAAAGTAACTCGCTGGTCAATCTTTACCCATGTGAACCGTTGGCCTTTTCTACTTGGTGCCGTATTCTTGAATTAGTCCGAACGCATTTCGCCGCCTGTGGCGGCGAGAAAAGCCCACCGCGAAAATTCGGAAAGGCGGCGGAGCCGCACCGCTGACAATTTCAAGTTTTTCTTTAGCGACATTAAACCCAAAAATTCGCGAAGCGAATACAAATATATTTTATGAAAACTATTTACCATTCTTTTTCTTCAGAGTTAAAAAATGTCCGAGCTTCACTTTTTTCGAAAACATTTCGGATTTATTGTATTCGCTTAATGAAACTTCGTGAGATACTCGTTCAACAAAAATTCCTGCTTTTTTCAAAAGTGCAATACGATTCGGATTATTCGACATTAACCGAATATTTTTTAGTCCGAAATGGCGAAGAATATCTGCCACATCTCCATAATGTTTTCGGTAATCTTCATCAAACCCGAGCGAAGTATAAGCATCTACAACTAACTCATGCTTTCTACGCTGACCTTCGGCGTACACAAGAAAGTGATTTCTTAATCCAACAGCTTTACCATGCTGTTCAAACGCAAATATGATTAACCCATTTTTTTCTTCATCAATACGCCGCTTTGCTTCTTCCAACTGCCAACCACAATCGCAATATTGTGAACCAAAGAGGTGTCCCCAAATACAGACAGATTCTACGCGCACTAGTGGCTTTTTAACTTTTGCCGGATTGCCTTTGATTAAAGCGGCGTATTGCCCGTCCGGAAAAGCAAAATACCAGAGAGTAAACTCACTTATCTTTCCATTGTTGTTAGAAAGTTTGAGTGGCAATTTTACAGGTCCGACCAATTCGTATCTGCCAAATTGGTGGACTGTTTTGATTTCTTGTTTTTTCATAAGGATTAAAAAATTTTCTTCCCCCAAAATGCGGAACCGCGAATTCGTTTTTGCCCCCAAAATCGCTTGCAATTTCCTACATGGTGCCGGTGGTGGGAGTCGAACCCACACATCTTGCGATACACGATTTTGAGTCGTGCGCGTCTGCCAGTTCCGCCACACCGGCTTGCGTTAATAAACTTAAAATTACTGCCGGGCCAACCTCAAACCGGCCAGCTTAATTTTATCACACTAGCCGCGGCGTGTAAAAGGCAAAAGCCTATCAGATATGCGGGAAACTCTATCCGTGAAACTATGGCCGCGAGGCGCAATCACATAATGAACAATGAGCCCCGCCAAAATGCCGACCACTGCGCCGCCAATAATATCAGTAGGATAATGCACACCGCCGGCCACGCGCGCCGCGCCAATCAGCAACCCCAACACCATGAGCCCGACCCCGGCCTTGCGGTTATAAAAATAAATTACCGTGGCCATGCCGAACACGGCGGCTGCGTGGCCCGAGGGAAAGGCCGACTCGTATTCCTTGAAGATTAACTGCGTGACTGCGGGGTAAACCAAAAACGGTCGCGGCCGGATGATGACGAGTTTGAGAATTTCCGCCAGGATGCCGCGGCTGATAATCAACCCAATAAAAGTCATGAGTACCAACTTGCGGCTGCGGAACCGGTCGCGGCCGACAAACCAACAAATAAGCAGCCCGAGCGGAATAGAGTACCAAAAATAAACGCCAATGAAAGCAATGAGCGCGTCAAGCCCGGCGCTGCGGCCGGCCAAGCCATTGAGCGCAAACAGGAGCGAATGATCAAATCCGGCCAACATAAATTATTCGATCCCCGGCACCGGAAAATTTTTGCAAAATTCCCGGATTTCTTCGCGAATGGTTTTTATGGTTTGATTGCCCGCCAGTTCATCTTTAAATTTTTTGATGTAGGCGCCGCGCTCTTTGAGGTCCGCGGGCAAGCGGTATTTGCCTACTTCGTGCACGGCCCGCGCGATCCACTCCCCGACTTTTACCATTTCCGCTTCTTTCATGCCACGCGTGGTCAGCGCCGGCGTGCCCAACCGAATGCCGGAAGGATAAAACGGCGAGGATGGGTCCTTCGGTATGGTATTTTTATTGGCGGTCATACCGCCGGCTTCCATAACTTCGCTGGCGAACACACCGCCGCCGGGGCCGAACACCGGCACCAGATCAATCAAAATTAAATGATTCTCCGTGCCATCGGCCACGAGTTTCAGGCCGTTGTTTTTTAAACTCTCGGCTAGGGCTTTGGCGTTGGCCACAATCTGTTTGCCGTAGGCTTTGAATTCTTCAGTAGCCGCTTCTTTCAAGGCAATGGCAATGGCGGCGGTCTGATGATCATGCGGCCCGCCTTGCAGGCCCGGGAAAACTGCCGCGTCAATCTTCTGCCCTAAATCCGGGTCTTTCTGCAAACCCCGCTCTGTCACCATAATCATGCCGCCGCGCGGGCCGCGCAAAGTTTTATGGGTAGTGGTGGTAATAATATGCGCATGGGGCGCAGGGCTGGGATGCGCGGCGGCGGCGATCAAACCGGCTACGTGCGCGATGTCGGCAACGTGATACGCCCCAATGCTCTCCGCGACCTCGGTGAACTTGTCATATTCATATAAATAAGTATACGCGGTGGCGCCGGACCAAATGAGTTTGGGTTTATGCTCTTTGGCCAGACGCCAAACTTCGTCCATATCAATGCGGCCATCTTTTTTCACATGGTACGGCACGCTTTTGTAAAAGATGGCTGTGGCCGAAACTTTCCAGCCGTGGGTGAGGTGGCCACCGTCCGGTAAGTTCAGGCCCATTATTACATCGCCGGGATTGCAAGTGGCCATATACACGGCCAAATTAGCCGGACTGCCGGAATAGGGCTGGACATTGGCGTGCGGCACGCCGAACAATTTTTTTGCCCGCTCAATCGCCAATAATTCCACCTGGTCAATAAATTCGTTGCCGCCGTAATAGCGCTTGTGCGCGTATCCTTCGGAATACTTGTTGGTCAAAATACTGCCCATGGCCTCCATGACCGCAGGCGAGGTATAATTTTCCGAAGGAATCAATTCCAGGCCATCTTTCTGGCGATTAGCCTCATTTACAATTTGATCGTATATTTCAGCGTCTTGATGCTGAATATGATTGTAAGACATAACTAAATTGTACCATCATTTGCTGTTGGCTTCCAGGCGGGCAACGCGCCGGCAAACATCATACGGCACAATCAATTCCTTAAACCGCTCATCTATCCAAACCTGCTGGATTTCAAAAGCTTCCATGACATAGGCTTTAAGATCTGCGGTTTGCGCGGCGAGGTCTGCTTTGTTTGCCAGGCCGCCGACAATCTCATCAAAATACTCTTTAGTCAGTTCCATAAATCCGTTCTTTAAATAGTTAGGGTGTCATCTTAACACAATGCTGATCAAGCCAGGATAAAATATTCTTCAAATCTTTTTAAACTTTGCTACTTTCCTTTCAAATAAAGGAAAAAATATTTTGGCAAATATGAATCTTCGACCAGCAAGCCGGTCGGAAAGATCAAGTTCTATATAAACATGTAAAGCAGGCTGAACAGGGCGGCCAGCAAAAATAATACGGTAAAACTGCCAGTTAGGCTAAACAGAATAATGCCCAGCACGCAGGCCAACAGCTTGCCGATGGCCAAACTCTGCTCAAAAAAAACAGAGTAAGGTATAATTTGCGTGGCTTCGGCCCGTTCGTAGGTAAGCGTGGACAGCGGAATGAACACTGTGTCTTTACTGGTGCGGGACAGCGCATCTATGGCAAATACGCCCCAAAAACCCGTGGCCAAGTAGCGGGCAATCCAGACCAAAAAATAAAAAAACGATCCGATTTTTATAAGTTCGCGCTTATTGTATTTATCGGAAATTTTACCGATGTACAGGGCCAAAACCGTGGCTGCTAAAGTGGCCAGGGTTACCAGCGTGCCGGTTTCCTGATAATCTTTTATGACCACAAAAATGAAGATGGGCCAAACGGTAAGCACCAGCATCTCTTCGCCAAAACCCACATAGCCCAAAAATTTTAAAGGAAAGGTTTTGTAAAGCCTCAAGGTGTCGCGAAACTGGTAGAGTTTCGGCACAAACACTTCCCGCTTAATGAACAGCGGCAAAAACGAGCAGGAATAAATTATAGAGGCCACGGCGAAAGTAATGCGCACGCCGAAGCGCTCGGACAAAAATCCGCCAATGAACGGACCCGCTATCATAGTAAGGTTAACAATGGCATAGAGCACGGAAAATTCCCGGGCGCGCTGCTCATCGCGGGCAAAACGCGATACGCTGGCATGGAAAGCCGGCCAGAACAAAGATTTTTCAATGGCGAAAGCCACGGGCGCGAAATAAAGCAAGGTCAAATTGTTCTCGGAACCAAACAGCAAAATCCAATAAATTATTTGAAACGGGATGCTGAATGCGATGGCATGATAGTAGCCATAGCGGCTGGCTATGCGCGCGCCGAACGGAATAAAAATTATATAAAGCGCGTAAATCGCGCCCATAAACCACAATACCTCCTGCACCGTAAAATGCAGGACGCTGTAGAGAAAAATCGGCTCGAACAACAGCACTATGGCAATGGCCAAATCGGCGATGGCTGTGGAAGCATAGAGTTCGGAAATTTGCGTTCTGACGCTGCGGGCAAAATAAGCGGGCAGGCGAAGTTTGGTGGTCATGGCTCGACTACTCGAATGTTGTGTTGTTTCAAGACCTTGATGATTTGCCGTTTGGTCACCGGACCGGATCGTAAAATTTTTACGATGCTGTCAGAAACGCGCACGACCGTGGAAGGTTTGCGGCGCGGCAAACGGCCGGCATCCAGGATAATATCGGGGCGATGCTCTTGTTGCTCAAACTGCTTCAGTATGTCTGCAATGCTGTAACTGTCCACGCCGCGCCGCCGCCGGCCCGAGGGGTTTGCGCTGGTAGCGGTAATGGGCGCGCCCAGCCCTTTGGCCAGGTCCAAGGCCACGCGGTGCCCGGGCCTGCGCAGGCCGATGGTGCCGGTGCCGGCGCTTAATTTTTTCAAAAATGCCGTTTTGACGCGCAAGGGCAACACTAAAGTCAGCGGCCCGGGCCAAAATCGTTTGGTCAGGCGGGCGGCAATCGGGCTCCAGACGGCAATGCGTTTGGCATAAGCCAGCGACGGCGCCACAATATGAATGGGCCGGTTGAAGCCGCGCTCCTTGATGCGGTAAATTTTGGCCAGGGCCGCGCGGTTGGTAACAGCGCAGGCCAAGCCGTAAGATGTATCCGTGGGATAGACCACGGTTTTGCCCCGCTTTAACGCATGCACCAAACTCTTGATAATTTCTTTATGTTTTTTTGAGTTGTATTTTATGATGATCATGGCAGGCCTCCTCAAATTGCAGCTGAAAATATTATACTACAAGATTCAACAATTTATCCGGAACGAACACCGCGCGCTTGACCGCGGCCGCGCCCAACGCGGCCTTTACCTTTTCCGAGGCCAGTGCCTTGTCCTTCACCAACTCCTCTCCGCTCCCCCGCGGCACCGATAATTTATCTTTAACCCGGCCGTTAACCTGCACCACTATTTCCACGACTTTGTCTACAACCAGCTTCGGATCAAACTCCGGCCAGACTTCCAGTTGCAGTGATTTTTTGCCGCCCAGCTTGACATTTAATTCTTCGCAAAAATGCGGCGCGAACGGATACAATAATCTCAAAAATATCTGAACGGTTTGCTGGCTCACCGGCTCATCTTTAATCTGATTATAAAATTCCATGAACGCGGAAATGGCGGTATTGAAATGATACGCCTCAATATCTTCCTGAACTTTTTTTGCCAATTTGTTTATGGCGCGGCGTGCCAGTTCGGAATCTTTTTCGCGGTTGCGTAAATCCCTGCCGCGGGCGGGCCAAACTGTCTTGGAACTTTTTCCTCGACCGGCGACCTGATTCTGATTAACCCAAAACCACACGCGATCCAAAAACCGCCGCACGCCGATAATGCCCTTGTCGTTCCAGCTCACCGTGGCTTCGTGCGGACCCAAAAACAATTCGTACATGCGCAAAGTGTCCGCGCCAAACTTTTTGACGATCTCATCCGGGCTCACCACATTGCCGCGGCTTTTGGACATTTTTTCGCCGTCCGGACCCAAAATGATGCCGTGCGGCACGCGCTTGGCATACGGCTCTTTCACCGGCACGCGGCCATCGTCATACAAAAACAGATTCCAAAAGCGCGAATAAAGCAAATGCAAAGTCGTGTGCTCCATGCCACCAAAATATATGTCCACCGGCAGCCAGCGCTTGAGTACGGCCGCCGCGGCCATCTGCCGGGAGTTTTTGGGATCCGCATAACGCAAAAAATACCAGGAACTGCCGGCCCACTGCGGCATGGTGTTAGTTTCGCGCCTGGCCGGACCGCCGCAATTCGGGCATTTGACATTCACCCATTTGTCAATGGCCGCCAGCGGCGATTCTCCTGTGCCCGTAGGTTCGTATTTTTTTACGGTCGGCAATTTTACCGGCAAATCCTTTTCCGGCACCGCCACAATGCCGCACTTCGGACAATGAATTATGGGAATGGGCTCGCCCCAATAGCGCTGGCGCGAAAAGACCCAGTCGCGGAGCTTGTATTGAACTTGAATTTTGCCGTATGCTTGGGCGATCTCGGGAATGGCTTGGTCAGATGTCATGCCGCTGAACTTTCCTGAATCGTATAATATTCCCTTACCAATAAAACATTGTTCCAAGTTCCTAATTTTTGAATCATCGGTCCCATCAGCAGGTTTGAGCGTAGTCTTCAATGGAATATTGTACTTTTTGGCAAAATCAAAGTCCCGCTCATCATGCGCATCGGCAAATACAGCACCCGTTCCATAATGACCTAATACGAAATCCGCCACCCAAATGGGAATTTCCTGTTTTGTGGCCGGGTTTATGACTTTCACTCCTTGCAATTCCACGCCGGTTTTTTCTTTTTCCAGTGCCGTGCGCTGGAGGTCCGTTTTGTTGCGCGCCTCATCAACATACTTTTTAACCTGGTCAAAATTACTGATCTGCGATTTCAATTGTTCAACAAACGGATGCTCGGGCGCGAGCACCATATAGGTGGCGCCGAAGATCGTGTCCGGGCGGGTAGTGAAAACTGTTACACTGGGCACGAGCTCATGCAAGATGGCAGGCTCTTTGGCGGCCGTAAAATGGGGCTCCCCGCCTGCTGCTTCCTGCAAACGGCCACCTAGCTCATCATGCAAAATCTTGCCCTGTTCCAAGGGCACGGCGTAGTCGTTGGGATCACTCAAAATGGAAACGAAACCGGCTTTTCGCTTGATACCGGCGAAATTAAACTGCCACTGGAATTTATGGGCAAACGGCCGCGCTTTATCTTTAAATTTTGGTTCGATAAACCCGCCGGCCAAAACCAGTCCGGCAATTTTCCGCGGCAGTTTCTCCAAAACTTTCAGCGCCACCGGGCCGCCTAAACTATGCCCGAACAAAATCGTGTTTTCATCAAACTGCTCGTGTTTCAAAACATAATCAACCTGTTCAGATTCACGGGGGTTATCGGTATTCGGCAGGGCCGGCGCCGACACAGTATGGCCACGCTCTTCCAGTTCTCGTTTCAGCCAAGGGAAAAAATTTTTATCGGGCCGGCCGGTGAAACCATGCAAAAGCACATAATGAAATTTGCCCGCGATGGGAAACTCAATCTCCGCACCGGTGCTCCTCCCAATCCAATTGGCCTGCTGGAGTTTGACCGGCTCCGGCCACTGGGGCAACCGTTTTAAACCGTCCAGCAATTTTTCCGCGTACGCGGTAATCTTCAAATACCACTGGCGCATTTCCTTCTTCACCACTTGCGTGCCGCAGCGCTCGCACTTGCCGTCAATGACTTCTTCGTTGGCCAGTCCGGTCTTGTCTTTCGGACACCAGTTTATCAACCCGGTGGCCTCGTAAGCCAACCCGGCTTTGTACAATTGCAAAAAAATCCACTGCGTCCATCTATAATATTTCGGATCCGTAGTATTAAATTCACGACTCCAATCAAAACTCAAGCCCCAACTCTTAATCTGCTTTTTGGCGTTTTTCACATTTTGCGCCGTGGAAATACTGGGATGGACACCTTTGTTCAGCGCATAATTTTCCGCGGGTAGCCCAAACGCGTCCCAGCCCATGGGAAACATGGTTTCAAAACCGCGCATGCGATTGTAGCGCGCCGTGACATCGCCGGCAACATACGGCCGCAAGTGGCCCATATGCAAACCTTCACCCGATGGATACGGAAATTCTACCAAGACGTACTTTTTGGGGCGGCGCGATTTATCTTTGGAAACAAAAATCTTGTTTTTGTCCCAATGCGTCTGCCACTTTTTTTCAATAGTTTTGGGTTGGTACTTTTTCATCGCTTTCTCAATCTCATCGTTTTTTTAATACTTGCAGCATTTTTTTATGTAAGGTCGAATTCGCGGCCAGCAGACTATCGGAATTCCAGCGGTAGGGCTTGCCGTCAATGGTGCTAACTTTACCGCCGGCTTCTTTAATTAATAAACCGGCGGCGGCCGTATCCCAGGCATTAAGCCCCTTTGATAAGAGTATATCGTACCGCCCTGCTGCAACATAGGCACCTGACAGTTCACCGCTGCCAGTGCGCATAAAAATCAGGTTATTTTTCCATACCTGTAATAAAAAATTCTTGCCAAAATTGGCATTTTCCAAGCTGTATCTATTGTGAGACGCGATCCAAGTATGATCTAACTCACGTTTGGCAGAAACAGTAAGTTTTCTACCGTTTAGCGAAGCTCCTTTCCCTCTCTGGGCGAAAAACAGCTCATCAGCGATAGGGTCGTAAACTACCGAAAACTCCAATTGATTGTTACCGATGAAAGCTATGGCCACTGAAAATTGGGCTATGCCCCGCGTGAAAGCGGTGGTTCCATCCAGCGGGTCGATGATCCAGAGCTGTTTGCCTTGCCGTGCCTGCCCAGCTTCTTCGCTTAAAATACCATGGCGAGGGAACCGTTGCTGGATTCGCCCCATGACGTACTTTTCAGCTTTTATATCATATTCCGTCACCAAATCCCACGTCGTGCTTTTATGGGAAACAGCAAAGTGGGTCCGAAATCCCTGGCGCAGAATTGCGCCGGCGCCTTTGGCTAAATTTTTTATGAATCGATCCATAAATATATCTTTCTGATTAAATCCTGAATAAGCTAAGCGCGTTATTGGTAGTAGTCTCGGCCACCTGCTCGTAAGACAATTTTTTGATTTCCGCGATCTTGCGGGCCACAAATTCCACGTAAGCCGGTTCATTTCTTTTGCCGCGATGCGGCGCTGGAGCAAGAAAAGGCGCATCAGTTTCCACCAGCAGCCGCTCCAGCAAAATGCCTTTAACAACTGCTTCGCTCCGCCCGGTTTTATCAAAAGTGACGATGCCACTGCAGCTAATGTAGCCACCCAACTCAACAAATTGTTGAGCCAGTTCAAGATTCCCGGTATAGCAGTGAACTTGGAAACGATAGTCGGGATATTTTTGCTTTATACCGGCCATCATGTCCGCAATATCCCCGTACGCGTCCATCGTGCCCTTAGTCGGCCGGCAGTGAATCATCAAAACCTTATCAAGCTCGCGGGCCAATTCTATTTGCTGGGTAAAAGCCTCGCGCTGATCCTGTTTAATTTTTTCGATATCGTCCCCCGGCTGAAAATAATAATAATCAAGCCCGCACTCGCCAATGGCCGCAACTTTGGGATTTTTGGCCAGCGCTTTATAAGGAGCATAATCGAACGTTTCATGCCGGGTCTTAAAAACATGGCCTTCCTCATTCACCATGTGTTCATAAGTGTGTTCGGGATGAAGTCCAACCGCCGCATATACCCCCCGCGAGTATTTTTGCGCCAATTCCACCGCCGACTTCGAAGTATCAATTTGCGTCCCGGCGTTAATCATCCACACCCCGGCATCCAGCGCGCGCTGTATCACCGCCTCGGTTTCTTCCTTAAAGTCCTTAAAATTGACGTGGGTGTGAGTATCAATCAGCATTGATTATTCGATTCTTGAAAATAGATGGGGAATTGCCCTGGTGGCGGGCTGTTTTAACGCGGCGGAAATCTTGTCGCCAGTTTCCGGCAGAAATGGCGCCAGCATCACGGAAATTGTTTCCAGTTGATACAATAAATATTCGATGTCGCGCTTGGCCGCCCCGGCATCGGTTTTTATTTTCTTAAACGGCTCCTGCTTCTGAATATAGCGATCAGTGTCCTTAATTTCCTGCCAGATCAAATCGGCGGTTTTCTGGATTTCAAGTTTATCTAAAGTTTTTTTGAACTCGTCGAACATGGAATCTGTAAACAATTCCTGCGGGGCGCGCACTTCAATGCGCACGCCAGCCGTTGCCGCCATTTTCAACACCCGGCTGACCAAATTGCCCAAGCCGTTGGCCAAGTTCGCGTTATAACTTTCGACAAATTTTTCCTCGGTGAAATCGCCGTCCTCAAACGTGCTCATCTCGCGCGCCAGCCAGTAGCGAATTGCGTCGGTGCCGTATTTTTCGACCAAAACAAACGGATCCAAAACATTGCCCAAACTTTTGCTCATCTTCTCTCCCCCGCTGTTAATGAACCCGTGAATCATTACTTGCGACGAATTCGGCAAGCCGGCTGACATCAACATGGCCTGCCACATGGCCGACTGCTGGCGCAAATTATCTTTTCCCGCCAGCTGCATCCCCGGCCAAAAAGCCTTGAACGCAGCTTCATCTTCCGGCCAGCCGATGGTGGAAATATAATTTATGAGGGCGTCAAACCACACGTACATGACCTGGTCGTCATCGCCCGGCACGGGCAGGCCCCACGGCATTTTGGTTTTAAGGCGCGAGATGCTGAAATCGCTCAAGCCGCCTTTGACGAACTGCTTGATTTCGTTGAAACGAAAATCTGGCACAACAAAATCCGGATTTTTCTGGTAGAAATCCAGCAGCGGCTGTTGAAATTTGGAAAAACGGAAAAAATAATTTTCTTCCTCATGAATTTCCATCTCCAGGTTGGGATGCAAAATGCAGCGTCCGTTTTCCAGGTCCGAATCAGTCTTCTCCAGCTCACAGCCAACACAATATTTGATTTTATACTCCTGTTTGTAGATATCGCCGGCCGCGGCACAGCGCTTCCAAAATTCCTGCGCCGCGGTAATATGGTGCGGGTCAGTAGTGCGAATAAAGTGCGTGTAGCTCAAATTTAAGGCGCCTTTCAGGCGATCAAACTTGGCCGCGTACTCATCAACGTAGCTCTGCGGATCCTTCCCCGCTTCCTGGGCCTTGCGGTAAATTTTTAAGCCGTGTTCGTCGGTTCCGGTGTTGAAAAAAACATCGCGGCCGAGCAGGCGCTGGTAGCGCGCAATTATATCCGCCTGGACAATTTCCAAAGCAAACCCCAGGTGCGGCTCGGCATTGACGTAGGGTAGGGTTGTGGTGATGTAAAATTTATTAGCGCTCGGCATAGTAAAAAATAAGGGCCGGGAAAGCCCTTTAATTATAGCTTTTTCTTCACATCTGTACAAACTCTAGTCGGGATAACGCGATGAAAGATTTTGTTCTCTCTCTTCTAATTGCCAAATTAAAAGCTGATTTGTATTTATCATTTGTTGCAAAATTTTCGCTAAATTTTGCCGGGTTTGCTTGCGGGGATCGAGCTCGTCCCCAACGGTTTGTTCAGTTATTCTGAATCCTGTTTCGGCCAATCTTTGATTAAGCTGAACAAGTTTTTTATTCAGTTCAGTTTGCTGTCTTCGCAACTGATCCCGTTCCAATAATTTTAGATTTCCCGGCGATATTTTTTCAAGTTCCTGAAAGATCCTATCCATGTGCGGTGGCGTTAAAGTCATGCCCTGTTGAAGCGCATACTGAAGGGCCTTCCATTCCAACTCTTCGGCCAGATTCGGTTCGGCGTCGAGTCTAGCGCTAAGCGTTATTCTATTCGGCACGGCTTCGGTTTTTTCGGAAACATATTCAACAGCTGGCTCCAGCCAATCGGAATTTATGGACAACAGGGCATAATCATCTTGGACCTGTTTGGGCTGCAATCCACGCCAAATCGGGATGAAAATTTCTGCCAGCAGTGATTTAGCCTTGGTTAAGGAAACCTCCGGGGTTGGCCGTGTTTCCGGACCGGGCGGCCATCTTTTCATATAATTCATTCGAAAATAAACTAGCTGTTATGAGAATCCTGGTTTGCCGAGAGCTCCTGCACCACCGCCGTGATTGCGCTGACCAGCGGCACGGCGATAAGCAAACCCAAAATGCCGGCCAACTTAAATCCTACTAACAAAGCCACCAGTACAATCAAAGGCGAGATTCCCACCGTGCGCTCCATTATTTTAGGAACTAAAACGTAGCCCTCGGTCTTCTGCACCACAATATACAAAATAATCACGCCAATTACCAAAGTCGGACTTTGCAGCAGGGCAAAAAACACCGCAGGAATAGCCGAAATAATCGGGCCCAAATAAGGAATGATTTCCAGCAAACCGGCCAGCAAGGCTAAAAACAAAGCATACTTCACCCCTAGAATGGTTAGGCCGATAAAAGTTAAGACAAAAATAAAGACGCTCAAAATTAACTGGCCGAGCACCCACAGTCCCATCTTTTGCTGAATTTTCGTCACCAAATTCATGGCCAGTTCCTGATGGCGCGCCGGCACGAGGGAATTGATAAAATTTTTCATCCCGCGCTGTTCGGCCACCAAGTAAAAGGAAATAACCAAGACGGTGATGAAACTGAACATTCCGTTAAACACTCCGACGGTGCGAGAAAATAGCGAGCCCTCACCGCTGACGCTGGACAAAAATTGGCGAATGATGCTGCTCAAATCGAAGTTGACGCCGCCAAACACAACTTTTAAAAATGGGATCTTTTCGCGGAGCTCGGCGCTGATTTGCGGCAAATTGTTCTGCAGATTGTTAAGTTCGGATACCGCGGGCGGAACAATCAGCGAAAGCACCAACGCCGCCAGGCCCAGAACCACGATGTAAACCGCCAGGACGGTGACCGGACGCGGAATGCGTTTAAGCTTGAGGTAGCCAACGAGCGGCTCCAAAGCCGAAGCCAAAATAACCGACAGCACTAAGAGGAGCAGAATGTCGCGGATAATCCACAAAAATCCCAAGACGAGCACGGCAAAAATAATCTTGAGAATGCTTTTGGTTGACGGATCCAGGAAAGCGTAATTCATGTTAACAAAGGAATAATCGGGCCAGCCCGTATCATTTATATTCTTTAGCTTAGTATAGCGAAAAAACAAAAAACCAGCCACTTCAGGCTGGGTTTTGAGTATTAAGAAGTTGAGCAGGGTCGCCGCCCGAGCGTAAAATTCGGTCAGCCTCTGCAATTCTCGGATCGTGCTTTTTTAGACCCTCAATGCAGTAAGCAATGATCTGCTCGCGCAAAAAATCGGTCAGCCCCTCGCTTTGCAAATCCCGAATTAAAATATCTTTTATCGTCTGATCAAGATCAGAAAGTTTGATTAATTTTATGATACGGTCAATGTGTGCATGCATCTTGAAAGAATTAGTGCACTACTTCTTTATTCTTATGGGTGAAACCACCAACTGAATCAATCAGTTCAAGATAGCTTCTAATCGCGCCTGTTTGTCTTCCCCAAAATTCAGGACTCCTACCATATAATCTTAAGGAGGTCGCTAGCATTGCCTGTCTGTAAGTTTCCGCCGATATTACTCCCGATTCAATTTCATCTCTTTCATGATCGAATAAATATAAATATTTTTTAGCTTCAGTTTTCATAGATCATTATTTTAATTGGCAACTTTTGAAACTCCACGCAAACCCTTAAGTGTTTGAATATCTTCCTTCACTTTATCATGCTCGGTTTCAAAAATCAAGGGGAGGTCAAGACGCTTTTTCTTGAAAAATTTCAATAGCGCGCCAAAGCCTTTGGGGCCAATCAGCCCGTCGCTAATGTGCTCGTGCCGGTCCTTGTGGCTGCCGAGCGGCACTTTGGAATCGTTGATCTGGAACATTTTGAGATGTTTCAGACCAATAATTTTATCAAATTCTTTGAATGTCTCGGCCACGGCCGCTGCGCTGCGCAAATCATAACCAGAACCAAAGGCGTGCTGGGTGTCAAAGCAGATGCCGCCGAACGATTTGAACTTCAATAGCGGCTTCATGAGCTCGACCAGTTCCTCAAATGTATCGCCCACGACTTCGCCGGCGCCCGCGGTGTTTTCTATCAACAACTGCGTCGCGCCCTTATACCCAGTTAAAATTTTGATAAAGCCCTGCTTGACCTTACTCATGGCCTGGGTTTTAGTCAACCTCGAAGCTGTCCGACCGTTTTCCAATTTACCCAGACTCCCCGGGTGAAACATGACGAACTTGGCGCCCAGCAAACTCCCCCGCTCCAGTTCCTGCCGGACAATGGAAATTGAACCGTAATAAATGCGATTGTGAGCGGAACCAAAGTTGATAAAATACGGCGCGTGAATAACAAATTCGGAATAGCCGTACTCTTTCATGGCCGCGCGGAATTTCGCGATCACCTCTTTTGTGAGTTCAGGCGCCGGCCCGCCTTGCGGCGGCCGCGAAAAAATCTGAAAAACCTCGCAACCCAAATCATGCGCGTTTTTTGGGGCATTCCACACCCCGCCCGCAGCCGAAACATGACAACCGATTTTATTCACACTATAATCTTTCGGTTCATCTTTCTTCTTTGAAGCCACCCCCACAAGATGTTAACCTTATTATTTAAAAACCCATAAAATGCCTTATCACTAGAGTTAACAAAATCCTGCTCTTTTATTATATCCACTAATTGCTTAGTTTCGTTATATAGATCCTCAAATTTGCTATTTTCCAGCAGATCTATTTTCGAGCTAATTTCATCAGCTTGAGCCACAAGCCACTGGGCTGACGACTCAATTCCCAACTGTTTATAGAGTTCATCAACTCTTTGATAAAGAGGAGCTAACTCCAAGGATAAATTTTCTATATTTAAATCGCGCAAATGCACGGTACCCCTCTCCAATTCCTTTAATCCTTGCGCAATATTGCGGAACGCTTCCAGCCTTTCTTGTTCAGATAAATGATGCTCGGGTTCAGTCATAAAATCATACACTGATAATTTTTTTAAAACTTTTTTCACCTTTGTATGGTCCTATCACAGCTAAATTCAAATTCTTGTTGGCAAAGAGCGTCCGCGCCGCGGCCTGGACCTCGCGCGCCGTAACTTTGTCTATGGCCGCAAAAAACTGCTGGGGCGTTTCTGTGCGCCTGCGGAACGCTTCCTGCTCCAAAAACCAGTCCAGCCGAGTCTGGTTATCTTCCAAGGCCAAAGTGGTTTTGCCCTTTATGTATTCTTTGGCTTTGGACAACTCTTTATCCCCCACCGCGATATCGCGGATTTTGCCCAGTTCCGCCAAAATCACTTTCAGCGCCTCCTGAATTTTGCCAACTTTCACGCCGGAACCAATGTTGAACACGCCCGTGTCCTGATAATTGCCGGAATTGGCCCGCACATAATAGGCCAAGCCGCGGCGCTCGCGCACTTCATGAAACAGCCGCGAACTCATGCCGCCGCCCAAAATCGCGCCGAGCACCATGGCCGCCGGATTGCGCTTATCGTTAAAATCAAGGCCGCGGAAGCCGAATGCCAAATGGGCCTGCTCGGTATCTTTGTATTGCACTTTTAATCTCGGCTGCGCCTGCCGCTGGCTGACTCTGCTCCAGCCGTGGAATTTCCGCCGCGGCACCATGTGCCAGTATCGCTCAATCAACTTGTTAAGATGTCCCCGGTTAAACTTTCCCGCCACGCCCAAAATCATGTTCGGCATCTGATAATGCCGCGCCAGATAATTTTGGAACATGGCCGGTGTAAATTTAGTCACGGTTTCTTTGCTGCCGGCAATGTCGCGGCCCAGCTCCGTGCCCGGCCACATCAATCGCTCCAAAACATTTTCAATCTCGGCCATGGGCGTATCTTTATACATATTTATCTCTTCCACGATAACGCCTTTCTCGCGCTCCAACTCCTCGGCATCCAACAGCGGCTGCTGAATCATATCGGTCAAAATTTCAAAAATCATGCCCAAGTGCCGGCTGGCCGCCTTAATAAAATACTGGGTGTGCTCCTTGCCGGTGTTGGCGTTCATCTCCCCGCCGATGCCGTCCACGATTTCGGAGATGGCCATGGCCGAGGGATATTTTTTGGTGCCCTTGAACAAAAAGTGTTCCAAAAAATGGGAGATGCCGTTCTCGCGCGCCGTTTCCGAACGCGAGCCGGTTTTAACGAAAAAATCTACCACCACGCTTTCGGCATCGTGGGACGGGACTTGCAATATAGTGAGGCCGTTGGAGAGAGTTTTTTTATGATGTTTCATAATTGATCATTCTCCAGCATTCAGTATACGATGAAATTCTTTTTCCATGTCCAATATCTCCGACTGCCATGTTAGCACATCCTCACCTTCTTCAAGCTTAATGATATGCTTCAATGTCTTTGGCTTTAAATCTTTATTATGATACGGAATAGTTACTCGGTAATTATCCTTGGAATATAGCCGATGGCTGCCTTTAGGGCGGATAAATCGAAAACCCGCTCTCTCGAGAGCCCGAATGAGTTCCCTGGGAGTAAGAACGGGCTGTTTCGGCATAATTTATCAAATCATTACCTGGATGGGCGCAATAACTACATCCTTTTCCTCTTGGAATTTCCTTGCGCCGCCGGTCTCACCCAAATACAAAGCTGCTGCTTCCTTGATATTTTCCATGGCCTGTTCAAAACTGTCGCCTTCGGAGATGCATCCGGGCAGAGCCGGAATGGTCACGGTAAAACCGCCAGAGCGCTTATCCGGCTCAAACACGGCTACATATTGGTAAATTTTTCGAGTGAGTTTAGTCTTCATATGAATCATACTAGCAAATTTTCCGGCATTTGCAAATAAGCAATATAAGCGGCAGAATCTGATTACCGCAAAGTCTGCTTTTTTATGCCAGGCCTACTTTATCAAATTACCTTCAAGGGGAGTTGAAGCTTTGATAAAACTTTTTGCTTTGCCCTGCTCCAAATATACCAAATCTTCAATTCTGATGCCACCCAGGCGCGGAATGTACACGCCCGGCTCAATACTGAAGACCATGCCGTTTTTCAAGATGTCGCGGGAGTTCGGCGCCAAGCGCGGGGCTTCATGGACCTCCAGACCAATGCCGTGGCCCAGGCCGTGGATAAAATATTTATCAAGTTTTTGTTTTTTGAGATAGTCGCGCGCCACGGCGTCCAGTTGTTTGGCCGGCAGGCCGTCGCGCGCGGCCGCGAGCGCGGCGCGGAAAGCGGTTTCGGTGTGCTCGTAGATTTGGCGCAGACGATCCGGCGCGCGCTTGATAAACACCGTTCGCGTAAAATCGCTGCAGTAGCCATCTACTTTTTTAAAACCGAAGTCTAAAATGATGCTCTGGCCGGACAAGATTGGCGCGCGCCCGGGTTTGTGATGCGGGATAGCGGCGTTCGGACCTGCGGCCACGATGGGCTCAAAACTGGTGCCGTCGGCGCCCAGCTTCAACCCCTCAATGCGGATGAATCGCGCCAGTTCAATTTCGCGCCAGGGCTTTTTGCGGAGCGCGCGCTTCACCCGCTCAAGCACGCGGCCGCAAATTTCCATGCTGTGGCGAATGGCCGCCAATTCATCTTTATCTTTTATGAGTCTCATCTTTTCAACATGATGCCGGCTCGGCAATAGTTTCACGCCTTTTAAATTCCGCATGATTTCGCGCTTTTCGCCGATGGTGAGATGATCCTCAATTTCCAGGCTGACACTACGGCGTGCGGTGCGACCCGCGCCGCCCCGTGCGCCACGCCTATCCGCGCTATGCCGCGCCACGCGCCGCTGGTCCTGCCTCTGGCCGCGCACTTCGCGCCCCAAATACTTGCCGATATTTTGGAGCGAATCCTTCTTTTTGATGCCTGCGACTTTTTCCAAATGCCCGCCGAACAAGACCGGCGCGCGCTTACGAAGGGAGTCTTCGTACGCGCTACGCGCCGCCTGTCTGGCTGCCGTCCTAACAGCCGGAAACACCAGCAGCTGCGCCGGATCGGCAAAAAAACTGCCCGTGAGATACAATAGATTCTCGGGCTTTCTAATTAAAACTGGATACTGCGGTTCTGTCTGCAGGCGTTTGAATCGAAAATTTTTCATCAAGAAAATTTAAATTCGGGAACCAATATGGCCGACAAGTTCATCAATGCTCACGCGCTCCTGCTTCGTGGTATCCCGGTCGCGCACGGTCACGGTATCATCTTCCAACGATTCAAAGTCCACGGTAATGCCGTAGGGCGTGCCGATTTCGTCCTGGCTGTAATAGCGCTTGCCCACATTGCCGCGCTCGTCCCAGGCCACGGAAAACTTGGCACGCAGGGCATCGTAAATTTCGCGGGCCTTGGCCACAAGTTCGGGCTTGTTTTTCAGCAGGGGGAACACGGCGGCCTTGTAGGGCGCGAGTTTCGGCGGCAAATGCAAGACCACGCGCTCGGGGTCGGAGTCATCATACGAATTGCAGAGCACGGCCAAAACCGAACGATCTACGCCCCAGGTCGGCTCAATGACATGCGGCAAAAACTTTTCGCCGCTTTGCGGGTCCGTGTACTCCAAGCTCTGTCCGGACTTTTCCTGATGATTTTTCAGATCAAAATCGCCGCGGTAAGCCAAACCGTACAGCTCTTTTGTCCCGAACGGAAATTCGTATTCAAAATCAATGGTGCGCTTGGAATAATGCGCGCGCTGCCCTTCCGGCACTTCCAGTTCGTGGATTTTTTTGAGATCCAAACCGAGATCGTTCTCCATCCAGTCGCGCATGGCCTGCTGCCAAACTTGAAAGTATTCGTCCCAGTCGGCATCGGTTTTTGGCGGAGCAATAAAATACTCAATTTCCATCTGCTCAAATTCTCTGGTTCGGAAAATGAAATTGCCCGGCGTGATTTCGTTGCGGAAGGCCTTGCCGATTTGCGCGATGCCGAACGGCAGGGTCTTGCGCGTGGTATCTAAAACATTTTTAAAATTCACGAACATGGCCTGCGCGGTTTCGGGGCGGAAGTAAACGATGTTGGCCGCGTCCTCGGCCGGGCCAAGAAAAGTTTTGAACATTAGGTTAAATTGCTTAGGCAAAGTCCAATTCCCTCTGTTTTTACAATTGGGACAAACCGCATCGGCGAGTTTTCTTAAAATATATTCTTCATGATCTACCTTTCCCTTTAAATTCTGCGATTTCTCAATTCCGGTAAGTATCAACTTAATATCTCGCTCAGCATCTTCTCCCAATAAACTATCAACCCTTAGTCTATTGTGGCATTTTTTACACTCGATTAAAGGATCATTAAAATTCGCCAGATGCCCGCTGGCCTCCCAAACCTTGGGATTCATAATCAAAGCCGCGTCAATGCCCACAATGTCGTCGCGCTCGCGCACAAAGCGCTGCCACCACAACTGCTTGATGTTATTCTTGAGCTCCACGCCCAAAGGGCCGTAGTCCCAGGAATTGGCCAGGCCGCCGTAAATTTCCGACCCGGGAAAAATAAAGCCGCGCCGCTTGCACAGCGAAACAATTTTGTCCATTAAATCAGGGGGTTGCATAGTTTATAGTATAGCAGTCCGAAAGCCACAACGCCACACCCGGCGTCACAAGAAAGCCGGGAAGTACCAGAAAAATCCAAAACAAAATAGCAAAATAGACACCAAAGCGCACAAGCGCCAAATGTGATAAACTAAAACAAGGAAATATAAACTATGAAAAAATATCACAATCCAGAACCAGAATCTGAACCAGCCCGAATAAATTATGAACTGGGCAATACGAGATCACAAAACAGATTACAGCGGCGCGAATTTCTAAAATGGGCAAGTGCGGCAACGGCGGGACTTTTGACAAACCCAGAAAAGCCAACACCATTAGTTGAATCCTCGCCGTCGCTGGAGCATCAGATTGTTGTGGAACGTGCCGAAAGCTTTGAAAGACCGCGGGTCGTCCCCGAATATGAACAGCGGTTGGAGCAGGTCATAATTGCCATTAGTAGCATATACGGCTATATAAACCCGGAATTAGTTTACTATGACCTATTGCACGCCCTGCCCGAATACGCGACCGTGGATGTAGTGATTAGCGCGGTCCCTGAAAAACAACAAGCCATCAAAGACCTCTTTTTGAATCAAATGGGGTTAAAAAATAACTTCGTCTGGCACCCGATCCAGACAGGCATAGGAACACCCCGGCGCATAGTCCCATGGGCCCAGGATTTAGGTACGCCCATTAACATCAACGGGAAAAAAACTTTTTTAGTCCCTATGAATTTATCTTCAGGCCTGGCGTCCCGCGAAAATTTGCGAATGGACTACTTGGAAGATATTCAAGGCCAAACTGCTATTGCCCGAAGGCTCAGCACGGACATTTACGAGCAAGAGGCCGAGCAAGCGCAGTTCTTTTTTCAAAAAGGCAATGTGATGTTTGATGAGGCAGGATCGCGAATACTAATAGGCCATTCCGACATTGACCTCACGATGGCCGAGTACCAACAGCGGGGGAAAACCATAACGCCCCGAGAGGTCGCCGAAATGATCTCACGGCAATTTGGCGGCGCAGAGGTGGTGATTATGGGCGATCGCAAACAGACAGGCTCTATTTACCACATTGATCTAGGATTTTTGCTAGCGCCGAATAACAGCGCCGTCATGGCCGCGCCGGATCGCTACGCCCGGCCCAAAGAAAAATTAGATTGGCCGCATTACTTGAATATGGCATATCTTCAGGAATACTACAGACAGCAACTGCTGACCTTGGGCTATAAAAAACCAATAGAAATCCCGCACAGCCCGGACGATTTGCGAAACAATTATTTTTCCGTCAATGCCGTTCCTTACCGGGACAAGCTGACTGGTGAACTTTGTGTGATTTTCCCTGTTTTTCCGGGCGAACTTAAGGGGGATTTTGAAAAAGATGGACCCGCTGAACCTGAAAGATTGCAGGGAAAAGGCCGCATGGCTTTTGAAGCCTTTCATGAAGCCGGCTTCAGCACAGTTAAGCCTGTCCGCGATTTTACCCACGACCAACCCGGTCTCGCAAACGGCGACACTCATTGCATCGTAAATGTTTTAGCTTAACCAAAATGAAACTCGCCATCCTCGGCGCCGGCACAGGCGCCTCACAGCTACCTAATATCC
>CAYJQY010000006.1:0-64814 GCA_964372905.1 uncultured Candidatus Saccharibacteria bacterium
ATGAAACTCGCCATCCTCGGCGCCGGCACAGGCGCCTCACAGCTACCTAATATCCCCGACCGCCAGCCGCCGACATTTTTGGTGGAGTGGGGTAATGGAGGTGGTGCGGCGGCAACGCGCGGGGACGGGATGGCCAATCGCGGAAAGGCGCCGGCCGGCGCCACCCAAAAAATCCTGTTTGACTGCAGCGAGGGCGTGCGATTCCGGCTGGCCCAAGCCGGCTATGATTACGCCGGCATTCATCATGTGGCCATAACCCATGCGCACACCGACCACAACGCCTTTCTGCACTATCTTCAGTCAGTCTACCTCAAAGGCGCCTGGAGCGGCGAACAATTCAAGAATGATGAAATGCATCTCTATGCGCCGCGGCACATCATAAAAAACTTACCCGAACTTTGGCGATTTTACTTCCAACAGCCCGGCGAACCGTTTTATAAATCCCCGGCGTTGAAATTTCATATCATGCCCGATGAAACCGCAATAATCGGCAACGGCAAACTTTCCGCGGTCAAAGTTCATCACGAAGCCGGCTTTAGCGATGCCGTGGCTTTCCGTTTGGAAACGCCCGAAGGAATTTTTGTTTACTCGGGCGATACCGGCGAGTGCGAAGGCATCCGCGCCATCAGCCAAGATGCCGATTTGTTTGTCTGCGAAGCCTCGGCAAGAATCGGAGATGAGCAATCGGCCACCAACTGGGGGCATTTGAATCCGCGGCAGGCCGGCGCTATCGCCAAAAACGGCGGGGTAAAAAAATTAATTCTTTTTCACCACACGGGCCTGGATTCTGATGAAGCCATGTTGGCCGACTGCCGCGCCTCGGGTTTTGCCAACGAAATTGTCATCGGCCAGGATTTTCAGGTTTTGGAAATCTAACTTCCTAATCTGTCTCTATGCAGCGCCCGTGGAAAAAATTAAGGGAGCTTTAGTTTACCGCGGCCGGAAGGATATAAAAATATTACTTCAAAAAAACCACATCCATATATCCTGTGGTGTTTTCGGGATTGCCGGTGAACTCGTAGGAGTTGGCGCGGCGGAAAATATAAGGGCGCGTTTCGTTCCAGGCCCGGGCCAGGGCCAGGGCCAAGCGCACGGCCGCGGGCGAATCAAGGTGCTGGGCCGTAATTTTTTCGCCCTGCATTTGCTCAATGTAATGAGCGGCTTCCTCGTCGCTTTTATTAGCCACGGCAACTGGCTGGTAATGGTTAAAGTCCACGCTCACAACCACCGCAATGTTGGAATAAGATACCAAAACTTTCTGCACACTTTCAAGCATATCCGGTGGGACGGTGGGAGCAAAAAGCAGCGGCACAATAGTAGCATCGGGAAATAATTTTTTGATGAACACCGCTTCCACGGCCATGGAATGTTCCCCGTCAAAACAGGCATCGTCAATTTTAATTTCATGCTGGAGCAGTTGGCCAACAATATCTAAATTAACGGTTAGCTCGCCAAAAGGGGTGCGATAAGAACGCCGGGTCGTGGATAGCGGTGCCTGGCAGTGGAGATAATGATCCGGCCCCATGATGATAAAAGTATCGCGAGGGCCCGGCGCGGCCTGGAATGTCTTATAAAACTCCGCAATGACCGGTGCGGCCGTGGGCAAATGGTGGCTGGTTATGCCAATGCGCGTTTCCCCGCTGACCGGTTGAGTCGCCGCACGGTCCAGACTCTGATTGATGAGACTGCCCAACGAGGTTAAATCAAGTCCAGAACCTGCGGTACCATCTATCCAATTCGCAGCCGCAGGCAGAGACGGCTCGGACGGCGCAACAGATAGCGGTCCGTGTTTGGAAACAAGTGCTAACGCTGCAACAATACCAACCATTATTAAAACTGCGGCCAGCGGTCGAATAAGCGTCCGAGAATCTTTCATTATTATTTTATCTCGACTTGCGCAGCTGGGCTGATATTGAGAACATTCAGGTCCCTGGTCGACTGAATCAATGCCGGATTGGCGCCAAAGTCACCTTTGCTGACCACGCGCGCAAAATAGTTAATAGTGAGTTTGGAACAATTGGGCGGCGGAAAATAACGGTAGACATTAAAGTAGAGGGCATTATTTTCAATGACCGAAGGATACCACGAAGCATTGCAGTCATTCGGCAAGCTTAAACCATAGGAGTACGGCTGGGTGATAGGCTTAAGGCCGGAAGGCAGAAAGTCAACGACCTGGTATTCGCCCTCCAAAGCCTGACTGCTGATTTGCGGAGTTAACACCACACGAACGATGTCGCCGTCACGGAATGAGGTGGTAGCTTTACCATCAACCATATAAGCCCGGCTAACGCTAATGGTGCCATCTTTCTTCAAAGCCGCGGGGTCCTGACCCCGTTCAAAGTAACTGGTCACGGCAACCTGGCCGGACACTCCGGAAAAACGCAGGCGCGCCAAGTCATCCAAGGACAATGTCCGCCGGAAGCTTTGGCCGTTTTTCAGTTCGAGAGTTTCAGTTTTATCCCCGATGGTATAACTGAACTTGGCCGATTCAGCGCTGGTGCGGGAAAGTTCCGAACGCAAGATAAGTACCCGTTCCAAAACATCAAGATCGCGCTCGGGATAATGATTCTGGAGATACTCCCACATCCCAGCGGTATCATCTTTGATGCCGAGCAAAGAACTCAATTCAGCCATGCTCGCGGTGAGCTTAACTTTTTTGGTGATATCGGTCTCCAAATCCAAGGATTTTTCCGGGCCGTGCGAATCCAGATGTCCTTGAAGCGCATCAAAATAAATCATGCGGGCATTTTCCAGGTCGCCAAATTTGGCAAAAGCCAAAGCAACATAAAGTTTGTCCGTTGGCGTCAAATCTTTACTTTGGGCAAAAACTTTTAACAACACTAGGGCCGAAGCCTTGAGACTGGCCAAGCCATAATAGGCCAAGGCCTGCCGGTGAATATCGGTTTTTTCATCCTTCAAAGACATTCTAAAATATTCGATAACAGATTGGCGGTACACCATGTCCGGCACCAAGTCAGCAACCTTAGCTGACAATTCTAATTCCGGATCAGAATAGCTAAACAAAGCGATACCCCCGCTCCCGGTCTGGTAAGCACCGAGGTCAAGACTTTCAGGTTTGTCTTCGCCAAAGTAGTCTACGAGCAACTGACGGGCGGCGAAACTGGCCGCTTGCTGGTCAGAGCGAACCCCGCCGTAGGCCAGATTTCGCGTGGCAGCATAGTACCGGCCGCGGCCAGCATCGCTAAACAACAGCTCGGTAAACCCGTTTTGGTTGCCGGCTATTCCGGTGAGCGACGAAGCCACAGTATACACTTGGCTTTCCCCTGTCTTAAAGTAACTTTTGGCCACATGGATAGTCCGGACAATGCCGTCGCGCAAATCGCCTTGGCTCGCGGCAATGTGCAGTGCGTGGTCGCCTTCCGGAAGCGCGCCCAAAGGAATGTTCCATTCATTATCGCTAGTCCGTTGTTTGGCATTGAGTTTCAAAGTGTCGCTAGTCATACTGTAATCTTTAGCTGCGCCGCTTAGGCCCGTGCCGAAAACTCGCACGCGTAAGGTCGGACGGTCGCCGACCAGATATTGCTGGTTCATGGTCGCTTCAACAAAGAACGGCAAAGTTGTTTTCACCAGCTTCTCGGCATCCCCAGCCTTAAGGTTGTCGGGATCAAAAGCCTGGGCAGTCACACGCCAGGAAGTTATATTGTCAGGGCTGGTAAAGCTCAAATGAGCCTTGCCGTTTTCATCGGTTTGCAGAATTTCGTAGGTTGCGGTATCAAGGAAATTACTGCGCTCGCTGCTGCCGCCTTTTTCTGCATTGTGGACATAGAAATTGTCCGCAAAATAAGTATGATAATTACCAACCACAATATTGTAGACTTCGGTGTTGGGCTGAATCACGGTTTCAAGCGAAGTAATGGGCACGCTCGCGCCCGAGGCCAAGAGCAGCGTGTCGCCTTCGTGCACGTTGCCCGCCGGCTTCCACGAACCGTTGCTGAATATGGTGTGTTCCGGAGTCACTCGCAATTTTTGGTTGATGATGAGGTAATCGCCAACCATATGGCTGGAAATTCCCTGGACCACGGCTTTGGCCAGCGTGCCGTTGCGGTCAGACTTGCGCGTCACGATCTCGTCACCGACGCGGATTTGTTCAATCGGCTTGCTGCGGCCATTGGCCATAAGTATTTGCGTGCCGGCCAGGAAACAGCCGCCCTTTTCCGCGCCACCGAACTGATTAGGCGTGCCGAGAAGACCAAAATAGGAAGCCCCGGTCAAAGGCAAAACGTAAATATTCTGGTATAGCCTCGGCAAAATTGACTCCCGATAATCGTAGGGCAAAACATGGAAAATGGCTTCGTCTACCGCCGCCACGTTAAGCTCGGAACGGACTCCGCGTTTATCTTTATCGGTTACGGCAAAATCAATATTGATCTGCTCGCCCGGCTTGTAAGCATCTTTGTCCGATTTGATGTCAATATTCAGCTTCCTATCCTCTTCTTTATACGAAGCATAAATGCTATTGGTCTCAACAAAACCGTAGGGCCCAAGCACTACAGCTCGGTACTGGACATTGGGCAGAAAATCCTGGCCGAATGTTTCGCTGAAAGCCAAATCTTGCTGGATGGAAATTCTCGAAATGTTGTTTTGGTAGCGATAGAACAGGACATTGGCCCCCGGCTGGAGCTTGCCCTCCTGGACTCCGAGGGTTAAATTGACCTGCTCGCCGACACTGTAATCTTTACTGTAAATCTCATCCTTAGTGCCGCCGACAATGCGCAAGTCTACGGCAAACGGATTATTAGGATCATAGGTTTGATAGCCGGCAAAGACTCCAAAACCGTAAGCGCTAAATTCAACCTCCAGCTTTCTGCCCTCTCGGTCCTGGCCGTTAATATTCAGCAGGTAATAACCGTTTTCAAGTTTGGGTAAATCTTTCTGGAAGATCCATTCTCCATTATTGTCCGTGGTGCCGCTGAAAGAATCAAAACCATCGCGGTGCTCCTCATACCGGTAAAGTTTATACACAATTTTATTGATAGGGTCGTAAGCATCTCCAGTCTCAACTGGGGTATAGTAGACTTTGATAATTTTGGCCGACAGTGGGTGGCCAGAAACTGGTGGGCCGAAAGAATCGTAACTGTAAAAGTCGCTTGGGGCAGCAGAATTTTGTTGCAAGACAATATCATTGAGCTTGGCCTTAAATGTGTGCTGGGTGCCCTGCTGTTTGTCTTGGTAGCCCTGGAGATACATATGCGGACCGAACACTAAAACCGAAGCCTCGGCGTAAATTTCTCCCTCTTCGGCAGCTTGTGGCGCAAAACTCAACATCAATGATCGCGGATAAAAAATATTAGAACCTTCAATGTATTCCGGAGTTAGCGCGACCGAAGCCTCGCCGTTTTGATTCAGCTTGACCTGGCCGGAAATATCAGAATTCCAGTAACCTCGGTAGTCCAAAGTCATGTTGGGAACAGGCGTCCCATCAAAAAAAGCAGCTTTAACTTTAAATTCTACGGGCTGTCCGGCAAAAATCTGATCTTTAGAAACAGTAGTAGTGAGCTGATAAGCCGGCTTGGTATAAGTTTGGACTTCAATGTTGGTGTTAGCCACGACATCAGTGCCATTGAGCACGACCAACGAATAAGTTTGCGGTCTTAGTCCCTGAAAGTGCAATTCGCCCTGGAAGGTATCAAAATTTGAGACCAAGACATCAGCAGAAACAAGAGGCTTGTTATCTGGCCTTAAAGTATCGCCTGTATAATAATAGCCTTCAAACAGGCCGACCGTAAGTTTTTTCTCACGCAGATCTTGGGTTCTGCCTTTAGCCACGCCCCAAATTTTTACCGTATCGCTGACCTGATAAACCGGCCGGTCAACGGAAATGAATTTCCAATACTGGTCGCCTGTGGGCAAAGTCCCATACCAGCCATCTATAACTTTCACATAAACGGGCTGACTGGCCGGGATGTCCAGCTTAAAGAAGCCGGGGGTGGTCGGCCCTGATTCATCTTGCAGGACTTGAGGCGGGCTGAACTCGACCAAGCCTTGCGCGTTGGTGATGCCTAAGCCTCCGCTACTTCCCGCGCCCACAAAAGAAGCTTTGGCTTCCGCAATCGGCGCTTTTTTGCTGAAGTCATACAGCCAGATAAAACCTTTGTCATGGGTTAAGGAAAAATAATGGGCCGAGTCCGTTATCTGCAGCCACATTTGCCGCCGATTTTGGCCGAACGTAACATCGATAACATAGTATCCTGGGGCTAGCGCCTGCGGCAGTTCAAAAAAATTTTGGTAATTGACCGTTTGTATGTTGGGCTTGAAGCTGGCTACTTTATTGGCCTTGCCGGGATCAAACAAAGTGCCGCCGTGGCGATAAAAATTGGTCCAGCCCCACTCCCAGTTGCGGCTATTTTGATAAGAAGTGATAAAATCATCGCCGTTGGCAAGGCGGTAGACATCGGCCAAGCTAATTTCTTTGCCCGGGTCAAAGTTATAATAGTAGACAGACAGGGCCGGCTTATTGCTCGGCAGGAATTCGGCAAAATCATTCTGGAAATCAAAATACGAAGTATTGCTGCCCTCGTTGCTGCTGGTCTCAAAACTAAAACTAAAATCCTTGTCCAGCTTATCCTCGCTTCCGCTAATCCCTAAACCCTTGCGGACCGTAACGGTGTAGACCTTGCTTTCTGCAAAACCGCTCGGTACGAAGACCAAGGTATCGTCATGAACTTCAAAACGGCCGGAAACCCTGGGATTTATTTCAAAATAATTTTCCGGGTTGGTCAGACCTTCGCGGTTAAATGTAAGTTCGACCCCGGAATTTATCGGCACGAAAGTTCCCTTATTGGCAGGAAAAGTTTTTATAATCTGAAAAGGCGCTTTAATCTGAAAAGCCCAAGAATATTCCCGATCAGCATAATCGGGATTAGTAATCGCAACTGTGTAGATGGAATCGCCGGCCAGCGGTTGCTGGGGCGTTAATTCGTAGGCGGAACTAGTGGCGGGAGCATTGGCCGCGAAGACTTCTTTGATAAAAATACCAATGAGATTAAGGCCGGCAACTTTCTTGACCGAAAAATCCGCTTCAGGACTAAATTTAACAATTTTCTTTATGGCCTGGGTCGACAGCGGCTGGTCGCTTCTTAATGTGAACGATGTATTCGGCTGCGTTCCAGCCGCATCTTCCTGCTTGGCACTTAATGTAAATTTGGCCGGGTGCGCCGGTTTGGCAAAATAAGTTCGGTAAACAAACCAACCCGCTACGAGCACAATTACTCCCAGCACAACGCCGGCAATGGCTTTTTTATTTTTGAAATGTGAGGCGAGAGGGCCTCGTGACGCATTCGCAGGCACTGGTTGTTGCGGAGCCGGGGTCATGCCTGGCGATAGAGGAGCTTGGGGGGCGAAGCTGTCTTCCAACGACTCAATTTCGTTCATATAAATTCAATTAAAATTAGTAGTCTAATTAGCCCTAATTGTACAACCAAGCCGAATTTTATACAAACTCTCTTGCTGTAACTGCTCACTCTGTTTCGGAATAGTCGCGATAGTTTTTTAGCATATCGCCGAAATAATCATATTGAATGGCCGTGCGGATTTTTTCCATTAAGTTGAGATAGAACCGCAGGTTGTGCATGGTGGCCAATCTTGTGCCTAGCATTTCGCCGGTCGCGAATAAGTGCCGCAGATAGGCGCGGGTGTGATTGAGGCACAAATAGCAGTTGCATGTCGGATCAACGGTGTTAAAATCTTCCTTAAATTTTTCTAAACGGATGTCCAGGGTTTCGTAGCCTTCCACGGCGCTGCTTTGGCCGGCCGTGCCTCGGCTATCTTTTTCCTGCGGGGCGCTTTCCGTTCCACGGCGGGCGGCCCCGCCGCCGCGGCGCGCGCTAATATACAGCTTCCCGTGGCGCGCCTCCCGTGTCGGGATCACGCAATCAAACAAATCGCAGCCGCGGCTTACCGCCTGGACTATGTCAAACGGCGTGCCCACGCCGAGCAAGTGTTTCGGCGCAGCCTCGGGCAGGTGCGGCATCGCGGCTTCCACGGCTTTCAGCATTTCTTCCTGCGGCTCGCCCACGGCCACGCCGCCGATGGCAAAGCCCTCAAAGCCCAGCGCGACCATGTCGCGCGCCGACTGCTCGCGCAAATCCGGAAAACTCGCGCCCTGCACAATGCCCCACAATTTTTGGCCCGGGTTGATTGGGTCGCCGCTTTTCAATATATGCCGATGCTCGCGCACGGCCCGCTCGGCCCAACGCGCAGTTAAAGCCACGGCCTCTTCCGCGCGCTTGCGCTCAAACGGGTAGCCGGGAAAATCGTCCAGAATTAAAGCGATGTCACTGCCCAAATTGGTCTGAATGTCTACGGATTTTTCCGGCGATAAAATTTCCTGCTTGCCGTCCAGATCAAACTGGAATAAAACGCCGGCCTCCATAACTTTGCGCATCTTGGCCAAAGAAAAAACCTGGAAGCCGCCGGAGTCGGTGAAAATCGGCCCTTTCCAGTTCATGAATTTATGCAGACCACCGGCTTTGTAAATCAGCGCGTCGCCAGGGCGTTGCCAGAGATGATAGGTGTTGGTCAAAATAATGTCCGCGCCCCAAAATTTCAGCTCTTCGCTGGTTACAGCCTTAACGGTGCCGCGCGTGCCAATAGGCAGGAACGCGGGAGTGCGAACGGCGCCGTGTCCGGTGTGAATTATGCCAGTGCGGGCATGCAAGACGGCGCGGGTGCGGCTAGCCGAATCTTTTTTCAAAATCTCAAAATAAGACATAAACGCAGTTTAACAAAACAGCGCTGCACCCTGCAACGCTGTGGTTATAAACAACAGTCTATCTACCGGCAGATGCGGTCTTGGGAACTCCCTTGTCATAACGATGGCTGTGTAACAAATGTGTTTTGCCGCGCGCCACTGCCTCAATAATCTCTCTGGCGTCGCTGGCATCACTGGAATAAGGATGAATTGCGTATTGCCCATCCTGGTTTCGAAATAATTTTGCTCCAGTATCCAACATGACTTCACGGCCTTCATCAAACTCGCGATTCATCTCTGCTATTTCCTCTGAAGAGCCAGCAATGGCCCCTACTTCGTCATTGCTCAAAAAAACTGGCCGACCCTGTTCATATTAGTCTCGCGCTTTATATAGACTTTCAATATCTGAAAAGTCACCAGCAATTATTTTTCTATCGTTGTCTTTGCCGTTACCTACTGGTAAGCCACCTCTCTGATGTCGCTGCAAGCTAGAATCAAGCGTATACTCCCAAGCATGGGGGTCCTTAGATGCTCTTCTAATAGTTGGGTTTTGAGTCCGTGCGTGCTTGCCAACAGGTTCTCTACCATGTCTGCCGTGTTTGCCCGGCAAGCCTCGCCTACCCTCGCGCAAATGACCTTCCCTATAACTTCTGCTATCTCGGTCGTTCCAGATATCATCTTTTTTTGACTCGTTAACCTCATCCGCCGCAGAACCTTGGATCGCCCGCAAATCAGCTTCGGGCCTTATCTCAACATAAGACATGCTTTCAGCGTGCCCAGGGCGATCTTTTGGCGCCAAACTTAAGTGCGGTGCGGGTTTGCTCTGTCTTTCTGGGTTTCTTTTTTTTAATTGCATTGAATCTAATCTTTCTTCTCTCTGATCTTTATAGTTCGGATTGAAAACTTTTCCCCAATTTATTCTCTCCCCGGGTCTCGGCATAAATTTTATTTTTTAGTTTCTAACATTTTACTCTTTTATACATTATAGCATAAATTTGATAATCTTGCAAACCAAAATTACAAAATTTTCCTGCTTTTTTATCGATCATAATTCCGGCGCGGCGAGCCGCCGCCACTGCGGTCAAAACCGCCGCCTCCGCTGCCGTGGCGCGGGCCGCCGTGGCCCCCGCCGAAACCGCCGCGGCCCCTAAAACCTCCGCCGCCAGGCCGGCCGCCATGACTGCTGAAACCGCCGCCGCCTCCATGGCCATTGCCCCGGCCGCCGAAACCACCGTGGCCCCCGCCGAATCCCCCGCGATCTCCGCCCTGGGCCAGCTGTTCCGGCGTGGGCGGCGCGGCGAATGGTTTGTGAGTCAAGTTGATGCGGCCCATGTCATCAATTTCACTAACCTGAACTTTCAATGTGTCGCCAACTTTCACCACATCTTCCACGCGGCCGACATGATAATTCGCCAACTGCGAAATATGTACCAGGCCTTCCTTGCCGGGCAGGACTTCCACGAACGCGCCGAAATCCATCAACCTGGTAACTTTACCTTCAAAGACTTCGCCCGGCATAACTTCGCGCACAATGTCCTGAATCCATTTTGTAGCCTTAGCGGCGGACTCTGCATCGGTGGAAGTCACCATGACTAAACCGTCATCTTCAATGTCAATTTTTACCCCCGGACAGTTGGCAATAATTTCGTTGATGATCTTGCCGCCGGCGCCGATGACTTCGCGAATTTTGTCCGGCTTGATCATAAAGCTGGTGATGCGCGGGGCATACTGGGACAAATCCGGCCGCGGGGCGGACAGAGTCTGTTTCATGGCCGCTAAAATGTGCGCGCGGCCGACCTTGGCCTGCTCTAAAGCCTGGGCCAAAATTTCCGGCGTCAGGCCTTTAACTTTAATATCAAGCTGCAGCGCGGTGATGCCGGTTTCGTTGCCCGCGACTTTGAAATCCATGTGGCCGTTGAAATCTTCAATTCCGGCAATGTCGGTCAAAACTTTAAAATTATTGGGATTGGATTCATCCATGACCAAACCCATGGCCACGCCGCCGATGACTTCTTTAATCGGCACGCCTGCGTCCATCAAAGCCAAAGTGGAGCCACAAGTAGACGCCATGGAAGTGGAGCCGTTGCTGGACATGGTTTCGGACACCAGGCGCATGGTGTAAGGAAACTCCGCCTGCGGCGGCAGCACAATTTCCACGGCGCGCTCGGCCAAAGCCCCGTGCCCGATTTCGCGTCGGCCCGGACCGCGGATTGGCGCCACTTCGCCCACGGAAAAGCCAGGCATGTTGTAATGGTGAATATAGCGCTTGGCGCGACCTTCCATCGGGTCTTCCATACTGTCCAAAATCTGCTCATCGCCCTTACTGCCTAGCGTAACCGTGGTCAAAACCTGGGTTTCGCCGCGGGTGAACAGCGCCGAGCCGTGCGTGCGGGGCAAAACACCGACTTCGCAGGTAATTTTGCGAGTTTCATCCAGCTTGCGGCCGTCCACGCGCCGCTCTTTTTCCAAAATCTGCTGCTGCTGGAATTTTTTCAAGATTTTGTCCGCGGCTTCAGAAACTTCGGCCTCAATATTTACCCCTTCCAAATTACCCAGCGCGGTTTTCACCTGCTCTGAAATTTTCGCAAACAAAGCCGTGATATTATTGTCGCGCCGCTCTTTCTCGGCCACATAAACCGCCTGTTCAATGGCATCCGGCGTGAGCAATCTTTGCACTTGTTCAAGAATTTGGGGATTGAGCTCATGAATGATGGGAACGGCCTTTTCGTGGCCAACCTGTTTGCGGAATTTTTCCTGGACTTCCACGAGCGTTTTGAGATGCGGCTGGGCGAATTTAATTCCTTCCACGATTTCTGCTTCGCTCACCAGCTTGGCGCCGGCTTCCACCATAATAATATGCTCGGCCGTGCCGGAGACGATCAAATCCAACGAGCTTTTTTCGCGATCCCCGTTAACCGGATTAACAACATATTTGCCGTCAATCTTGCCCACGCGGCAGGCGGCAATGGGCCCATCAAATGGTACATTGGAAATATGCAGCGCCATGCTGGCCGCGTTCACGGCCACCATGTCCGGGTCGTTGACGCCGTCAATGGACAGCACCAGGGCCACAACTTGCAAATCATTGCGCATACCTTCGGGAAACATCGGGCGCAAAGAGCGGTCAATGACGCGGCCGGTCAAAACCGCTTCATCCGTGGCCCGGCCTTCGCGCTTGACCCAGCGGCTGCCCTTGATTTTTCCCGCGGCGTAGAGCCGTTCCTCATAATCCACCAAGAGCGGAAAAAAACTAATGCCTTCGCGCTGGCGGTCGCTCATTACTGCCGTGGCCAAAACTACGGTGTCGCCAATACGGGCCAAAATTGCGCCGTTGGCTTGTCCGGCCAAACGGCCGGTTTCAAAACTAAACTCGCCCTCCCCGACCTTACAGGATATGATTTTCTTTTCCATTAACTTCCCTTTTGTTTCGGGATGAGCTACAAATTCACGATGACTTACCTGCGGCCATTGCGCCGTCATAAGTCTTCGCACTATCTGTAGACCATGCCGATTAATTATTTTATTGATGCTTCCTGCGGGCAACTGTCTCTCAAACGCGCGTCAGGCTGCTTCCGCCCTTGCTTCAGATGATATGGTTTGACCATCGTAGCTAGAATTGGCAATAATTTTTTTTATCGAGCTGGAAGACAAACCTTTAACGCTATCTTTACCAGTTATACCTTTCAACCAAGCGTCATCGGGTGATTCCATGCCAAACGATGTTTCTCCTTGAGATGTCGACATATTTTTTTATTAAATATTTAAATATAGCATTTTAAGCTGCTGCCTGAGTCCGCTTTAACTTCAATTTATCCGTGAGTTTCTCGTAGCGCTTCTCATCTTCGTTCTTGAGGTAGCGCAGGAGACGGCGACGGTTACCCACCATTTTCAGGAGGCCGCGGCGCGAGTGGTTGTCTTTGGGATGCTGCTTTAAGTGATCGCTGACCTGGTCGATCTCCTTGGTCAAAATGGCAATCTGCACTTCCGGACTGCCCGTATCATCTTTGTGAGTTTGGAACTTTCTGATAAGAGCGTCTTTTTCCTTTTTGGTGAGCATATACTTGGATTCCCTCGGCTTGGCCCCTCTTTTGTTATCCCGCGCGCTATTTTTGAGGATAGCCGAGCGAATCAACGGAGCCGCCGGTTTGGGCCTTTCTTCACGCGGCCGGCAGTATGGGCTAGCCCGTGGATATTACTAATTGTAATTACTGATACAGCCTACAGTATAAAGTATTCTAAAGATTTTTTCAAGTGCGGTGCAATAATAACTGCTCACTAGACTAAAAACTCCAGGAGAGGTGGCCCGACTCGGGGGCCCGCCATTGGGCGCGCAGGGCTTTGACCGCATTGGCGCGGAAACGATTGGCGAGAAAAGCATGGGACAATAACTGCTTTTCAAGGCAATCGTTTCCGCGCCTCTAAATGAGGGTGAGTCAAGACAGGACCCCGACTGAAGAAAATAACACAATGAGTAATTACTAAAAATATGTTATAATGCGCCCATATGAACCTGCGCGCCCCGGACGCCAAACTGGCCCAACTCTTCGACCGGCTGTTTGTTCCTTTTGCCCGGATTGCCATTTTTTTTATTTACTTCTGGTTCGGCCTGCTCAAGCTCCTCGGGCTTTCCCCGGCCGCCGGACTGGTCCGCCAGCTGTTTGACCAGAGCATCCACTTCATGCAGTTTGATCCGTTCTACGCGCTGTTTGCCTCTTTTGAAATGCTTATCGGCATCCTCTTCCTGGTGCCGCGGCTGACGCGGCTGGCCGTGGCGCTGTTTTTCCTGCACATGATAACTGCGTTCCTGCCTTTGATTTTCCTGCCCGGCGCAACCTGGCAGGCGTTTTTGGTCCCCACGCTGGAGGGGCAATACATCATCAAAAATCTGGCGCTCATTGCCTGCGTCATCGGCATTGCCCGATATGAATTGAACCGGCAGACAAAAGTGGCAAGCAAAAACCCTCCAAGCTAAAGGAGGGCTTTTCAATATTGCGGCTATTGAGCCGGTGCAGTTTGCCGCGCGCTTTAGGCGGGCTGTGCATCGGCAGGCTTGGCCGGCTCATCCTGCGGCGCAGGAGCGGCTGGCGCGGGCGCGGCGGCTGGTTCAGCCGGAGCAGGAACTGCGGCGGGCGCATTGAGGTTGGCGTTGTCGTCTTCCATCATAATATGATTTCCTTTTCTAACTAATAATTTTGTGCGTGCATCGACATACAACGCTTATGCAGTATAGCGGAAAAATTGAATTGAGACAATGGTAAGTGAGTTTGAAATGAATATCACCGTTGATGTGCGCCAGATCGTGCGCGCCTAGAGAAAGCAATGCCTGCGCCGATACAATATTGTAACTGTCCACTACATTGTTGATATTCGGCAGCGTGTGCGAGCGTTGAATAATCTGGAGGAGATGTTGGACCGGCGGGAGCATACCGGTCATGCCCAGCTCGGCATAAAACATAGCGTACTCGTTCAAGATTGGCGAGGCCAGCAATTCATCAAAAATGAAATAAACCAATCCATACTTGCATTATAGCAACTCTGAAATAGAGAGCAACGCTAAAATTTGAGCTAAATTTGAATCTTTCTTGAGAAATATTTTAACTCTGCTCTATATTTAGCTAGTTCATGCCTATATTTCCGCCAACCGCTTCCAGGGCCGAGTGATATATTGGCTGGGCGCCTCGGTTTAGAACTAAGGTTCTAAGAGTATCATGAGGGACTTTGAGACGCTTTCTCAGAGGGTGTTTAACGCTCCTGATCTGGCTAACTACTCCAAACTTTCAAGCCGGTAAATATCATACGCGACTTCTTCGTAAGGATGTACTCTTTTTAGCGCTGCGATCACATCCGCAACAACTTCCGCATCGCATTGACACTCAATCCGTTCTTCTTCCACTTCTTCCAGCTTCCCAACTTCTCCTATTGCTGGTTTGGCGCCTTCTTCAGGCTTAAAACGACCAATACCTTTAGTACTAAAAGAACAGAAAGAGTAATTTCCCAGTTTGCCCGCTCCAGCTTTAGCAATGGCTTCTCTGGCGGCATCGGCATGAGACATGGGGATGGTAAAAATAAGTTTATATTTTGAGGTCATAGTTTTGATGACTGAGCGGGTCAATCTAGAATTCTAGTTCCCAAACCGTGGTTGGGTGAGAATTATAATCCCGATAGCATAACCACCGGGGCGTTATCTTAAACCACCTCGTGTCTGGAAACTGTTCCCACTTTTTTGCATCCGGATTTTTATTGAAATACGCTTGTTTATATTTACCAGATTCCTCTTCTGACAATTCCACAGCTATACCTTCAAGTTGAATGCCAATATTTTCTTGCCCACCTACTACAAATGCTACATTTGGGTTATGTTTAAGATTATTATATTTGCGGTAAGTTGTCGAGGTATCAAAAACCAACTCAAACTCATCCGTTTCCCCAAATTCAATAACTGCGGCTTCAGGTTTATTTTCAAGACTCGTGGTCGCTAACACTCCTATAAGGTGTTTCTTTATAAAATCTAAAGCTACTTGTTTTTTGTCCATAACTAATTTAGTAACTATTTTGGCTGCCCAAACAGGATTAGAACCCTGCCATTATAGCACTTTTTCATCCCACCAAGCCCCGCAAATACTCCACAAACTCCCGGGCCACATTGAACCCGCTGGCCTCCTCGAACGGCTTGAGGCCGGGCCAGCGGTTGACTTCCAAAACATAGAAGCGGCCTGGCGCGTCGGTATTTTCTCCATGCACGGTGCTGGAACCAGGCGCGCCGTTGGAACCGCCCGTCGCCGGGACTTCCAGCACATCAATCTTGCACAGTTCGCGCTCGGTGGCGCGCGCGGCGCGCTCCATGAACTTGGTCAGCTCCGGCACCCGCGCCGTCTGTATCACCTCAAAGTCTTTTAAGTCCGGCACATGCTTTTCGGGATTGATGCCATAGCGCACGGCCACGGGCAACGCCTTGTACCCAACCACGATAAACTTGTACTCGCGCGGCGCACGAATAAACTCCTGCACCAGGATCTCCTCGGCCAGATAGCGCGCCGCAATTTCGGCCAAACGCGCGGCTGAATCCACATAGTACACATGCTGGGCGCCAAAGCCAAAATTCCACTTTAGAACTTTGGGATATTTTATTGAGGCGCGGCCCTTGGACCCGCGGCCGCCAGAACGGCCATCGCTGCCGCTAGGGCCGCCCCTCGGGCTGCCGCCCGCGGCGCTAAATGCGCGCCCGGCCGCGCCTTCGGCAGTGCCGCCCACGCCACCGATGCCAACCAGACGCCCGGCTCCCGCCCCACCGGAGGCCGCACCCCCCGCCGCATCTATCTCCGCCAACACCTCGGTTCGTGGCACAGGCACGCCGGCCTGCTCCAAGGCCCGGTAGACCTCTAATTTGCCTTTGCCAAGCCCGTTTTTGGCCAGGGCGCTGTCAATAACCACCTTTCCAGCATCAGAAAAACTGCGGGCCAAATCCACAATTGGGCGCAATTTCAGCGACCCCATTTTGTGGCCTGTTTCAACATAGCCTTGCCGCACGAACAGGGCATCAAACGCCCCGATATCTACCTTATAATTTGCCGCGGCCAATTCGCGAATGTCCATGGCTGTCACGGCCACGCCGGCCGCGCGGCCTTCCTCCTTCAGTCGCCGTGTGGCATAAGCATCTTTCGGTGAAATCAATAATAAACGCATAACTGTCATGTTAGCCAAAAATTGGCCATTTAGCTATAATGCCGTCAGAGCAAGATATTGGGCGACGCCGGCAGCAGCACAGGCAGAAGCGTCAGCGTGGCACAACAAAACCTATGGAAACCCAAAATCAAAAAAACCAACCCTCCAACAAATCTGCGCTACAGAAATACTTCAACGACTTCCTCGAATACTGCGAGGTTGAAAAAAATCGCAGCCAGAAAACTATCGAAGGATACGCCCACTATCTGCGCCGCTTTGTGGGGTTCGCCGAACGCAACGGCGTGACCAAGCCGGAAAAAATCACTCTTGATTTAGTGAGGTCATTTCGCCTCTACCTAAATCGCATGCAGGATGGGCATGGGCACAATCTCAAATTACTCACCCAGAGTTATCACGTTATTGCCTTGCGCTCCTTTTTGAAATATTTGATAAAACGCGACATGGCCACGCTGGCGCCGGAGAAAATTGAACTGCCCAAAACCCCCAGCCGCGAAGTCAGCGTGCTGGAAGTCAGCGAAATAGAACGGATGCTGGATGCGGCCAAGCGGGAAAAAAACGAATTGCTCCGCTTGCGCGACCACGCCATTTTGTTGACGTTATTTTCTAGCGGCGTGCGTATCTCCGAACTAACCCAAATCCGCCGCACCACAATTAATCTTAAGCGCGGTGAATGCACGGTACGCGGCAAAGGCGATAAACTCCGCCTGGTCTTTCTCTCCCCCGACGCCATTGCCGCTCTTGCACTGTATCTAAAAAAACGGAGCGATAATAATCCTTTCCTGTTTGTAAACCACACGACTGTCGGGCAAAACGTGACCAAACAAATAGAGGCACAAGACGCAAAAAAAGGCGCGGGGCTCACGCCGCGCAGCGTCCAGCGCATGATAAAAAAATACGCGCTCATTGCCGGCATCATGCGCAAGGTCAGCCCGCATACCTTCCGACATTCTTACGCCACCGACCTGCTGCGGAACGGCGCCGACATCCGCAGCGTCCAGTCGCTCCTCGGCCACGCCTCCATCACCACGACGCAAATTTACACCCACGTCACCAACCAGGGCCTGCGCGAAATTCATCGGAAGTTTCATAATAAAAAGTAAAGCAGGAATCCGCCGCCGCGCAGGCCAGACTATATCGTTCTAAATTCACCAAAAGTAAAGCGCCTGCATCTTTTTTTTATTCGATGCAGGCGCTTACTGATCAGACGAACTATTCATTGGTCGTTTAATTTCATTAATGGTTTTATAAAGACCACCGCCATGCGCTCTTTAAGCGCATGCCCTCTTCAACCATTTTGTCGCGCTGGTATTCCCGTTGGGTTTCCTTTGTATAGATTGTCAAAGGAGTCTCGCAATTGGGACACAAGCCCGAAACGGATTGCGCGTGTCCGCAGGTGTCGCACATATACATGTAAAGATTTTGCATAGCGCTTTCACCTCCCCGGCGCTCCGGTTTAGGATTTCCGCCACCAGGCGTGCTGCCGAAATTTGGCTTAATTTTATTGTTTTTTCAACATGCGACCTTTCACCTATGGTTTATACCCCTGTCAAAATTTTGTCAAGTGGGCTCTGAACATAGGCCGAAAAAGTCGCGAAATACCCTAAAAACCATTACACTATAATAATCGAATATGTATGCATGACATAAACAGAAAACGGCATCGTCATCCTCTTTTAAGATTTATTAGGTCGATTTTTTTCGGCTTCCTCTATACCGTGCTCGCGGTTGTCGGCGGCGGCGTTGCACTCGCGCTAATCTATTATTACTTTATCGTTCCCGACGTCACAACTTTGCTCAAAGCCGGCACGCCGGCGTCAACCAAAATTTATGACCGCAACGGCGGCCTGCTCTACGAAGTCTATGGCGAGGCCAAACGCACACCCATCTCCTTTGGGGATATCCCTGAAACTTTAAAGCACGCGACAATATCCATCGAAGATAAAAATTTCTATCAGCACGGCGCGCTGTCAGTTCCCGGTTTGGTGCGCGCGGCCTGGATCAACTCCACCACCGGAGAAATCAGGGAGGGCGCCAGTACCATCACCCAGCAGTTCATCAAAAATGCCTTATTGACTTCTCAACGAACGTTCCAGCGCAAAGCCCTGGAAGCGGTGCTGGCGCAAAAACTCGAATCGCGTTACAGCAAAGATGAAATACTCGACCTCTATCTCAACACCATTCCTTACGGCCGCAACGCCTACGGCGTGGAAGCAGCGAGCCAAACTTATTTCGGCAAGCCAGCCAAGGAATTGAATCTCGCCGAGAGTGCCTACCTGGCAGCCCTGCCCCAGGCCCCGAGTCTGTACAATCCGCTGGGATCCAATCGCGCCACTTTAGATGAAAGGAAAAATTATGTGCTGATGCTCATGCGCGAGCAGGGCTACATCACGCAGCTTCAATACGACGGCGCGAAAAATGCGAACGTGACTTTTCAGCCGTCTAAGGTCACTCTGCGCGCGCCGCACTTTGTTTTTTGGGTCCAAAATTACCTCGCGGCCAAATATGGGCACGCCGCTTTGCGCGAAGGCGGGCTAAAAGTCTACACCACGCTCGACCCTGGTCTGCAAACTTTGGCGGAAAATGTGGTGCGCGACGGCGTGGCCAAAACCGCCACCCGCTACGGCGCCCACAATGCCGCGCTAGTGGCGGTTGACCCCAAAACCCAACAAATATTGGCCATGGTTGGCGGCAAAAATTATTTTGGCGATGTGGAGCCTAAAAACTGTTCGCCGGGAAAGAATTGCTACTTCGAACCAGACGTGAATTTGGCCATTGCCCAGCGCCAGCCCGGCAGCAGCTTCAAGCCCTATGTGTATCTGACGGCTTTCGCCAAAGAGTTCGGCTACGCGCCCGCTTCCCTACTCAACGACGTACCCACGACGTTCGGCGACGGCTATCGCCCGCGCGACTACGACGGTGGCGCGCGCGGGCGCGTGTCCATGCGCCAGGCCTTGGCCGGCTCACTCAACATTCCCGCGGTACAGACCTTGGCCCGGGTCGGCGTGGATAGCGCCATCAAGACGGCGCGCGACCTCGGCATCACCTCGCCGCTGGCCAACTGCGGACTCTCGCTGGTGCTCGGCGGCTGCGAAATCCGTTTGGTTGATCACGCAACCGCTTTTTCCGTGCTGGCCAACGGCGGCGAAAATAACGGAACCAACGGCAGCGCGACGCCCATCTTAAAAATTGAAAATAAGGACGGAAAAATTTTGGAGCAGTACCGCCCGCGGCGCGACCAGGTTGCCGACCCGCAGGCAATTTATGAACTCACTAATATTTTGAGCGACAACAAAGCCCGCATCTTTATTTTCGGCGATAAAACGCCGCTGGTGCTGGACGATGGCACGCCCGGAAAAAACCCCCGCCCCGTGGCCGCCAAAACCGGCACCACCCAAAACTGGAAAGATGCCTGGGCTGTTGGCTTCACGCCGCAACTGGCAGCCGGAGTCTGGGCGGGCAACAACGACGGCACGCTTTTATTTCCCGGCTCCGATGGCGTCTTCGTGGCCGCGCCCATCTGGCATGAATTCATGGTGCAGGCCCTGAAAGATAAGCCGGTGAAGGAATTCCAACGGCCGCCGGGTATCACTGAAATAAAATTAAAAGATCTACCTGTGGCAATTCGCAGCAAATACATCTTCAAAAACAATCCGGAAATTTTCGCCGATTATGCTATTCCCAAAGTCCCGCCTCCCCCGCCATCCAAACCCAAGCCAGTAGCTAATTCTGCGGCATCCAAGAATACCAGCCAAAATAATACCGCTACGATAGAGCGGCCAAAAATTACCATTCTTGAACCGCAGGCCGGCGCGCCCATTGTGGATTTGCCGCTGACCGTGCGCGCCGCCATAACTTCTTCGGCCGGCGTCCAAAAAGTCGATCTTTACGTTGACGGCCAGTACATCCGCACTATCACCAGCCCGCCGTATCGTTTCATCATTCAAGGCCTGGCTCAATACGGTTTCCACACCATCACTGTCCAGGCCACGGACTGGCACAACCGGGTCACCAGCACCGACGTGCCGATTCAGTACATCAATCCGTTTGGGAACTGGCCGGGACCGCTAAATACAACTCAATAGTATTGAGCATTGCCTCATAACCCTCTGGTTTTAAAATCCCGATATAATTATCGTGGCCTTTAAATTTGATATTAAAGCCAGGGTCAAGAATTTTATAGCGCTTCCTGAATGTGTCTAAACTCACTCGCTCACCATTTTCGTAAGCGGCCTCGCGGAAAGTTTTAAAAGCTTCCAGCATATTGCCACCGTTAGCCAAAATCCAATTTTCGGTACCGATCCCGCCGAAACCTCCGTGGTCGAGTTTTTTGTAAGCCGAACCGGCCTTTAATACTTGTTTCGCCAACAATATATTCGCGATAGTTTGTTCATAAGCTTCCGGTCCCAGATTTCTTTCTATCCACTCGAGTTTTTCCTTGACTGCATCGTGAGACGCGTACACAACTAATTCCGACTTTTTGGCAAACCCAATATCTATGTCGGTGGGTTTTTCCAACGGCATTCCTTGAATTTCCGTCACTCCCTTTAATCTAAGCTGACTATACTCATCTCCTTCGGAATAAAAATCCGAGCTGGTGGCTTTAAAAGCACTTTTAAACTTATCAGCTATTTCCGAAGCTTTGCTAAAATCCCCGGTATCTAATTTCAAGCTCAAATCAAAATCGTAATCACCGGACAAGTTAGTCCTTCGGCCGGTAGAACCGGTATCTAACAACTCCGCGCCGATAATGCTGGGATCCAATTTATCCTTAAGATGTATGTCCGACCCTGATAACACTTGGCTTACGGTACCTGAAATCTGTTGGGATAAGACTTCTACTTTATCCTGGTATTCTCTCACATTCTTAACCAATTCTGAAACCTGTTGGTAAACCACATCGTCAGGTTGGGTAGGCTGGTAGTCGAATGGATCTCCGTAAAATCTATCCAATCCTTGAAAGGAACGGCGATAGTCATTATATATCTGCGGCGTAAAGACAATTTTACCGGCTATGTCTGTTACGGGAATATAGTAGCCATTTTGCGCAATTTGGAAGTAAAGATTTTCCATGGTTTTTGGTTCATTAAGCAATTCTGGTTTGGCTATCATAAAATCTATTTCGGTGGCCGGGAAACCGGTACGAATTCCATAATGCCGGTTACTGTTGATGGTAAAGAGCTCCCATTTATCTTCGCTGGGCTTGTTTTTTATATCGCGGGCAGTGAATTGAAATTGCCCTCTATCTTTTAGGCAAAAAAGTAAGGATCCATAGCCCGTGGCCATAGAATTATCTATAGCATTTTTAAAGCCTCCGGCGGCATCTTCCTCGTTAACCCTGCTAACATCAGTATCAAAGGGTGTCTGATCGGATCCAGCATCTGCACCCAAAAACTCTTTTGCGACCGAACCATTTTCAAGGATATTGCTGATGAACAGCATCTCCTGGCCCCTAGCACCGCTATCACTATCCTCACCCAGCTTTGTGCCCTTTAGCAGATCACCAGTGTTTATTTTCAAATTGCCATCTTCAGCCTGAGCAGCTAGTTCAAAACCTCGGGCCTGGGCTTGTTGCCTTGCTGTTTTCATTTCCTGCAAGACTTGATCAAAACTCTCAAATCCGGCCGGTTTAATAAACATTTCTGCCAGGCGGGCGGCTATGGTTTGATTCGGCCGGACCAGCAAGCTCGTCCTAAGATTTTCGTATCTTTCCTCCAAAGAACTGTCGCCCGGCATCATATGCTCGGTATTTAAATTCAAGGAAGAATTTATTAAGAGGGTATCGAGCTTATTGAAAAAGTATTTTAGTTTTCTTTGTTGAAGTTCATTTAATTGTGAGATACCACTATGTTCGGCTTCTTGAAGTATGCTCTGGCCATCCTGCAGGACTTCCATATACTGCCGCAAAGAACGGTTGGCCGATTCAATATGGATTTTAAGCAAGTCTCGGTAAATAATGTGCGTCCTGCGGCGCGGGGTAGCCTGGTTGAGCACGGGACTCGAAGAATAATTTAGCTGGCCCTGGAAAACTGCGCTTGGATAAAGAACGTCAAAAACCTTAAAGACCTTGCCCAAGGTGGGCAAATTGTTTTTTATAAATATACTCTCGATCTTATTATAGGTCGTTACTGGGTTGTCAATTTCCATTAATTGATGAAGCAGGGCATCTTTCAGGCGCTGGACTTCCTGAGAAGGAGAATTGTCTATTTTTAGAAAAATATCCAAATAATCAGTGCGCTTTTGTTCTGGGATAGTGAGCCACTTACCTATATTTTCTGTAAATAGATGTACGGGAAAATTATCAGGTAGTTTACCAGCTAAGCTGATGCAAGCGTCGACTTGGTCGGGATGTTCGACCAGGTGCCAAAAAATTTCGCGATTCACCAAAAACTTTTGGATGCGCTCACTGGAATTGATAATAGGGCTAAAAAGTGCGGGATTTTCTATATAAAGTTTAAAAACGACACCGCCGGTCCTTAAAAGATCAGGCGATTTTTTTGCCAAAGACACTACTGACTCGCGCAAATTATTGTCGGTTAATATTTTATCCAAAAATTGAATGAGGGCTTGGGGTGATACATCTTTGCTAAACTGATTCAGCAGGCTGGCATATTCATTTATCTGTTCGGGATTTTGAGATAAGTACTCCAGCGCTCTATAGTCAAATAACAGTTCCCGTTTGGGCACCTCCAGGTCTAATAAAGGCTTCAGCGTGTCATAACTGTTTAAAAACAGAATTCTGTTGTCATTACTGTATCCGTCACACAAAAATCGGGCCTTGGCATTCAATTCCAATAATTGCTCCACCACTCGCCTATCTACCAGCATCTGCTCAAAATGCCAAGACAAGACGTGCTCTGGAAAATCGTCTGGCAGCGCGCGCACCAAAGACACATACCCAGGTATGTTATCAGGTTGCCGCGTTAGCCTGTACAAAACAGTGCTGTCAAAGGCAAACCTTTTGCCTGCACCAGCTAAGTCTAAGAGCGCTCTAAGTCGAGGCTCTTCCAAAAAGTAATGTATCCGCGAACCGTGAACCAAATCAAAGTTTTTCTGTTCAATTTCTTTCAGCACGTCCCAGGCTTCGGGATGAGAAATTACCTCTTCAATATGATCAGGAATATAATTATTCCACTTGGGCTCGGAAAAGGTTTTGAAGACATCAATATACACACTGAGCTGGTCTGGATGTTTCAATAAATAGTTCAGACATTGAGACGAAAAGAAACCGCTGTGTCTTAAATCCTCATTATTAAGAGTAAGTCTCAGCTCTTGATAAGAATCTAAGGCTGGTTTCAGAGATTCATAATGTTCCAACAAGAGTTCAAGTGAGGGCTCGTGATCGTACCGATTCAGAAGCTCAGGCGCTTTTGCGCTAATATACAAAATCTTCTCAGCATGCTCCGGCCGTTTGGCTACTTCACGAATTATATTCGGTAGTTGACTGTCAGTCAGTAATTCCAGATGACGCTTCATGAAGCTAAGCATCAGATCGATCTGGTCCGGATTACTGCATAATGTCTGCAAAGCGGAGGAGTTATTTAATGCTGGCACTTCGGTCAAGCACCGCTCTATAACCTCCAGCTGATCGGGGTAATTAAGTAAAGCGTTAAGTACATTGGTCGTTAAATTTTCTTTGGGAAAGCGCTGGAGCTGCTCCATCATGCCGCTCAAATTTTCCCAGCCTTGGAAGGAATTATGATGCTCAACGATAAATTCGGCCAATTGGGGGTCTTCCAATAAATGCGGGGGCTGAGCCGCTAACTTTAGTAAATATTTTGCGGCGAAGCCATGGGCCGCCACTTGACTGAAGACTTTGTCGCTGTGAAAATACTGTATTTGTTTCGAGCCATACGAAATTACATGATCATCCCGAAATCTTTCCAAACTACCCAGCACCCGGTCGGGATCAGAATAGACTTGCTCCATAAGCAAGGCGCGCACCATCTTATGACACGGGGTTTTTTGCAGAGCGCGAAGCGCAAACAGCTTTCGCTGGTCATCATTGGAGTCGTCATAAATATGTTTTTGATAATATTCAAAAAACTCGCGTCCTTCCAAACTCCGGGTCGTTTGAAATACCTCCAGCAATTCCCTGACTGTCTGCTGGTCAATACCCAAGATATTGATCGATTCATATTTTAAAAGCAGAGGACAGTAAGTGTAGTTAAACCGATAATCATCCGTTTTCTTAAAAGCTAAAATGCTTTCTAATACCCTGTGCTGCTGCTCCGAACTCAGTTCTAAATTATATTTGATCAATGGTTCCGACAAAAGTTCAGTGGGCTTTTCATTTACGTAGTGCGCGAGTGCTTCCTGCCGAAGAGATACTCCTATATTAAGCCCTTGAATTTTTTCCGGATCCAAAAGATAATCATACTTTTTTTGCTCTCTCCAAGCGTTAACAATGGCATTTTCCTCGGTTTGGCTGAGCGAAACCTCATCCTTCAATTCATAAAGTTTATCGGGAGCGTTGGCGTAAAGATCCTTAACTATCCCCTGTCGTTCGTCTTCGGAAAGCTCTCGAAACGGTTGCTGCAAACGGGAAATGTGATCAGCAATATCACCGTATCGCTTATTTTTATACAAATGGCTGAAAACTAGCGCTTGCAGTTCCGAGTCTTGAGCCAATCTATTATCGTTGTGGCGGGCGTAACGCAAGAGATCAACGGAATAAGCATCAACAGCTTTTGAATTGCCAGAGGCTACAGCACCTTTGAGTAAGTCAGCAGACACTTCGCGGGGATAAATTTGCTTAGCATGCCAATCCCAGGCCCCCCGATCCCAAATTAAATAAATAATCTCGGAATAAGACGCAAGCTGAAACTTCAATGATTCTAACTTAGCTTCATCGCCTTTAATCTGATCAACACAATCTATAGCTATGTCGTGAGCCGCTGTTTCCTTGGCCGCGGCTCCTTGGGGAAGGCTATCATAAAACTCTAGTTGCGCCCTAATTCCCGATTGGCCGAGTTGTTTGACCTGTTCTCTAGCTCTGTTTTTAAGAAAATCCTCCAACCGGCTGTTGGTTAACCAATTAAGGTAAAAGCTTTCATCGCGACTCCTTTCGCCTTCAAACAATTCTACCGCGCCGGCTAAATTTGTTTTTGCCAATTCCTGAACGCTCTCTCTAACCATACCATAACGGATGCGCTGAGCTTCATAAATAAAACTGTGGCTGCCTGTCTTTTCAGCCAAAAAACTGTATAATCTATACTTATATTCCCGTCCTGTGCGCGCCGCTTCTTGGGCCACACCTTTTAAACGCTCGTTGACTCTTAGCTTGTTCCAGATTGCCTGGACCTGTTCAGCGCTAAGTCCGCTCGCTCTGTTCACGCGCTCAATTCGTCCCGCCACCTCGGCTTGCATCTCGCTTATCTCTCTATCTATAACGTCAGTAAAGTCTGTGCTTTCCAACTTAACGTCCGGCTTCGACAGTTCTCTGTCCTCCGCCGACACAGACTCAATCCCTTCCAGTAAAGGAGGGGGGACTTCATAACCGATAGTGCCCTGGCGGTTAGCTAAATTGTTCATTACGACCCAAATTTTTACGAATTTGTTTAACCTTCTCTCTGTCTAACTCTCGCATGTAATCGTTAACAATATCATTTTGTTTCTTTTTCAATAGGAGCAATTTATGGGAAAACTCCTGGTATATACTGCCCAGTCCCGCTAAAAGCCGTTTTGGATTAAATTTGACCATAGTTTATAAGATTCACTGTCTCAATTTTAACAGATTTGCTCGTATTTTTAAAGGTTTAAGGGATTGCCCGCATTGAAAAATTTCAGTCCGTGTGATAAAATTTTATAGTTCAACATGGTCCCGTAGCTCAGTTGGATAGAGCGCAAGCTTGCGGAGCTTGAGGTCGCAGGTTCGACTCCTGCCGGGATCACCAGTTTGTTTTAGAAGCTTTGAGATAAAATCGCTTCAAGTTCCGCGGCAGTAGCGGCACGATAGAGTTTTTCCCGCAGCTCGGCTGCGCCGTCGAAGCCGGTGATATATATTTTGAAAAAGCGTTTCAGTATTTCAAATGGTTTGATGCCAGAAAATTCCTTTTCAAATAATTTAGCATGCTGAATTAGCAACGCGAATTTTTCGGACAAAGCATGGTCGCCCGGCTCGTCTTCGATAAACACCCACGGATTACTGAAAACCCCCCGGCCGATCATAATGCCATCGCAGCCCGTAGCGGCTGCTTTTTCTTTTCCTTCTTTGCGGGTTATGACATCGCCGTTGCCAATGACAAACGGCCTGCTGTCCGGCGCGGTCTTCTCTTGTATAAATTTAATGATTTCCGGCATGACCTCCCAGTGCGCCGGCACTTTAGACATTTCTTTTCTGCTTCGCAGATGAATCGATAACGCGGCAGGTCTGGTTTCGAGGAGAGCTGCGATCCAATCTTGCCAATCGACTTTTGTATCGCCGATCCTGATTTTAATTGATATTGGCAAAGTTCCGGCGCCATCCTTGGTTGCCTGGACTATTTCTTGGGCTAGATGCGGGGTCTTGAATAAGGCCGCGCAGGAACCGTTTTTCATCATGCTTTTGTCCGGGCAACCCATATTAATATCTACGCCGTCAAATCCCAGGCGAGCGAGAAGCTTAGCCGCTTCATAATACTTTTCCGGGTTGGCGCCAAATATTTGAGCGGCAATCGGCTTTTCCGCAGCATCGTATCTAAGGTGATGCATAAGTCGGTCGCGGCCAGCGCTGGCAAGGCCATCGGCCGAAACAAATTCCGTAAAGAAAACATCGGGCCGGCCGCACTGAAGCACGATCCGGCGGAACGCAACGTCAGTCACATCGTACAGGGGCGCGAGCGCAAAAAACGGCCGCGGCAAATTATCCCAAAAACCTCGATTCATCGCAAAAATTATTTATGAATGGATATATAGAATAAAAGAATTACTCCATATACACAAGGCGTTGCCCAAAGCAAGGGAATTTCGTATAATGCATGCACCGCGAGCCCGTAGCTCAGTTGGATAGAGCGAGAGACTTCTAATCTCTAGGCCGCAGGTTCGATTCCTGCCGGGCTCACCAGAAAGTAGCACCCGCCCATCTGACCGAGGTGGATCAAAAATAACCAGATTACCGGCCAGCGGGCCGTATTTACATTTCACTTCAGCAATGATTCTACTCTAACCGTACGGTCGTTTGCTTAAAATGGGCAATGGATTTTTCCAGTAATACCGAGAATCGCGGCCGCGGACGGGTGGAGGTTGTTCGTAGGACATCCAATACCCTGGTTCGCGGGTTTGAGGATTACTAATACTAAAATCTATGCGGGTGGAATCCGGAAGATATATGCGCTCCGGACCTGCCTCCCTATGTGAAGACAATTTGTTCGGCTTCATCCTGCAAATCTTCCTGGGTTAAACCTTCCTTAAAATCCGAGTCGTTAACCTCTCTTCCTTCAGCCAGGCTCATTATCATTAGACTTTAAGCCGCTAGTTTGTCTACCCTTGGAACCTCAAACGAATCAAGGCGCTGATCAAGGTCGGCTTTGACTTGAGTTATAGCTCCGTTAAGCTGCTCTTGGGTAATCGCGCCATCGGCCGGCAACACTCCCGCTACATTATTTATAAACACCCGTTCCAGCTCGGTTCTATCGTAGGCAAACTCTAGTTGTCTTGCCGCTTCCAGATTGTTATCAATCCATTCCTGCATCACACTGCTATCCAATCCGGCAATACGGGTCATGAACTTTTTGTAATTAACCACCCCTGTATCCATTGGTGAAAGCTCGCGTCTAGGCACTACCATATATTAAATTCCTTTCAAGGTATTAATAACCTTTTATACAAGTATTTTAGCAGATTTTATAAATTTGTATAGATCCCGGCCTAGTGCCAGCTTATTAATTTTAGATCACTTTTATCTTCAAAAGTCCTCTTAAAAATTACCCATTATTTCTTTATTGTTTACCCCTTAGCTCATCCAGTTTCTTTTTGGCCTCGCAGGGCGGGTCGATGTGTTGAAGCACGACTTTCTGGCCCGTCGTACCAGCCGTATTTACAAACAGCATACCTTATTTAAAGTTATTTTTTAATAAACTGCCCTAGCGCCTGCGCGGCTTCTGTGAGTTCAGCCTCGGGAACGCCGAACGACAGGCGGATATAACCTTCCTGGCCAAAAGCGCTGCCCGGCACAGTGGCAATATTAGCTTTATCTAACAATTCTTCGCAAAATTTTACGGAGTTAGTTTGGGCAGAGCCTAATTGCTTCAAAGCAATAAACAAATAAAGCGCGGACGCTGGAGCATCCACAGTCATTCCCAGGTGAGTTCGACAGGCTGCAATGAGAGCATCGCGGCGCTTTTGCATAGCCGCCCGCGCCTTGGGAATTATAGCCGCGGCATTATCTACCGCGGCAAGCGCGGCCCATTGGCTGATTGAGGAAGTGCCGCTGGTACTTTGGCCCTGAAGCATGGCCAATATTTTAATGACCGGCTCCGGGGCAAGTACAAAACCGACCCGCCATCCGGTCATGGCAAAATGCTTGGAGCAGCTTTGGATGACTATAGTCCGGTCCCGATACTCGGGGAACGAAGCGCAAGAAACAAATTCCCGGCCATCGTATACCAATCCGCTGTAGACTTCATCTGACATGACCAAGACATTATGGCGCTGGGCCAGGTCCAAAATTTGCCTCAAGGCCTCCCGATGATAGAAAACACCCGTGGGGTTGGCGGCATTGTTCAGTATGATCATCTTGGTTTTCTTGGTAAAAGCGTTTTCCAACTCTGCGGGATCAACCTGCCATTTATCTTCTTCTTTAGTATTAACAATAACAGGACTGCCGCCATAAATGCGGACTATATCAGGGTACGAAGTCCAATAAGGCGCGATGAGAATTACCTCATCGCCCTTTTGGATGAAAGCTTGGCAGAAGGCATAAATACCAAATTTGCCGCCGCAGGTCACCAAGACTTGTTCAGCAGTATACTGGGTTTGGTACGACTCATTCATCCACTTTGCCATAGATTGCCGCAATTCAGGAATACCGGCAACGGGTGGATACAGCGTCTTACCGGCGCGGACCGCTTCGTCGGCCGCGGCAATAATTAGCTCGTCGGGAGGCAAGATGGCCTCACCGGCGCTAAGGTTGTAAACACGCTCTCCTGCAGCCTTCTTTTGCAACGCCAGACTATTCATAGCTACGGTAGCCGAAGCGGCAATGATTACTACGGGGTCAAATTTCATAAGCGTTTCTGTGCTTTTTTGGCATCGTCAATAATCAGGCCAAAGATATTTTTCACACTGCGGGGGTCAAGACCCAATTGCAAGGCCCAGCGCTGGTGCAGCATTTTAAGTTCTTGTTCGCGCCGGACATCGGTAACCGGTAATTTTTGATCGCGCTTCAAGGAGCCCAGACGTTGGGCCAGCCTGGCACGCTCCGCTAATTTCTTTATGATTACCCAATCAAGCTGCGCGATTTTTTCCCTTAGGTTGGGAATTTTGCTGTTCATACTAATTCCCTCTCAATTTCCTGCAGGCGCCTTAAAAGCTTCTGTCGCACTTCTTGAGTATAAGGATTATAGCGCTGCATGTCTAAAAACAGCTGCCAAGTATCATTAGTAACCATGCTCTCCATGTTCAGCAAAGATTCATAATCCGGGGTGGCAATAATTTGCTTCTGCAAATGCAAGCCTTCCAAGCCTCTACCGATAAAATGTACCAGGGCCTGGGAACGAGCCATCTGGCGATCATGGTCATCCGGGGTGGCATGGATTATTTCCAATGATAAGCCACGCAGCAAGGATTCAAATTGATTAAGCTGTCTGGCGGAAACCTGCAGCGGTGATACCACGATTTTCTTGCCTGCGAGACTGCCCTGCTTCACGGAATCTGGTCCAAAAAGCGGATGCGTAGCAATAAGCGGCTGGCTGGCCGGAAAGACAGATTGCATAATCTTAGCCGGGTAGGCCTTAACCGAGCAGGCATCGATGACTATTGTTTCTAGCGGGACCAAAGGGGAAACAGCTTGGCAACAATCAGCAAATTCCGAAATGGGTACCAACAAAAATAGCATGTCGGTTTGCGTAACTCGTTCCAGCGACACCTTGGTTACATTTTTTTGATTCGATAAAACAGCTTGTCGGTCATGCACTAACACCCGGCCAAACGGGGCCAACGACTTGGCCCAAAGCTGGCCGAAGCGACCATAGCCGATAATGCCGAAAGTAAACTCTGAATTCATTATTTTTTCTTAACGATAATAAAGGTTGTAATGTTTGGATGCATATCCTGAATGTCTTCTTTGAGCACAGCCAATCCATAAAGTTTGGCGCTGCGCATGGGCGCAATGACGGCAGTGGTTTCAGACAAGGTATGGCGGGCTAAATCGTGGGCAGCTTTGGCTGTATCATCCCATTCAACTAAAGGTATGCCTGGAAATTCTGTTGTCAGATAGCGCTGGCATTGGATTAGGGCTTGACCGTGGGAAACCACTTGAGTTATGGCCGAAGCGCTGGTACCCGGCAACACTAACAAACACTGCCTGACCTCCATGGGTAACTGATCAAGCAAAGTAAAGACATGTTTGCCCATAGCGGTAAAAGCCGGGAGCACAAGTCCGCCTTGCGAATTAACCACGGGAAAAATTCCCAGATTGGCTTCCCCGGAATCAAGCCTGCTGAATACGCCCTCCATATCAGTGGCATAGATAATGTGAGATTCTACTCCCTGTTGCTCGGAATAGAGCATGCCAGCCTGTTCAGAGAACGACCCAGCATCACCAGCTACAGCCAATTGGATTGTGGATTGATCAGCCATTTTGCGCTTTATGTCGGAGATAATGATCCATAATCACTAGGGCGGACATAGCATCAACAATGGGCACGGCGCGGGGCAAAACGCATGGGTCATGGCGACCCGCAGCCTGCATTGTTACGGCTTCGCGCTTATGATTAACTGTGCCTTGCTGCTTCGATATTGTTGCCACGGGTTTGAATGCCACCCGGAAATAAATAGTTTCGCCGTTAGAAATTCCTCCCAAAGTCCCGCCGGCATAATTGGTTGCCGTGCGCACCCGCCCGGAATCATCAACATAAAAAGAATCATTATGCTGACTCCCGCGCAGCTTCACTCCAGCAAACCCTGAACCGATTTCAAAACCTTTGACCGCATTGATGCTCAACATCGCTTTGCCTAAATCAGCGGGTAACTTATCGAAGACCGGTTCTCCCAGCCCGGCCGGAACATTGCGGATAACTCCTTTAATCACCCCGCCAATAGAATCTCCTTCATTCTTCACTTTCTCAATGAGGCTGATCATTTGCTCGGCCACGGCCGGATCAGGACAGCGAACAATATTTTTGTCGATATCTTCCCTGGTTACCCCTTCCATATCTAGCGAGGCTGTAATATCCCCAACCTGTTCGACGTAGCTAAAAATTATAACGCCAAGCTTTTCCCGCAAGAATTTTTTCGCCACTGCACCCGCGGCCACCCGGGCTAGCGTCTCGCGCGCTGAAGCGCGGCCGCTCCCCCGCCAGTCCCGGATGCCATACTTGGCTTCATAGGTAAAATCGGCGTGGGAGGGACGGTAGAGATTTCTCAATGCGGCGTAATCTTCCAGCCGCGCATCTTTATTGTAGGCCAGCAGTAAAATCGGCGTGCCGGTAGTTGCGCCATCACTGACGCCGGATAAGATATGGATAGTATCTGCTTCCTTGCGGGGCGTGGTAATAGCACTCTGGCCCGGCTTTCTCCGGTCCAAGTCGGCTTGAATATCGGCCTCCGACAATTCCAAACCAGGCGGGCAGCCGTCGATAATAACCCCTACGGCGCCGCCGTGCGATTCCCCGCAAGTCGTGATCCGAAAAAGTTGTCCAAATGAATTTCCCGGCATGTCAGTGATATTTAATAGAAATATTTTAATGCCCGCGCAATTACGCTGTCGGGCACTTTATGGGCCCACGAACTTTTATTTTGATGGGCTTGCCCCGGCTTATCTAACAAGATATACCTGACCTGGCCTTTGAGAGTCTTTTTATCGTGGCAGGTGGCATTGATAATAGCGGCCGCTGAATATTTACGGATAATTTTTGAATCAATGCCTAAACTTGCGACTAAGCTTTCAATATTTTTATAATCTGCCGGCTTCAATAAACCCATCTCGAAGGACATCCGCGATTCAACCAAGATGCCCAGCCCCGTGGCGTAACCATGCGCCAAACTGTAGTTACTAAGACGTTCCAGCGCATGGCCAATGGTATGGCCGAAATTTAATAACGCGCGCGGGCCTGCCTCACGCTCATCCTTGCTAATAACAGACGCTTTAATGCTCACGGCCCGCTTAATAATCCGCTTTAATATACGTTGGCTCTTATGTTCGTGCCGGATAGATTGAGCTATCAGATCTAGCGCCTTCGGTTGATGGGTTAAGAACATCTTGAGCGCTTCGACCAAGCCGTTTATTATTTGGCCGCGGGGCAGGGTTTTGAGATAGTCCGTAACGATATATACGGCGCGCGGCTGCCAAAACGCGCCAATCATATTTTTGCCGTACGGGGTATCAATCCCGGTCTTGCCGCCAATGGAGCTATCCAGCATACCCAGCAGAGTAGTCGGAACTTGCACATAGGGAATGCCCCGCATATAAGTAGCGGCGACAAATCCGGCCATGTCCCCCACCACCCCTCCTCCCAATGCGATAATGGCAGTATCGCGCCCATGGCGGGCGCGAAGCAGCTCGGCATCCATGCGCGTTTTCACGGTTTGATTCTTAGACTGTTCTCCCCCAGGAAAGGCGATGAGCGAGACGGCCAAGCCGCTTTTGCGCAGTAGCTTAATTAAAGCTTGGCCGTGCAATTTTTTAATTGTTAAGTCGGTAATAATTACGTAGCGGCCTACAGGCAGGCGCAAGGCCTTAATCTTGCCCGCCAAGCTTTTATCATTCCCGAGCAGGGCAATATCGTATGAGGAAGGTGTTATCCTGTGCAGCCGCACGCGCACCTTATCAGTTTTTGAGCTCATGAAATACTTCTTTAATAATCAATTCGGTATCTTCCCAGCTTAAACAAGGATCAGTAATCGATAGGCCGCCGCGGTCAATTGTTTCAGAGCTCAACTCGTCAACCTTCTGATTACCTTCTTTAATAAAGCTCTCGAGCATCAAACCTTTGACCAACCGTTTCAGATCAGGACGCTCGCGGAGCATGGCCATCACCTCGCGGACTACAGTAACTTGCCCCCGATGGTCCTTTTGGCCGTTGACCAAGCAATTATCGTGGCTGGCGTCAATGATAATCGCGGGGTTTTTAATTACATTGTCTTCAAACAAAGCTTGAGCTTGGAGCAGGTGCTTGAGGCCGTAGTTTGGGCCGTCGGCGCCGCCGCGCAAAATCAGGTGGGCAAAGAGGTTGCCGGTGGTTTGAACTTGGAATCCATTAAATACCGCGGTGTGGGGATGTTGCGCGGCGACAATACCGTTGACCGCGGCTTGAATCGAACCGCTGGTGGAATTTTTCATTCCCGTAGGGTACCCGACAGCCGAAGCAAAAATGCGATGCTCCTGATCCTCGACACTGCGCGCGCCGATGCTCAACCATGATAACAACTCAATAAAACCTTTGGCGTTATGAGTAAATACCGCATCATCGGCAATCGGCAGGCCCATGTCAATGATTTTTATCATGAGGCTGCGGCAATATTTGATGCCTTCTGTTATGTCAGGTTCCTGGTATGGGTCAACCTGATTAATAGGGCCGGTCCAGCCTTTGGCAGTGCGGGGTTTTTGGATATAGACCCGCATGACCAGTTTGAGCCGATCTTTAACCTGCTCATCCAAAACCTTAAGGCGCTTAGCATACTCCAACACGGCATCATACGGCCAGGCCGAGCACGGCCCGACAATGCACATCAGGCGGTCGTCTTGGCCGGTAAGAATATCCTCGATTTCTTGGCGGTCATGGGCAATGCGCTCATGTCCCTGCTCCGACAAGGGAAAGGCTTGAATGATTTCTTCCGGAGAAGGAATTTTTTTAATTACCGTGTAGTTCATACTGCTTATTCTGAATTTTAGTTAATAAATAATCCTCGGCTTGCTTAAAGGACATGGTTTGGCCGGACAATAAACGGACCTGTTCGAGGGCTTGGGCAATAAACATAGTTAGGCCGGAAATTATTGAGGCGCGCTGCTGTCTTGCCGAACGCAGTAATATCGTCTCAAGAGGGTTGTAGACGATGTCAAAGACGGTCTGGTCGGAATTAAAGATAAAGTCGGGCAGCGGAGTGGCTTGGTGCCGGGGATACATGCCGATAGGTGTTGTATTAACAACGAGATCAAAAGTTGTAGTTGATAAGGCGGCCGTATCTATAACAGTACCGCCAAACTTATCAGCCAGAACCTGGGCTTTGTCAGCGGTGCGGTTAAGATAAAAAATGTTAGCGTCTTTTTCGCGTAGGAAATAAGCGACCGCACGGGCTGCCCCGCCCGCACCCACCACCAAAACATTTTTTTTTCCCAACGATACACTCCGCAGTGCGTAGCTGACCCCCACAACATCGGTATTGTAGCCATACAACCTGCCTTGCCGGTTGATTACAGTATTAACCGCACCAACAGCCTTTGCTACCTCATCTACTTCATCGACTAATGCCGAAACTGTTTCCTTGTGGGGAATCGTCACTGCAGTCAGTGGTACTCCCAAGCTTCTTGCGGCCGAGACTACTCCTTCGACCTGCGGATGCGGAAACGCCAACATCACGGCATCAAGACCAAGCTTGCGATAAATATAATTATGGAGCAGCGGGCTCAACGAGTGGGTCAAGGGATGGCCAACGACCATATGAAGTTTTGTAATTGCTGAAATATCCATACTAGGTTTGAGAAGAGAAATGTTGGTGGAGCCTTAAAACGGCTCGGACGTATCCACGCTCTTTTTGGCCGCTAATTTGCTCCAGACAGGCCGCGGCAGTGACCGACACTTGCCGCCACGGCTCCCGGGCATTAATATCGGACAGATGAACTTCAATACAGGGCAACCGGGAATCGAGCAAACAATCATGCAAAGAGTAGCTGTACTGGGTGAGAGCGCCAGGATTAATAATGATCCCTTGGGCTTGGCCAGAGGCGTCTTGAATGAAATCAATTAAGGCGCCTTCGTGGTTAGACTGATAGGTCATAACAGTATGTCCCAACTTTTCAGCTTCGCGGGTAACCAGCTGTTCAATATCGGCCAGAGTCAACGAACCGTAATGAGCAGTGTCTCTGGTTCCCAGCTTGTTTAGATTTGGACCATGGATTAAGAGTAACTTAGCCATAAGCAATTATGTCATTAATAAACTCTGTAGGGTGCTGACAGTCTGGTCCAATGATTTGCTGTTATCAATCGTTAGGTGGGACAATTTACGGTAAATCGCATCGCGTTCGATCCATAAATCATTGAAGGCCAGATAAGAATTTTTTTCCAGCGGGAAGAAGGCCGGCCGGCCGTTGACCATAATGCGCTCGTAAACTTTGCTTTTATCCGCAGTCACATGAACAATAATGTGTCCCCGCATCAATTGCAGATTTTCCGGTTTTAACGGGGTTCCTCCGCCGAGCGAAATAACCATGGAAGAATCAGCGGCCAGGACGGACTCGAGCGCTTGGTGTTCCAAAGCACGAAAATATTCTGTTCCGTGCTGCCTCATAATTTCCCGGCAGGAAGAATTATTTCCCGTCATCTGCCCATAGCGCTGTTCAATAGCCTCGTCCAAATCACAGTATGATTGGGAGGACATTTCAGCTAATTGCTTGCCGATTGCTGACTTACCGACGTGTTTAAAACCAATTAAGAGTATGTGTTGCATATAATTTGTTTATTGCTTAAGGCTGACCCGAGCTCCTAATTGGGCCATGATAGCCGGAAATGTGGGAAATGTCTTATCAACTGCTTCGGCCGTATCTATGCTAGTCTGTCCGCTGGCCAGCAGGCCGGCCAGAGTTAATGCCATGATGGTGCGATGATCATTGTGGCCATGCACGGCCGTGCCACGAAGTCTGCTATGGGAAACGGTTAAACGATCAGTATCCCCATTAATCTTGGCGCCCAGCGCAGACAAGCCTTGCTCCATGCTCTGAATACGGTCAGTTTCTTTGCTCCGCACATGGGCAATATTTACCAATTCAGTTGCGCCTTCGGCATAAGTGCCAATGACCGCCAGCGTCGGAACCAGATCAGGAATGTCGCTGCAGTCAATTCGCCGACCTTGCAGCGGCGCTCCCCCATTGATTACCAATTCATCTTCATTAACTTGAATATCGACGCCCATATCCCGCAAAATTGGAATTAAGCGTTTGTCGCCCTGACTGTCATTCATGTCCAGGCCGCGCACGGTAACTGATCCGGGAACCATGACCGCGGCAGCGATGATATATGATGCAGAGGAAAAATCGCCAGGAATTGATTTGCTGAAACTGCGATAGCGCTGTCCTCCGGTAATCTCAAAGACATCTTTCCCCTGCTCTCGGTTCTGTTTATACTGAACACCCAAATCATCCAAATAACGGCAAGTCATTTCCACATACGGTCGCTCCTGAAGATTCTGCACGATAATTTTTGAATCCTGGAGCGCAAGCGGCAAAGACAACAACAACGCGGAAAGATATTGGGAATTAGAGCCGTCAACCGTTGTTTCACCGCCCTTGAGCGCGCCGCGCACCGAAACCGGCAGCGTACCCGAACCGTTGATAGATTCAATTTCCATACCCAAATCAGCGAGCGACTTAAGCAGCGGCTCAACAGGCCTTTGACGCATTTGTTCGTCGCAATCTAAAATAACGACTTTTTCGTTGTTCTTCCGCAAGCCCAGCATCGGCAGCAAAAAATTCGTCGTAATGCCGGAATTACCCGTCGCCACCCGGTCCGCTGTCGGTGACAGAGGCACGCCGCTGCTTTCAACCATAATATTTTTATCGTCAGAAAAAGAAATACGCGCCCCAAGCGCCTGGCAGGCGGCAATGGCGGAGCGCGTATCTTCACAATCCAAGGCGTTACTAATGCGCGATGTTCCGACGGCGAGAGTCGCCAAAATCAGCGCGCGGATAGTATGCGATTTGGATGCGGGAATGGTTGCAATTCCCTCTAACTTTTGAATTTTTTGGCTGATAAGTTTCATTGGATTATGTAAAATAAAAAAGGGCCTCGCTTCCGAGGTCCTTACTGTGTATAACTTTAAATCAGAGTTCTACATAGCAACAAACACCTCGGCACGCGGGGTAAAGGAGAAATACCAGAAATTGCTGATTGTGCGGGCGATTGAACTCATATAACGACAGTATAGCATAGATAAAATTGCTGTCAACTTTGATATGTTTGGCACACCCTTTTGTTTAAATGTGACCTAACGTGGCGAACTGAAATAAAAATACCGCCGCTGAGCTGTGGGGGATAAAAATCTATTTGACAAAATTGTCGGCATAGAATATAGTTCAGATATTCTTATGTTCAATTCCTCCGAAAAACGCGCTGTTTCCCTGTCCTGGTGGTGGACTCTGCCCTCTCCGCAAAGTCCGCGTTTTTCCCGTGCATAAGCTAGTCGTTTAACACAGCTTTCCACGCCTTCCGGACCGTTGCGGAAGGCGTTTTTTATTTTGCTTTATTCTTTCTTTATGAAAAATTTACCTCTCCTCACCCTTACATCCAAGCCCGCGTTCATCAGATTCGATACTAAACTCGACTTTTTTGACCTGTTCAAAAAAATTGAAGCGCAGTATGAAATTTGCTTCATCCTTGAATCGCTCATCGAAAATGCCGAAGGCCGCTATTCCCTCATTGGATTCGCGCCGGATACAATCATCCGCGCCCGCGGAAACAACCTGTTCATCGGCTCAAAAAAATATGCCATCAGCAACCCCTACGCAGCTCTGCGGCAAATCATGCCCATTCAGCCATCGACTCAACATTATACTGGCGGCTTGGTCGGATACATGAGCTATGAAGCGGCTAACTACTTTGAGCCAGCCCTAAAACTGAAAACCCACCCCGACTTCGACCCGATCTGCTTCGGCTTTTACACTGACGGCCTTATGCTCGATAAATTCACTGATGAAATTTCCTATTTTTACCATAACAAAAACCGTCTGACCAAAATTAAAAAATTGCTAGCTGCAACGGCAAAGTCGGATAAAAAAACCGTAGTCAAAAAAAATAACCAAAGCCTGTCCAAAGCTAGGCATCGCCGCCAGGTCGAAAAAGTTTTGCGGGAGATCCGGGCGGGCAATGCTTTTCAGTGCGAAGTCGGTATCCGCACCAGCTACTCTATCACCGGTCCGACCATCCCCCTCTACGAAACCCTGCGCCAAGTCAGCCCTGCGCCGTACATGTACTATATAAAATTCGGAGATAAAAAATTAATCGGCTCAAGCCCCGAACTATTATTCAGTATCAACGGCAAAGAAATGGCGACATTCCCCCTGGCCGGTACCGTAAAAAGGGGGCAAACCGCCAGCCAGGACAAAAATAATGCCCGAGACTTGCTCCACGATCCCAAAGAACGAGCCGAACACGCCATGTTAGTTGACCTCCACCGCAATGACCTGGGGCGGGTGGCCAAATTCGGCACAGTCAACCTGCGACGCTTCATGGACATCAAACAGTTCAGCCATGTTCAACACCTATCCAGTGAAATCACCGGAATTATTAAAAACGGGGCAGATATGTTCTCCGGCCTCGCCAGTTGTTTCCCGGCGGGGACCTTGACCGGTGCGCCAAAAATAGAAGTTATGAAAATTATTGACCGCAACGAGCACAGCGGACGCGGGCCCTACGGGGGCGCAGCCGGCTATTTTGGCTTTAACGGCAATTGCGCCTTTGCTATTCCCATCCGCAGCCTGTTCATTTCCGGATCAAAAGGTTATATCCAAGCTTCCGGCGGCATTGTCTATGATTCCACGCCCGAACGTGAATACCAAGAAATCCAAAATAAACTGGCCGGATTAAACCTCATGCTTGATCAATTTAGATAAAACATATGAAAATTCTCCTGATCGACAACTACGATTCGTTTACCTATAACCTCTACCAGCTGGCGGGCGAACTGTTGGAAAACCGAGGCAAGCCGTTTGTCTTGGATGTTGTTAGAAACGATGCCATTACAGCAAAAACGATTCGTGATAAAGGCTACGACAGGATTATCATTTCCCCCGGACCGGGCGATCCGGCTGATGAATCTTATTTTGGGATCTGCAGACAGGTACTGCTCCAGATTGGTCAAACCACACCAGTATTGGGTATTTGTCTAGGCATGCAGGGACTAGCTCATTGTTACGGCGGTAAGGTTACCAAAGCGCCCATCCCCATGCACGGAAAAACCAGCCAGATCTGCCATAATAGCAGCGGCGTCTTTGCCGGCCTGCCGGACAATCTCGAAGTCATGCGCTATCATTCTCTCATAGTTGATAAACGCTCCCTCCCCGCCTCGCTGGCCATTACGGCCGAAACCACAGATAACAACAAAGAAATTATGGGGCTGAAGCACAAAAAATATCCCATTGAAGGCGTCCAGTTCCATCCTGAATCATTTGCCACCGAATACGGCGCGCGCCTGCTGGAAAACTTTTTATCAAACCCTTTAACCCAGAAATAAATGCATCCCCTGCTATACAAACTGCAACTGGGTGAGAGGCTGGATTTTAGCCAAGCTCGCCAGCTGCAATCAGAAATCCTAAACGGGTCAATACTGACCGATGTATTACTTGATATTCTGCGAGCGTTCAACCGTACCTTAACACCCGATGAATTTGCCGGACTGTTTGCCGCTTCCGAGGAAGCCATGATTCCGGTAGCGGCTAAAGTCCAAGCTCTCGATACTTGCGGCACCGGCGGTGATGGCCACAATACCTTTAATATCTCCACGGCCGCGGCAATCATTTGCGCCGGGGCCGGAGTCGCGGTCGCTAAACACGGCAACCGGTCGGCCAGCAGTTTATGCGGCAGCGCCGATGTCCTGGAAGCGCTCGGCGTAGATATTAACTTAAGTCCATTCCTAGCAGCCCAATATTTACAACCGGGCGCTATGGTGTTTTTATTTGCGCGTTCATTCAATCCAGCATTCAAACATGCGGCAGAAGCGCGCAAACAATTTAACAAGCCGACCTATTTCAATTTCCTCGGTCCCCTGCTTAATCCAGCCCACGCGCCCTCCCGGTTACTCGGCGTCGCCGACCCGAGCATGATAGAAATTATGGGCCAAACTTTAATTCAATCAGGAGTGAAACGGGCCTGGCTATTCCACAGCCAGGACGAATTAGACGAAATCAGCACTGCTGGACCAACCACGATTTATGATTTTTCTGCCTCAAGGGCCCCAAAGGTTTTTTTGCTTGATCCTCAAGCTTACGACCTACCGGCCTATGCTATTGCAGATTTGGCTGGCGGCACGGCTGAAACGAATGCTGAAATAATTAGAAGCATTATGAAAAACCGGGCCACCGATGCACAAAAGACTGCAGCCATATTAAATGCGGCGGCGGGTTTAGTAGTCGCCGGTAAAGCTCAAAATTTTGGCCAAGGCCTGGAATTAGCAGAAAAATCTTTGCAAAGCGGCGCGGCGAACAAAGCGTTACAGACCCTAATTAATATTGGAAAATAGTATGGACCTGCTTCAACAAATTATAACGACAAAGCGACAGGAAATTGCCGCGGCAAAAAAACTTAGGCCGCCTAAAGTTTTGCAAAGTCTAATACCTTCAAACAGCTCGGGTCGCAACCACATGCGCAAAAAAAATAAGATGCAATTAATTGCCGAAATTAAAGCCAAGAGTCCGAGCAAAGGCATTATCCGTCCAAAATTTAATCCGGTCGAATTGGCAAAGGAGTTCGAAAATAGCGGAGCCAATGCCATTTCTGTTTTGACTGATGAAACTTATTTTGGCGGGAGCCTACAGGTCTTAGAACAAATTCGATTTACAACTCAACTCCCTCTCCTCCGTAAAGATTTTCTCATTGATCCCTATCAATTGCTTGAGACTAAAGCTTATGGAGCTGATATAGTCCTGCTGATAGCGCGCATACTGGACGATAATCTACCCACCTTTTTAGCAATCAGCCAAGAACTCGGATTGCAACCATTGATTGAAGTCCATACCCAAGCAGAATTAACCCAGGTATTGAAACAAGTGAAACCAAACGAAACTATTATGGTCGGGGTAAACAATCGCGATCTCAATTCATTCGCTACCGACATGAATATCAGCCTGCAATTAGCCGAACATATTCCCGCCCCATTTATTAAAGTATCTGAAAGCGGCATTCATGGCCAGGCAACTTTGAAATTGCTGGCGCAGGCCGGTTTCGATGCCGTACTCATCGGAGAGGGGCTGGCGCAGAATCCAACATTAACGACATTCCTTCAATAAGATGAACACTACTCATAAACCAGGATACTTTGGCGAATTCGGCGGGCAATATGTTCCGGAAACCCTGATGAGCGCGCTTGCGGATCTGGAGCAATCTTACCATTCTTATCAAAAAAATAAGCAGGAACAAAAACTGCTTCAGCAACTACTAAAAGACTATGTCGGTCGGCCGACTCCGCTTTACCATGCCAAACAATTATCAAAACAATTACATGCCGACATCTACCTGAAGCGGGAAGATTTGGCTCATACCGGCGCCCACAAAATCAACAATGCACTAGGTCAAGGTTTGCTGGCGCGCTCCATGGGTAAATCCCGGCTCATTGCCGAAACCGGAGCAGGACAACACGGCGTGGCCACTGCTACGATAGCGGCCAGCCTGGGTATGCGCTGCACCGTGTATATGGGCACGCGCGACATTGAACGGCAGAAACCCAATGTCTTCCGGATGAAACTGCTGGGCGCCGAAGTAATCCCGGTTCGAGCAGGCAGCCAAATATTAAAAGACGCCATTAATGAAGCCCTTCGCGATTGGATTGCCAACAGAGATAGCACCCACTATCTCTTAGGTTCAGTGCTTGGCCCTCACCCCTACCCAACCATAGTTAGAGATTTTCAAACAGTTATTGGCAAAGAGGCCCGCAAACAAATTATAGAACAAGTCGGATGTTTACCCGACTACCTCATTGCCTGTGTCGGGGGAGGCAGCAATGCCATTGGCTTATTCCACCGGTTTCTCAAGGATCGCGAAGTCCAAATGATAGGGGTGGAAGCAGGAGGTCTGGGAATAGCTTCCGGGCAGCACGCCGCGCGGTTTGCCGGCGGTAAAACCGGCATTTTGCACGGAACAAAATCTTATGTGCTTCAAGACTCCTATGGCCAAATTAAAGAAACGCATAGTGTGTCGGCCGGACTTGATTATCCCAGCATTGGACCCGAACACAGTTTTCTCCATCGCATAAAAAGAATTAAATATATCCAGGCTACCGACCAACAGGCCTTGCAAGCCTTTTCACTACTGTCCAGGACCGAGGGGATTATTTCTGCTTTGGAATCCGCGCATGCTATTGCTGGCGCCGTCAAAATGCATCGCCAGTTCAAAAAAAGCACACGGCGTCCTCTAGTAATCATCAACCTTTCCGGCCGAGGAGATAAAGATTTGGATACCGCCATTAAACATTTATCTTTATGAACCGGATCACCAATACTTTTGACCAGCTGCAAAAAAATTCACAAACGGCTTTTATGCCTTTTGTGGTAGCCGGGGATCCAAATTTTTCTACTAGCCTCAAAATTCTCCGGCTGCTCACCCGATCGGCGGATGTTTTAGAAATCGGCTTCCCCTACTCTGACCCGTTAGCCGATGGCCCTACCATTCAAGCAGCAGACGAACGGGCACTAAAATCCAGTATGAATACAGATAAAGTGTTTGATTTAATTCTAGCGGTCAGAAAATCGACTTCCATCCCGATTAGCGTGCTCGTCTACGCCAATTTGGTTTTTCGATACGGTATCAATCGGTTCTACCAGCGGGCCAAACAAGTTGGCATTGACGGAATCCTCATTCCTGATATTCCCGTGGAAGAATCAGCGCCATACTTAAAGGCAGCCAAAAAATACGGCATTGACCAAATTTTCCTGGTTACCCCGACTACTTCACCACACAGATTGAAAAAGATTCTCGCTGTAGCCCAGGGCTATATCTATCTTGTTTCGCTGCTGGGCGTTACCGGAGCCCGCACAAAACTTCATCCGTCGACATTACGACTGATCAAAAAAATTAAGAAACAAACTCAACTCCCAGTAGCGGTTGGATTCGGCATTTCAACTGCTGATCATGTAAAAGCCGTCACAAAAGTCGGTGTAAATGGATACATAATCGGCAGCGCCCTTATCAACATCATCGGCAAGCACGGCAAAAATAGATCCTTATTTCCAGCAATCAAGCGGTATATACAAACCGTAACTTCACCAAGTCATGGCTCCTAAAGTAAAAATCTGCGGGGTGCGCACTATCAACGCCGCCCAAACAGTCGAAGCTTGCGCCGGAGATTTTATCGGCCTGAATTTTGTGCCCAGTTCCAAACGTTTTGTTAGCATCGAGCAAGCTAAAAATATAATTGACGCTCTTCCTGTGGAGCGAAAAGTAAAAATTGTTGGCGTATTTAAAGACCAGTCATTATCTGCAATCCAGACTGTGCTTAATCAAATCCCTCTAGACTTCGTTCAGCTCCACGGACAAGAAGATCCAGAATTCTGCTCGCAAATATCCCTGCCCGTAATTAAGGCTTTTGCTTTACCGGCCAATTTTGATATAGAAACTCTTAAACAAAAGATGGCTCAATACAAGATGGCCATATACTTAGTCGATCGCCAAGTCCTCGGGCAAGGACAATCACTTAATACCGGTAGAGTGAAACAACTAACGAATGAGTTCCCCATTATGTTAGCCGGCGGGTTAAGCCCCGAAAACATTGCCGAAATTTTAGCCCAGGTCAACCCCTACGCAGTAGATGCCGCGGGAGGCGTAGAGACTCATGGTCAACAAAATGAACAAAAAATCATACAATTCATACAAAAGGCTAAAGGAAAGCTGGGCTAGACCGGAGATCTATAATCTGTGGGTCTGAAATTGAACTCATGGTAAGATATATATTATGCGCCAGCGTATCCAAAAATTTTTGAGCAGCCAGGGGGTGGCCTCACGGCGGAAAGCCGAAGAGTTTATCAAATCCAAGCAAGTTATCATAAATAGCCGCATAGCTAAGCTCGGCGACACAGTTGATCCGGAAAAAGATGAAATCAAAGTCTACGGCAAAATTATCAAACCGACCGCTCAAAAAATTTATATCGCGCTATATAAACCGCGCGGCTTCGTGGTCAGCAAACGCGACCCACAGGGCCGCAAGACAGTTTTTTCACTCCTGCCTCCCGAACTCCGCGGCAAAGTCTGGAATGTCGGCCGGCTTGACTATGGCAGCGAAGGTTTGTTCATCTTAACCAACGATGGCGAACTAACCCAGCAACTGGCCCATCCTAAATACGAACACGACAAAGAATACCAAGTTACCACAAGCGCCGCGCCAACAGAAAACCAACTTGAACAACTCCGCAGCGGCGTGGATATTGCCACCGGCACCACGGCCCCAGCCCAGGTAAAAGTGCGCAACAACAAAATCCACATCACCATCCATGAAGGCAAGAAACGGCAAATCCGGCGCATGTTTGATGCCGTAGGCTTGGACGTGAAAGAATTGGTGCGCGTTCGCATTAATAAACTACAGATACCGCCGGACCTCAAGCCCGGCGAATATCGCATTATTAAACGCGAAGAAATTTTATAATAATGTCAGGCGATTGGGATCATAGCATCAACAATGTCGATACAACTAAAAAACCGCCATTGTCGTATGGCGGTAAACTCTAAAATAACTGTATGAACTGGAAAAAAGATGTGGCGCCGGCGCAAATAGCTTTAGTGGCAATCTTTTTAGTCCTCGTCGCTATTACTCTAGCCTACTTGGCCGCGGGCTGGAAATTGCGCCCGGCCAACGACCTAGAGGTCCATACCCGGAAACTTGGACCTGGTACGAAGCCTTAAACTACTTTTGCTGCGATTTCAGGAGCTCAATATCCTGAATTAATTTCTGCAGCCCCGCTTCAATGCGGTCAATGGCAACCTTGGCCTGTACGTCCGCTGCCTCTTCCTCGTCATCATCTTCGGACAGCTCCACAATATCTTCCTGAATTTCATCAACATCTTTTTCCAAGCTTTCAACGTCTTCCTGAATTTCATCAATATTTTCCTCAACCTCTTCCAAGCTCTGGGTGTTGCGGTTGACCGTCATCTGAATGAAAATGGCGAGATAGATGGCTTCCAGCGACACCGCGGTAGTCAAAATAAGCAAAACCTCTTCAGTGGTAACGCCGTAGAGACGCAGGGCAAAAATCGCAATAAACAAAACGCTGTGGACAATAATGGAATTTGTTGAACCGATCCATTCAGTCCATTTGAGAGCCAGCCGTTCGGGGCCGGAAAGCGGCTTTTTTGACTGTAGCGGGGTCATATTTTTAAAACTATGGCGCTTGCGGGCGCGAAATAAAAAAATTACTTTAAGCTATTCAGTAATTTCTTTCTATATTATAGCACTTTGCGGCAAAAGAATCAATGCCCTATAATACGTCATGGGCGTTAGCAGGTCCCCGTGGTGAAATGGATATCACGACAGTCTTCGGAACTGTTGTTGGGGGTTCGAATCCCTCCGGGGACACCAGGAATCAAGCTGTCGTTGAAAAATTTTATAGGTTATAATAAACTATCTATGTTGAAAATACGGGTCGGTAGCTCAGCTGGCAGAGCAGTCCGCTCTTAACGGAAAGCGCGTGGGTTCGAATCCCACCCGACCCACCAAAAGGAAATAACTACTGAAACGGATCAGCTACAGTCGCGGGCGGGTTCTGGGAACTAACTTCCTGGCCCGCCTCGATTATTTTTACCGCTTCATCGTAGGCGGTAAAATTGACCCGCACCGACCGGCTGGGAAAAGGCACCGGCGGCTCCCCGCGCAAACCCGGCATAATGGCAAGCGACCGCCACAGGACCAGAACTTCCAGAACCAGTAACACGATTAATACAATCCAAAATAACGACGTAGCGTTACGTTTGAATCGGGCGATTAAATCGGAAAAAGACAGATTAAACTTCATTTGGTGATAAAAAATGTGGCGTTAAAAACAGCCGTGACGTCGTCGCCTTGCGAGTTTATCGCAATTGTTTTTACGTGGGTGACAAAACTCAAGCGTTCCATAGTCTCGAGAAACGCCACCACGTTCGGAAACGGACCGGTAAGGGTAACGGTATACGGGATACTCAAAATTTCGCCCTTGACGTTAGGGGTTTTAGCCCCGCTTTGCGCCGTGCCCGAAACACTTAGCCTGAAATCTAAGCCGGTTCCATTCCCTAACGCCTCCAAGGTCTTAATTTCATTAACCACCCGAACATCTTTGCTAAAAAAGTCATCGGGATGATGGGGCTTTTGCGTTAAAGCATCGATATCCTGCTTGCCGAGCTGATAATTCCGCAGTTCATTTTGGAGATCGGTGAGCTGCTTGCGCTGGTCAGTTACGGCCAGGGCCAAAGCGGCGTTACTGCGGTCCAACAATTTGAAGCCGTACAAGAACAACACAAGGCAGCCGACTAGATAGACGGCGGCAAGCGCATAAATTTTTTGCTTATTGGACCAGTTCATGGAATGTCTTTTGCCTGGCTAATGAAGCTGTCCTTGATATAAAAAGTGAAGTGAAAAGCTACGTCAGTCGGTTTTTGGACATTTTCCAGGGGGTAATCGATATTCTCGAATTCGGCCCTATCCTGACTAATATTATTGTACAAGGCAATTACTGCTTCACGCGTCGGGCTAGTGCCCCGAATATCAATCTGCTTTTTGCTCAAATTGCCCTGAAGATTAGTAATAACTAAATCTGGGGGCACTTGGGCGGCAAAAGCCCGCAGCACCCGCGACCAGGCGGGAGTGGCATCGATCAATGTTTTAAAATCCGTGATTTCGCTATTGATAAAGGCAATCCTTTTTTTAAGTTCAGCATTTTCCTCGCGGTTGGATTGGCGCTTAAGCTGCTCAATCTCTGCGACAATGACGCTCTGCTGCCGCTCTAAATACAGCTTGGTCACGATTTGACCCACAAAAACCACGGCTACGGTAATTAAGCTCAATTCGATCAATACCACGAAACTGCGAAAAATACCTTCGTAGTAAAGTTCTTTTTGCTTGTCCTTGGGAAGAAGATTAATGATTTTCATATGTTTCCGAGGTTACATAAGCGTCCTCATAACCAAACCAATGGCCGCCGTAAGTCCCAACGAATCAAAAGCGGGCAAAGGCGGCTCGGCCAAGTGCGGAATATTTTGCCACGGGTTTGCCACTTCAATCTTGACATCATCCCCCTCCTTAATTTCAGCTTGCAAATATTCCGACAGATTTTTCATTTTTGCCATGCCGCCGCTCAAAACTATCTTGCCGACTTTTTCCTGGGAGTGGTCATAGTGAAATTTAAGGATGTTCTTGATTTCCTCGCTCAAATTAGTAAGCAGGGGCAGGAGCGCAGTCTTGATGTTGGGATACTCGGGAGTATTGTCGATGCCGATTTGCCGTTTGATCTTTTCGGCCTGTTCGCTGGACACGCCCAAGGTTTGGGCAATGCGCTCGGTAAAGCTGTTGCCGGCAATGGGGATGGACGAGCTAAACTGCAGATTGCCCTGTTCGACCATAATCAGATTGGTCTTGAACGAGTCCAGATCAACAATCAACGAAGTCTCCGTGCTGCCGGGCGCTATCAGCGCGCGCTCCAGGCTCTGCGACTCAACCTCAATGGCGACAATATTCAAATGGGCTTTTTCCAAAGTGTGAATGTATTTATCAACGGTTTCCTTGGGCGAAGCAATAATCAGAACGGCCATGCGGCCGTCTTTGGTGCCCAAGACCTGCCAGTCAAAATAAACCTGGTCAATGGGCAGAGGAATATAGGCCTCGGCCTCGAACGGCACGGCGTTCTCCAGCTCCTGTTCGCTCATTACAGGCAGATGAATAACGCGCACGAACGATTTGGTCTCCGGCAAACTGACGATAACCCGGTTGGTGTTTATCCGTCCGTAGGCCGGCTGTTGCAAGCACTGCTCGATGAACCGCGCCAGGGTATTCTCGTCGAGAATGGTGTCGCTGGCCACCACGTTTTTGGGCAGGTTGGCATTGGCAAAACTGCGCACGCGCACCGCAGGCCCGCTGCGTTCCAGCTGCATCATCTTGACCGCCGTGCCGTTGAGCTGGAGGCCGAAGGCCGGCAATGCTATTTTGAAGGGGTTAAATTTCATTCTTCGGATTATTATTTATTGCCTCGCCGGTTGCCCGCAAGCAGCAGAGTTGCGCCTATGTTCACAGGTAGCAAATGCTGCTTGCCGGGCAATCCGGCTCGGCAAAGATATAAATCATTGAATCGTTTGACTGATATTATAAATCGGACCAATGAGGGCGAGGGCTAAAAGGCCGACCACGCCGCCGATAACCAACAGCAGAAGCGGCTCAATGATTGAGGACAGATTGCGCATGGTATCGTCGACTTCGGTTTCGTAATGCGCGGCTAATTGCTCCAAAATATTTTCAATGGTGCCGGTTTCTTCCCCCACTTCCAGCATTTGTGTAACAATGTAGGGAAATAATTTTTCGTTCTGGCTAAAAGCCTCGGTGAGCGGCTTGCCGATGCGGACGTTATTGGCCGTCTCACTCGCGACTTCGCGGTAATAAATGTTTCCCAGCGCGTCGCCGCTGACCTTTAGCCCCTCGACAATGGCAATGCCGCTTTTGAGCATGGAGCCGAGGATGCGGGAAAAGCGGGCCAGATTGATTTTCTTAACGATGGGGTTGATTACCGGCATGTGGAGCAAAAACCAGTCAAAGCCGCGCTTGCCGGCCGGGGTGCGCAAAAAATAGAATAATCCCCCGACAAAAACAATAAGCCCAACTATTACGGTCACGGAATGAGCGGCCATGAAATCGCTTATGGCAATAACTATGCGCGTGGCCAAAGGCAGCTGGGTATTGAATTCCTTGAAAATCGAAGTCAGTTTCGGCAAAACGAAAATAGCCATGAGGAGCCCGATTAAAACCATGGCCGACACAATGACCGCCGGATAAATCATGGCGCCTTTGGTCTTGCTTTTTAAGTCGGCCTCGCGTTCCAACTGGTTGCTTAAATAATCGAGGCTTTTTTCGAGATTGCCCGACATCTCCCCCACCTTAATCATGCTGATAAAAATATTGGAAAAAATACTGGGGTAGGCACCCATTGCCTCATGCAAACTTTTCCCCGATTCCACGCCCGCGGCCAGGTCGCTGAGGATTTTTTTAAATTTTTTATTTTTAGTCTGATGAGCCAAAATGGCTAAAGCCCGCGGCCCGGCAATGCCGCTTTTGAGCATGATGGCAAAATCTTCAATAAAGACGATTTTTTCCTTCAGCGGAACCGTGCCAAAATTCCGCAGCAGGCCCAGCAGGGACGAACGGCTCTGTTCTTCCTTTAATTCAATGGGCAACAAGCCCTGCTCTTTGAGCAGGTGGCCGGCCGCCAGCGTGGTGGCGGCATCAATGGTTCCGGATTGTTTGCCGCCCCCAGTAGCCAGGGCAGTGTAAAGAAAGCGTGGCATATTAGTAATTATCTCTTCTCGCCGCCGAGCCAGTTTGCCCGGCAAGTAGCATTTGCACCGAGGTACATTTGCGCAACTCTGCTACTTGCGGGCAGCTGGCGAGGCGACCAATGCATGACTATTCTCTCGTGACTCTTAATATCTCTTCGATAGTGGTGACTCCCCGGACGGCCTTAATGAAGCCATCTTGCCACATGAGGATCGTGCCTTTGGCTTCGGCCAAGTCTTGGATTTCCTGGCTGGCCGCGCGTTTAATGATCATTTCCCCTATTTCCGACGTAACCTCGAGAATTTCATGGACGCCCAGGCGTCCGCGGTATCCAGTATGGTTGCATTTGTCGCAGCCCTTGCCTTTATAAAATTTCAGATCCTCGAATTTGCCGGTTTTGGCGGGTATGACTTTTTCGCGCTGAAGAACTTTCATCAATTTGTCGAGGTCGAACTGTTTGCGCAACGTGGCGGCGGTGGCTTCATCCACGTCCATCTTCTCTTTGCAATCCAGACAAATAATGCGCACCAGGCGCTGGCCCATAACCGAGTTGATGGTGGAGGCAATGAGGTACGGCTCTTCGCCAATGTCAATTAAGCGCGGCAAGGCGCCGGCCGCGCTGTTGGTATGCAAGGTTGAGAGTACAATATGCCCGGTCATAGCCGCGTGCATGGCTTCCTCGGCCGTTTCCCGGTCGCGGATTTCTCCGATCATAATAATATTCGGATCCTGACGCAGCAGGGAGCGCAAGCCCAGAGCAAACGTCAAGCCGATTTTAGGGTTAACCTGCATCTGGTTAGTGCCGGGGATGTGGTATTCCACCGGGTCTTCGATCGTAGAAATATTTACGTTCTTGGTATTCAAAATAGTCAAGATGGCATAAAGCGTCGTGGACTTGCCGCTGCCGGTCGGTCCGGTTATCAAAATCATACCATGCGGTTTGTGAATGCTTCGGCTGACCAAATCCAATTGCTGCGGCAAAAATCCCAGCTGCTCCAGGGTCAAGGCCTTGCTCGATTCATCAAGTAAACGCATTACCACTTTTTCGCCGTCGAACACGGGAATAGTGGACACGCGCAAACTGTACTTGTAGCCCTCTTTTTCCAGCTTGAACCGGCCGTCCTGCGGCAGACGGTGCTCATCAATTTTTAAATCCGCCAGAACTTTTATGCGCGCTACCAACGCAGCATGAATAACTTTGGGCAAAGTCATAACATCGTGGAGCACGCCGTCAATGCGGTAGCGCACGGTCACGGCGTTTTCTTGCGGCTCAATGTGAATATCCGAGGCCTTTTCTATGACCGCGTATTCGAGAAGCGTGTCCACCACCTGAATGACCGGAATTTCCTCGGCCATTTTTTTGAGCTCTTCGGCCAGGCCGGCGGCGCTCACGGCGCCAGAACCGCCCGCTTCCGTAGTCTTGCCCTCATCCACCAAGTGCTGAATTTCCCCTTCCAAATTGGAATGATATTTTGACAGGCCGAAATCCAAACTCTGCTTGCCGATAAGATAGGCCTTGATGGACAACCCGGTCTTCTTTTTCATGAACTCCTTGGTCTGGATGTCAGTGGGGTCAACCATGGCCACGGACAGCTCGTTCTTGCCTTTGGCGAAACTGATGATCTTGTGGCGGTGGGCAATGGGCTCGGGCACCAAATTCAGGACCTCCGGCGCGATATTTTGGTCGCGCAGGTCAATCACCGGCACGCCCAGGGCCTGGCTCTTCAATTCCAGCAACGCTTTCTCATCGATAATTTTTTGGTCGATAAGAAAGTCATCCCATTCCATGGGCTTATTCAAATGTTTAGCTTCTGCTTCCAGCTCTTTCAGCCGATCCGCGGTAACGATTTTTTTTTCTTTGAGGAGCTGATTCAGCTCGGTGGTGATCATGTTTTTGTTTCAGGAAGTCCCTCGCCTCGCCAGTTGCCCGCGAATAGCAGAGTTGCACATATGTTTCTCGGAGCAAATGCTATTCGCCGGGCAAGCTGGCTCGACAGCTTCAAGTTAAAAAAGATTCGCAGGAAAGCCAAAAAGGATTTTTGGCCGGCTTTTTTATCATTAAGCCTCATTCTTAATAAATTATAGCACAAAACGGAACAAAAATCAAAAAGCTCCCCCTGCTAAGGAGAGCTTTTATTAACTTATTTTGGTTTTGTAATTTTAGTCTACAACTAGGGATTGAGTTGGCCGGCTACTCGGGAAGTCATTACTCCTTGTTGAGCTATGGTCTTGTCAGCGGTGTTGGCCGCTACAACATCGGACAAACTATAGCCCCAGGAGGTAAAGACCGCCATGGAAGGAATGCCCATCAAACTGGATTGGCCAACTAATTGAATAGTGCCGCTATTGTTAACCAGGACTCCCGGACGGTGCGCCTCGGTTGAGCTGGCTATGTTGGAGGTCTTGCTTAAGAATGACGAGTCGCCGTACTGGGCGCGACTAAAGGAAAAGCCCAGACCTTTGAACACGGCCTCACTGGTAAAGGACGCCTTCTGGCCGCCGGTTATAAGAGCGCATTCGCCTTTTACGTCCGTACCCTTAGCTGCTGTCGCGCAGAACAGACTGCCGTCGCGCGGGGCGATGAAAGCTCCCTGCGGCAGGGCCAAGTCACCGGTGTTGGCAATGACCACCTGGCTCCAGGAAAGGAAACCGTAGGACAAGAACGCTCCGGCGGAAGTAAAGGCGCGGCGCATGTTGTCGCCGGTAATAAACCAGACCGTGCCGTCGGAGGTCTTGATCACGCTTCCGGCGCTATGCGCACCGCCTGTTGGCGGGGAGGCAACTCCGGGTTTAACCGCTAAAGCATAAACACTGAAGTGAGTCAAATTGACCGTAATGGTATTATTGACTGTGTCCACTACCACGGGCAAGGTTTCCCACTGGGCAGTGGCGCTATTGTAAAACAACACCGTCAGATTGCTTTCGTTGGTACCCGGAGGCAATTGGGATTCGTTATAGCTGAAGGTAACGGTTACGGCGCTGTTGAAGTTGGTCACCGCAGTGCCGTTGCTGGAAGCAGAAAGAGTAAAGGGCATACCAACCAGGGCAGTGGCCCCCGCAGTGCTAATACCCACCGTAATGCCGGCATTGGCTAACGTGGTCGTGCTGACGTTTACTGTGGTATTGCTGCCCACCGCGCCAGGAGGCACAGAGACTTGCACACTGGGCGTGCCAGTGTCGCTGGGAGTGTAAGTAGTGGTTCCTCCGGCAGAAGGCGTGGCTGTTACCGACCCCGTAGTGGTAGAAGGCCCAGACGGAGCAGATCCGCCGCCACCGCCACCGCCACCGCCACTGAAACAGGCAGTGGATGTCGGGGTCAGAGTGATATTTTCCACGGAAGAACCAGAGGCAATAACTATAGTTTCCACTCTCGATCCGCTACAACTCGTAGTAATGGTAGCTTGATTAGTTTGACCAGAGATACTCATATGTCTGCTTGCCGAAGTCAGCGTGAACGTCGTATCGGCCGGCAAAGTTACAACTATACTATCGTCATTAACAACGAGAGAGTCGGCCTCCGAACCAGCTATAATGGTTAGGTCAATATCTGGCGCAGTCAAGGCGACCGTGGTGTCAGCGTCGTAAGTAAGGTCCTGCGCAAAGGCGATACTGGCCCCGGCTAAGCTTATGCCCAATCCCAGACCTACCGCAACTAGCCGCCTAAGATATTTTTTCATAAGGCATAATAGTTAATTGTTAAAGGATTGGTTAAGCTTAGGGGGCTACTGATGCCATTGCCGTCCAGGTATTTGCGGCGGTGCAAGCATATATCGTCGAGTCTGCGTCGCCATCGGTCCTTAGGAACATGCTTCCCTGCGCACAATCAGAGGTCGGGGCACCAGTACCAGTAGAAATAGTAACGCCGCTAGACAGCCGGATATCAGCCGTGCCGTAAGAGACTGCTTGGTAACTGTCTATTGCTCCGCTGAACAAATCCAAGCCGTAATCGAACTTAGAGGCCGCGGTAGAGTTCAAGTACCGAACTCCATATGCAGCACCGGGGGTCATAACCGCTGCTGGATCACCTCCAAGCACAGCCAAAATGGCCGCGTCTGCAGTACCATTTTCGTCTTCGCCGACTTCGCCGATAACGCCGGCCGCAGGGTAATCACTGGCGTTGGTGTCAACACTGTATTTGCCGATAACGCCGGCGATGTCGCTGACGCTGGTGGGATCAACAGTGCCCATAACATTTCCCATGACCGCACCGCCATAACTGCTACCTATGAAGTCACTAAGTGTCGCGTCCGCTTCGACTGATTGCTGAGACTCGCCGTCACTGGCACCAAATGTCGGGCTTAAAACAATCTTTGCGCCGCTAGTGGCGCCGACATCAGCCGCTGCGCCGCCAATGGTAATTGCTCCATTAGTGGCGTTGGAGATCGTCTCGCCGTTTTGCAGGCGAATATCCGCTGTGTCAAAACTGACGGCCTTGAAATCACCGACAGCGGCGTGGAAGAGATCAATACCATAGGTAAATTTGCTAGTATCGAGTGTGTTCAGATACTGCACCCCATAAGCAGCATTGGCGGTAACCAAGTAGCTGGGATCGCCGCCGTCCAAGACAGCCATGAAAGCGGCATCAGCCACGCCGTCAGTTTCTGCATCAACTCCAATGGTGGCAACAACTCCGGCTTTCGGGCCAGTCAAATCGTCAGCAGTGGTCACAGAGTAAGCGCCGATCACGCCGGCGTGGTAGCCGGCAACGGTATTGGTAAGATCATCGCCGTGGAAGTGACCCATTACAGCGGCGTGGAAAGAACTCGTGCCGCCGGCCGCGCCTTCGTATGTAAGATCACTGGCCACGGGCTGGAAAGAACCTGTGGCGGCAGTGGCTCTGGTTACCTCGTAAGTAAGACTGCCCGCGCCGCCGTTAATGGTGACGCCGCCTGTTGTAAAATCTGCGCTGCCGAGGGTCAAGCTGCCTGTAGTCAGCGCCTCGCCAATGGCGATACTGCCAGTAGTATTCGCGCCGCCAACGGTCAGGGCTGATATGGCTGCTGAATTAACGGTCAGCGCGGCGTCAGAAACCACAGAAGTTGCGCTGAACGTCAGCGCTGCATAGGCTGCCGAGGCGGCCACAAAGAAAAACGCCAGCGACAGCGCAAACACCGAGGAAGCACGGTAACCAGCTTGAAAAGAGAATATTTTCATATTGTTTATTTTTTGTTTAATTATTAAAGTTATATTTTTTTAGTGATGATTCTCCTTTTAGAAAGGGAAAACTCGACCTATTTTCTGGCCTCTCGTTAAAGAAAACCATCACGCGAAATTTGAATTGCTTTAGTTTCTTGGACTCAAAGCTAATCTATACCTATAACGACTATAAAATAACGCCTACAATAAGTCAAACCCAAGAGTTATCCACAATACATAGAATAAACAGCAAGAACCGCCCCGAAGGGCGGTTCTTGCTGTAACGCTTACGCGTTACTCACTAACGCTTTAACCTATTCCATCATATATTAGAAGACATTCAAGAACAGATCGTCTGTCTTGAATTCATCCAAGTTGAAGATGTAGTTGTTGTCGTTAGTGTCATCGATTTCAGTACCCCAGTTGATGGACTCTATTTCTACGTTAACCAAGCCATCATCCCCTTCGACGATCACCGTTAGAGTGAACGATCGAGTGGTATCTTCGTCTACCTCAAAGACGTCCGCGTTGTCTTCGCTGTCAGACGTTGATGATGTCAAGGAACACGTAACTAGGGCCGCGCTGACGTCGGATACCTCAAATTCAATTCCTTCGCCTGCGTCGCCAATGGTGTCTTCGTCATCGCACGAACTGTCGATGCGCATGTCGTCATCAAAGGCGGTTGCCTTGAAGTTAACCTTGAAGGTGCCAACATCGGTTGAACCAACAGTTGCCGGATCACCAGGGGTAGTTACGGATGCGCTCGCGCTAACGAACGAGACCATAATACCTGCTTCGTAGAGAGCATGGAAATCAGGAACAGCAGTACCGGTGCGGTCGCCGGCAGCAAGATCCTCGCCCTCTTCGTCCTCAACGTCAATGGCGGCGCGCTCAACCGCGGTAACCTGCGCGCGAACGGTGTCGCCATCAACAATACCGTCAGCAATTGACTGGAGGTCTGAAGTCACTTGGAACTCATGCTTGCCTGTATCGAGAGTCAAATCGAGGTCGTCGAAGATGATTGTCTCATCAGTTCCGGCCCCGGCCGGCACGTTTTCCGAGCCTACTTCATCACCGTCAACAATGAGGTGAACAGCGGAGATCGCGTCCTCCAGGTCCACCCCGACAGAATCATAGTTAACCGGGAAGTCATCGATGGTTAAGTCAGACTGGCCTTTTACTTCCAAGATACCCGAGAGCAGCACTTCGTCATCGGTGTCGTCAACGTCATCGATGTCAATAACGTGTGCTTCGTTAATGGCGTCGTCATCTTCATTGAGTGAGAGTTTCAGCTCAACGTCGGCTGAAGTCGCGAACGTCTCAAATGAGAAGGTTCGGAGAGCCGGCAGGTCGCCGGTTGCATCATCGGTCGTTGAAGCTCCCTGCGCATCGACAAAGCGAAGCGACTCAATCGTTACGTCCCAGGTATCACCTTCATCGTCAGAGTCAAGATTGTTTATGCCAGAGACTGCAACGTAAAGATTCGCGGTAGCGTCTGACATGATCTTAGGACAGCCGGTGAGAGAGATTGTCCTGTCGTGGGCGTTGTCGTCGTTGAACTTATCCGCGTCAACGCGGGCAACCTCGGTGCTGCCAAGCCAGAGGGACACATCGGTAGCGAATTCATCAAAGTTGTCGTTCACGGCTGTATTCAGATCAAAGTTCACCCGGACAGCGGTTAAACGGATATCTGAACCGTCGTCTGCCTCGACTTCAAGGCCGGCGACTTTCACATCGTCTTCACCCTCTCCCACTTCCTCGTTGCTGAGACTGGAGATCAGCTGGGCATCCTCGAGCGAACCGGCGCCGCCCGCGAGGGTGCAGTCGCCTGCAACCGGAGGAGGCGTGGTCGTGGTCAAGCTAGGCACTAACTGGCCCGCCATGCGGGAAGCGAGTACGCCGACTTGGGTAAGCGCGTTGTCAGCCGCGTTGGCCGGAACTGTGTTGTTGAAGGACATGCCCCAAGAGTTGAAGGTCGCAACGTCGGGGATGCCGATCAAACCGGAGTTGCCGACGAAGTAAACGGTACCGGCCTTATTGACCAAGCTGCCAGCAGGGTGCTGCATGGAAGCGCTGTCAATGTTAGAACCGGAAGCCATCCAGGAAACATCGGCGAAAGAACCATTGGCAAAATTAAAGCCAAGGCCGGTGAAGACCGAAGCAGAGGTAAAGCCGCGTCGCTGTACGCCGCCGCTACCGTCTAAGGCCATGAAATAACCCGTGCCTCTATCAGCGCCGCGATCCGAGAAGATGATAGTTCCCGGAGCGGGCGGGATGAAGGCGGGGGTGCACTGCGCGAGAGCTAAATCATCCGCGTTCGCATCAACAACTCCGGCAAAAGAATTGAAGCCGTAGCTCAAGAAGGCGCCGGCGGAAGTGTAGGCGGCTCGGCAGGGTCCGGGCAGAATCGACCAGATTGTACCGCTGGCGTTGACGTTCGTGCCAACAGCGTGAGCCGCGGCAAAAGCCGTGGTTGGCGCAAAGGCAAGAGCGGAAACAGCCATGGCAATGGACGATGCCACCGCAAAGATTTTCCTTACTAAAGGAGAATTACTCATTATTAACTCCATTTTCCGGATTTCTCCCGCGAGTTCTCTCGAGATTATTATCGTCGAAAAAACAGAGGGCGAAATTGATTATTCAATTGATATAATCAATGTCTAGAACCCGGAAAATCTTAATTATTGTTGTGCCGTCTCGCGTGTTTGCGTCTTGTCTCTCTAGAGCAAAACAATACGCTGCGCGCAAGCCGGATTATTGAATAGCTGCTCTAGGCGTTAATGCGCCGAAAGTTCGACCAGGGAGCCATCCGGTTGGATACGGACGACGCCTTCCAGCTTCCTGCCATAATGCAGGTTCAATAATTGAAAGAAATATAGGCAATAAGGGACTGCTGTTTAACTATAATCTTTGTTTCTCGAGAGTTTTCCTTATTGCTGGAGCTAACGACGGCGCTTTAGCCGGCTCTGTTACAGCAGGGTGCGCCGCCGGATTTTTTAGCATGCTGTCTTTATGGCGAGATAAAAAACCGGGAACTATTCGCAAAAATCTGCTTTGAAATAAGCAGATTTTCCCTTTTGCGAACACTTCCCGGTCTTAATGGCTGCAAACGCTGATTCCTGGGTCACTGTGGATAAAAGCCAAGATTTAATTTGAACTGGAATAATTATACGAACAAACCGGAAGTTTGTCAAAGTTTGTCAAATTTGAGTCCAGCCTCTATTATCTTTCCTGCGGAGCGATTCTGTTTCATCCGGGCGGTTATAGTCATCTTCCACCCGAAAAGTTGTGCCGGTTTCCGGCAGTGAGGCCTCTAAAATAAAAGAGTTGTCCACCGCTTCAATCCTGTGCTTCTGATTAACCGCAATCGTATACCCTTTCCCCTGCTCCATCTCAACTTTTTGAATCTCGCCATTTTTATCTTCCAGCCAAATTTTGGCCTTGCCGGAAAACAAGCAAAGGGTCTCAATTTTTTGATCGTGATGCTGGAACGATATTTTCTTGCCGGCGCGGACAAACAAAATCTTGCCCATATATGCCAAACCGGCCGGGGTATAAATAATTTCGTAGCCCCACGGCTTGTCTATTTTTTGAGAAAATGGTGCGGTTGAAAATTTGCTATTCATATCAAAATATTTTTGTTCCGCTGGTCGGGGTGCTGGGAATCGAACCCAGTCTACCTGCTCCCAAAGCAGGCGTACTACCGGTATACTACACCCCGGCGCCGCACATAATTGCGCCGGCAACTAAAATTTTGGAGCGGGTAACGGGAGTCGAACCCGTATCATCAGTTTGGAAAACTGAGATAATAGCCGTTATACGATACCCGCGGGAATAAAAAGCCCCGTGTGGGGCTGTAGGGGCATTAATGTAGGGACATTAATATCTTCGCGCCATTGCTTTTTCCGTCCCAATTTACTCCGAATTCTTGCGCAGTTTCACCGCGGCCTTAAAGGCCTCGCCGGCGCGGAACTTGGGGGTATTGAGCTCGGGAATTTGGATCTTTTGCGAGGGGGTGCGGGGGTTGACGCCCATGCGCGGGGCCCGGTGCGAAACGCTAAACTGCCCGAAACCGCTGATATTAACCTTGCCGCCGGTGCGGAGGGTCTCATAAACGATATTGATGAGCGTGTTGAGCGTGCGCTCCGCCTCGCTGTAAGTCACGGAGAGCTTAGCCGCTAATTGTTCGATGAGGTCTGATTTGTTCATAGGCGTATTATTATGATTAATGACAGATTTAATGATGTTTTTCGCGGGATTCTCTTACAAAGAAACCCTATTGTATTACGTTTTTACATTATAGCATAAAATTATCCACAAAAAAATAGCGCCAAGCTTTTTTGGGCTTGGCGCCATATTTTAATAACTCCATCCTAGGGTTCCCTTGTCGGTACTGACTTTCAGCAGGACCAGGCCGGGCAGGGTTTTGGCAAAATTTCCCGACTTATCCCTGCCGCGGATTTTGGTTTCTTTGCCGTTATAAACGGCGATTACTTCAAAATTTGCCCGCGACTGAATGGTTTGGGTCATTTTGGTCAAAACTGAACCCTGGTAAGCCCAGGAAAAAGACAACTGATTCTTGGCGATTGCGCCGCTGGCAGTATTGGAGCTGATAGTCAGCAAGTTCATTTGCGTGCCGCGTTTCCGGTCTTTCTCCCGGAAAGTCAAGATGGTGCTATTGCCAGCTTCGTCAGTGGCAGTAACCCGGTTCCCCTGGTCATCTACTCTAACGATTGCTGACGCATTGTCGCTGGCCGAAAACCGGACGTCGCGGATGGACGGGTCAAATTGCCAGGTCAGTTCCGGCGGTGTCGTGTCCGGCGCTGGGGGGACGGGCGGCAGCAGTTCTTCCACCATGGATGGATCAAAAGTGACAGGCGTTAAACTGGCGTCCGCATCGCCGTCCCCGTCTGAATCCAGATCCAGCCGCGCCGCGCCGGCAATGCTAAGTTGTCCCGCGAGCCCGGGGTTAACCGGAATATCGGCAAAAACTTCCGTGCTCAATATCTGATCATTCTCGATATGGTCAACTTGCAGCGTGAAGGTACCGCTGCCCTGGCCGCGCAGGTCAATGGTATAGTTTTGGTTCCCGTCAGTAGGCAGGTAGACAAACTTATGCTCGCCGAACTGCTCGAAATCGGCATTGGGCAAAGCATTTTCAATGCTGCCGTCAGCCAGCGCGCCCAGGCGGTTCCCCGCCGCATCGGTTATCTCAATACTTACGGGGCTGTAAATGGCAATGGCTTTGCCGTTGAGTTTGCATTGATTGATGTCCTGCGTAATGCTGTCCCCGGAATTGACGGAAGAATCGCCGGAAACGAGTTTTACAATCTCCTGCCTAACGCCGTCCTGACTCAACATTTTGCCGTGCTCGGCTGACAGCGCGTAGAATTTGCGGGCGGAATCGATGGGCAAATTGGTGGCGCTCTCCAGCGGCACCGTTCCGTCGCCGGGAATGAATTTTGGCTTGGCAAAACTTACTGCGGTCCCGATACTTTTGTGGTCCCGTATCTCGTTAATATGGCCAATAGTGCCGCTTTTGCACCCGACAATACTGTAAAGCTCAACTCCTTTCGTGCGCAGGTCGAAATTATCGAAAGCTAAATCATGAAACTGCAAGCCTTGCTGCACGCCTGCCTCATTTAGCTGGTGAGCGCCGAGCAAATAGTCATTGTTGGTTTCCTGGAAACTTAAGTCGCGATAGTCGGTGCGGCCGGACAGTTGGCGTTCAAATACCCGCACGTAAGGGCCCTTGGTCGTGTAGTATTTGGCGCTGGGAACAAGTTGGTACAAAACTGGAAAATTTTTAGCCAGCTTGGCGATTTGGCTCTCCGACAAACCGGGCACGCCGAGGTTATCGCCCGCGACCAATGTCTTAATGGCTTTCGGCGCGCCCAGATTCGGGACGCCCGCCATTACTAGTTTTCTAATATGATGGTCGGCGCGCGTCTGCACATACTTTTTGGCCAGCAGCCCGCCCGTACTGTGGGCCACCACATCCACCTGCGGGCTGGACGTGGCTGTCATGATTTCCTGAATTTTTTGGCCGAGCTGATTTACCACGGCCTCATTTATGCCGAAGCGCCAGTCATAAGGAAAAGTAAACAGATCCCGGCCCGCTTCGTAGCCGCGGGCGGTAAACTCCTCAATCAAGCCCTGCGAATAGTCATAAGTAACTTTTTTGGCGATGACATTACCAACCGTCACGCTGTTATCAACTGGCTGTAAGCTATCATTAAAAGCTAACGGCCCCATAAAATCATCACCCAGGTCAGTCAGCATGCGCGCAACATTGGGCCAGAGCAGGTCCGAGCCCTTAAGCAATTCCGTGCCGGTTACGCCGGGGACAATCAGGACGGGAGTTTTTGCCGGGGGCGGTGGGGGTGGAGGGGGCGGTGGGGGTGGAGCCACGGAAATTTTCACCGGCACGGCCGGGGTGCTGAAACCGACGACATTGTTGTTGAGCGGGTCAGCCGAGCCAAAAAACCCGGCGCTGGAAAAGCCAACGGCGATAATGTCATTGTCCGGAAAATTCCGCGGTAAAACGCCGAACGCGTTGGGAATAAACTGGCCGGTATCTTCATCGTAACCAACGAAATTATAAAGCCCATCGGCTTGGCGCTCGGCTTTGGCCATCACATGGCGCTGGCTAGGCACGTTGGAGCTGTAGGTAGATGTCGCTCCATTGGAAAATAGGAAATTACAATCGGCATCGTAATGAGCATAGCCCATATTGGCCGCATGTCCGGTGAGGGCAAAACCGTCGGGTTTAAAAACAAAATGAAACTGCACCAGACCGTCTGTGCCATAGGAAAAAGTCGGAATGCTTTCCACGGGCGGGGCGCCGGAAATTACGCTGGTTTTTAACGCCCCGGGCTTACAAACCCGCACATCGGTGATTTCTGCTGCGCCGCGGACCGAAACCGGCGCAAATGTCATTAGCGCCAGCAAAAACGATAAGACAAACCAAAGTATTTTTTTCATAATAAATAATAGTATTGTTTAATTATTTGCCCGCTCTTTACTCACTCAAGAACGGTGTTTGAATCGGTAAGAATGAAGTAGCGGTAGCATATGAACCCGGCCGCTATGACAGCGGCTACCATGAGGGCATAAATCCACCAGCGTGGGTGCGAACTGCTTGCTGGCTCATCGGCCGGCGAGGGGACTTCGTCCGTCATGGCCGTGGAAATGTCGGAAGCTTCGATAACTTCCTGTGATGTTTCCTCAAGCGGGGTATCCGAGTCGGCCCCAGAGGATTGGGCTGACTTTGCGGATTTGCTGGTCGAAGAAGAGGCCGCGGTTTTGGCGCTGGTCTTGGTGGATTTGGCTGTTTGGGCAGTGCTGGTCTTACTGGCCGCGGCCGCCGAAGCCGAAGCGGCAGCCGGAGACACTGTTAAGCTGGTTGGAGTCGTCGAAGCAGCTGAAGCAGAACTAGTACCGGAAGACGATAAAGTGACTGCGGCGGGGTTTTCCGCCGCCGCCTCGGGCGGCGGCGGAATAGGATTTATCATCCCCAAACTTGCCTCCCGCCACAGCCACTCGCCGTTAACTTTTTGATATCCCTCACCTTCTTTGCCGCTGCCGTCATAAGTCACGAAGTCTGCCAAAGTTTCATCGGGAAAAAACAAATTGACCGTGTCGCCCGTGTTATTCAGCGCAAAATGCTGCCGGGGAATGACAATCACCGCGACCTGATGGGGCAATACTGATATCGGCGGCAGGCCGTAGGCGGAATTTTTGGGCTTGTTGTCCGCGCTGGCATCATCAAGCCACCAATTTGCCAGATTCACCGCTTCGCTCCCGTTATTTTCAATTTCCACCGCTTCATTGCCGCTGTCTTCGCCCATTGGGTTGGCCAAAATTTCCGAAATTTTTATCTGATCGGACCAGCTCTCGGGAACTTCAGGAGCTTGACCGCTATTAGCAGAGCCAACATCATTCGATGCGGTCTCGGCGGCTTGGCTACCGGCTGCCGAACCAGTATCGGACGATATGGTCCCGGCCGATGCAGTGCCGCCGGAACCGGAAGCGCTTGAATCGACTGTGCACTGCGCGTTGGCGCTTTGGCTGTCATCATTATCGTTTGATGATGATTGCGTCCCATCGGACAGAGGCGGTTCCGCGGTCGGATCCGCGCTCGGTTCCTCACCAGGTTCCCCGGTCGGCGGATCAGTCGCTGAAGTTGCCGGCGCCGCACCAACCGGCGCGCCAGCCGATGCATCAACGGCCTGGCTGTTGCGGGGCTGGCTATTTGTTATGATGAAAACCGACTGGGCATCAAAAAGATTTTGCCGGAACAAAGCTTGATTCGCCCCGGGATTTTCGGTTGAAACGGTCTTAAAACCATTGTTGGTATTGCCCCAAGCCGCGCTGTCCAGGATCAAACCGGTATCATTGGGGCCGGCGCGCAGGGCAATGCCGTTGTTGTCGGCCAAAGTCGCGGTATTTTGCGCGTCGGCAGTCACGCCGGGGAAACTAAACGCGACGTTGGCCCACAAATAAAAGCCGTGCGTGGGAATCCACATATCTTCAGTCCAGGATTTAATAAGCGAGTCCTGGCTGCCCTGCGCCGTGCGCTTAACCAAACGAAGATCTTTCAAATTCACCGGCTCGCTCCCCGGGTTGAACAATTCCACAAAATCCTCGGCCGTGTGACCCGCTCCGTCAGTAATCTTAACCTGGCTAATATACAGGCTATTCTCGGCGCGCAGGGTTTTCGGTTGCGCAAAAAGTCCGACATTAAGAATTAAAAAACCCAGCAGAACGACGCTGATGCGTCGTAACGCAAATTTGCGCAGCACAAATTTTTGTGACATACATTTTTATGATTAATGATGGTCACATCATCCTAGCGCAGTGGTGTTCAAGCCAGCGCAACTAAAAGTTAAAATCTTGATAAAAAATACAAAAAAGGGGCCTTCTTTGCGAAGAACCCCTTGCTTGCGCCAAAAAATATTTTCTACACGTGATCAGCCGTCGAGGTTTTGCCCTGCTTCCGGCTATTTATCCTCATCTGCTTTACGAGTTTCCACATCCTTTCCTTCCATGGCCACATCGTTTGCTTCATCCGGATTCATCTCTTTATACAAGGTGCCCAGCACGCCGTTCACGAATTTGCCGGAATTGTCGCCGCCGAACTGCTTGCCAATTTCCACAGCCTCGTTAATGGCCACCTTCGGCGGCACATCTTTCAAAAACATCAATTCATAAATGCCCAGGCGCAAAACATTGCGGTCCACTATGGTAATCTGGTCCACGGGCCACTCCGGCGCGTTTGCCGCGATTATGGCATCAATTTCTTTTTGATGATCCCGCACGCCCTCGGCCAGGGCCCGGGCGAACTCCGTGTCCTCGGCTGATTTGCCGAACTCGGCCAGATTGCGCGCCACTATCTCCCCCAAATCCTGTGTAGCACCGGCGCCAGCGCCAGCATTATTGGCCCCATAACCCGAACTATTATTAAAATCCCACTCAAACAGCGATTGCATCGCCACGGTGCGGGATAAATGCCGATTGGCCATAAAGGTGTAGGCGAAAATTATGCGCTCGACAGGACGCGCTATTTAATAACCTTGCGGCCTTTGTAAAAGCCGCAGTTTTTGCAGGGCTGGTGCGGCATCGCGGGAAAGCCGCAGTTCTTGCAGACGGCTAAAGATTTGGCTTTGAGGGAATGATGGCTGCGGCGCTGGTTGCGGCTGCCGCGGGTTTTGTGCTTTTTGGGAACGCCCAT
>CAYJQY010000007.1:0-5128 GCA_964372905.1 uncultured Candidatus Saccharibacteria bacterium
CCGTGGCGCGCTCCCTATGCCTTTGCCAAACTTATTCATCGCTTCGCATAAATCAGTCATATAGAGATATTAGCATATTCTTATATATAATTGCAAGTCCTTGTTGGCGGGGGGCGCACGTTTTGGCGAACGCTCACCATGCCAATCTTCGGCGGGCCACTCCGATGCCGCAACTTGAGCAAAATAAAAATCCCCCGCAAAGGGGATTTGTCTTTTGGACAAACCTGCCTGTCGGCAGGCAGGCGCGAGGGATTTTTATTTCTCTTTGACCTGTATCTTGACCTTGGAACTCGGCTTGGCTTCGGCTTTGGGCATAACGATCTTGAGGACGCCCTTTTCGTAAGTTGCCTCAACCGCGTCTTCTTTGACCGCGACCGGCAACCGCACCATCCTCTCAAACGAGCCCTTGCGGATTTCCTTGCGCCAATATCCCTTGTCTTTTTCTTCTTTCTTTTCGTCCATCGTGCCGCGTACTTTGAGCACCCCGTCTTCAACCGACACATCAACTTTTTCCGGATCAAAGCCGGGGATTTCCACCTCGGCGACGACTTCTTTGTCGGTTTCTTTCACATCCATAGCCGGTTTGGCCATATCCATGCGCGGAAACACAGGCAAAAGCCAGTCGTCATCGCCAAAAAACTGGTCCAAGTCGGAGAATGGTCTCCATGGGATTAATGACATAGTTTCACCTCCTTTTATTGGTTAATTTTTATACTGAATCGACCTTTTGATTGTATTATAAAAAATTAACATTTATTTGATCAAGAGCAGCATCAACTTTCTTGGCACTCGGCCAACAACTGGTTCATTTGCGCTAAAATAACGGTAGGATATTTATACTCCTCCGCCCAGTCAAACGTTCGAAGGTCTTGGAGAAAGCCGAGCCACTTTTATCTTTTCTTTATTTTAATTTTAGCTTAATTATTGTTATAGACATGCGGAGTTGCACCCACCTGAAATCTTCGAACCACCAACATAAGGGCTTGACAACATGATTATCTTTTGATAAACTAGGGATAATCAATAAAGAATACCAATATGCCCAATATTATTGGTTTAAGAGAACTAAGGGAAAATGTGGGACACTACGCCAAGCAAGTGGCTAATGGTAAAACATTTGTCGTAGTCAGGCAATCAAAGCCATTGTTCAAAATTAGCCCCATAGACGAAGAAGAGACCTGGGAAACGGTTATTGACTTCGCCAAAATTAAGAAGGGCGGCGTACCGGTGGAAGATATTGTAGTTGCAATAGGCAATGAACGAAATAGAAAAAGCTCTCGCAAAACTGCCAAAAGAATATAGATCCTCCTTTGACGCGATTATGCTGCGGTTGCTAGCGAGGGATTTTTTGGGTTTGAATGTAGCAAAAATGAAAGGCCATAAAGACATCTATCGGTTAAAGCAGGGCAGGTTGCGAATTATCTTTAGAATGCATGGGGGGCGCCTGTTAGTGTTGCAAGTTGGCTTGAGATCGGAAAAAACCTACAGAAACTTTTAACCTCATATTTAGCTGGAAACCCCCACTAAACAGGTACGAAGGTCGCTTGGGAGCCCGAACCAAGCTTGGCTCGGCTGTACAACCGCTTAGTGGGTGTGAATCATACATACCACAGGTGCGTCGAATAAAAAAGAACCGCCGTACGGATTCTTCTTTTTATAAGATAAAACCGCCGCGGTCCTGCTTTTTTCGCGTAACTATGAAGAATTTTTCATACTGGTTACCTTTTTATAGATATTATTGTATAATATAATAAGGTAATTATTAAAGGAATCTAGATAATGCAAAAAAGGTATATTGTATTTGTTGGAATCTTGGTCGTTGCTGCCGTAGCCGCCTGGCTGCTGCGCGCAAAGCCCCAACAGCAACCAATAACATCAAACGATAATGCCTCGGACGGAAGCGTAGTGCATAACCTACCTGGAACCAGCCCTGAAACCACAGAATATTCGGGCCAAACCACCGTGACCTCCGCTGACAACGCGCCTCCAGGAAGTATTCATAACTTACCGGTTCCTAAGCCCGTGGCCGCGGTCCGAACCTATGTGGCTCAAGGGGCAAAACTTAACGAAAGCGAAGTCATTATTTTAGAAGCCCATGAACGAAACTGGCCCGATGCGTGCTTAGGCCTAGGGTCCAGCCAAGAACTGTGCGCCCAAGTAATGACACCGGGTTACCTAGTAAAGTTGACTGCCAAAGGACAGGAATTCACTTACCGAACCAATGAAGATGGTACCGTGATTCGCGCAGAGTAACCTTTGACGAAGCATCGCCTTTTGCACTTGAGATTAGGGTCTAGTCCTTGGAAGGGCTGTTTAATTTGATTATTCAGTAATCGGAGGGGCTTCTTTGTAAGCGAAGCGTCCACAATCCACCAGCAAGATATGATCAAAGCTATGGCCGCGGTTTTGGAATGCCTCCACATTGGCAAACGGAAAGCGCAGATTATCGATCACCACAAACACTGTTGGCGAATTACCGCACTTAATAAGTGAACCATCAGGATGAACGGTACCATCATTGATGGCGGTATCGGTTTCTATTTCGGATAAGTCGCTATCGCTTATTTCATCAACTTGTTCGAACCTAAAGCCAAGTTCAGTAAACACTTCGGCATTCATGAAACCCCGGCGCTTACCGCTCTTGACTACAAACCAAACAGTTTTATCAGAACCTTTTATAAGAGTCCCTGCGGCAGGTAAAACTGGTTTGTCGCTGATAGACAAATGTGGAGGAAGTGCGTCCAATACTTGGATGTCTTCAAATTTGTGGCCGCGAGAATTAAATGCCGCGCTTCCACGGAAAGCATGGAAGCGACAGGCGGCTAATAAATAAACCGTTTGAGAGCTTTCTAATTTATACAAGCGGCCATTTTGCAGACCGTTGCCGCAGCGATATTTGCCGGAGTCATCGTCTTGGTCATTGTCATCACAGTCTTGGTCAGAATCTTCATCGGAATCATCTTCCTCGTCAGCTTCATCTTTGTCGCTATCCTCATCTGCAGCAGAGTCTTCGTCGTCAACTTCATCCGCGTCATCAGCTTCATCCGCGTCATCAACTTCATCCGCGTCTTCGTCACCAGACGTGGAAGTGCCCACAACGGACTGTTTTACGCAGTCCTCATTTTCATCATCAGAAATGGCAGTAAAACTCCCCTTAATTACGGCATTACCAGTAACAGCGTTATTATCTAAATCTTTAATTCCGGTACCAACGACGGTTACAGTGTCGCCTGGCTCAACTGTTGGTAAAGACGCGCCCGCAGAAAGAATAAGCTTGAGTTTTTCTCCATCGTCGCTCCAGCTAGCGGCTCCAAGGGCACCGGCGCCATCTAAGAATGAATGTGAATTACTAAGTTGTAATTCATCATCAATATTACCGGAGTTGATAACATACTTATTAGTTGTCTCCGAAAATTCGATTACAATACTATCGCCTGCTTCTTTGGCGGCGGTACCGCCAGTGTTTTTAGCTTTTGCCTCCTGTAAAATAGGAACAGACGGAGAGTTTTCAGCCCAAACAGAATTTACCCCAAGGGGCGATACTGCCAGAGCCAGCGAAAAGAAACCTGCCGCAAACAAACGCTTATTATTCATATTTTATTTCCTAAATGTTTTTTTAATGAATCTCCGACAGCAAGCTGGTCGGAATAATCTAGTTTAATTATATTATAGCACAAGCTGGTTATTTCTGCAAGACCGCCTGAAATTTACCTTATTTGCGTTCTTCAGAGCGGCACGAAGCTCGTTCACAAGCCCGGGTGTCCAATGTCCAATAAAAGGGATACCCCTGCCATCCCCGGCCGGGCCACCCCGCCAAAAAAACCCCCTCCTAAAGGGGCTTTTTTGTAAACCTGAACAAAACCCGTTACTCAACTATCAAATTCCCCTTCATGCCCATGGCGCGATGGTTGCCGACCGAGCAATAGTACTCAAACGTGCCGGTTTTATCGGCCACGAACTGTATTTCCTGACTCTGGCCGGTCTGAAGATTCGCGATCCGCGCGTTAAATTCATCGATCACAAAATTATGCGTACCGTTGGCATTTACGAAGTTAATTTTTACCGTGTCGCCTTTTTTCACCTTAATTTCCGCCGGGGTGAATGAAAACGGCTGGCCAGTTACGGTAAAGGACTTGACCTGCGCGCCCGTGCTCATGGAGCCATCAGGTGCCGCCGGTGGGGCTGCCTCCGGCGTCTGCGGGGCCTGCCGCGTCTCCGTAGGTGCCTGCCGCGTCTCCGTAGTTGTAGCGCCGGACTTTAAATCATCGCTAGCGGGCTTAGTGCTCCTCCCCCGCAGGGCGAAGTAGGCAATCGCCGCAATAATAATGATGATAATGCCGACCGTGAGCGAGGTATTGCTCTTGTTGCCCCCGGGCTGCTGCGGGGATCCCTGGGGCATATTTACATTGTCGTCTGCCATGTCCTGTTCCTTTCTTGACTAAGTTTACTTGATTAATGACGTACTGCCTCCAATACACTGTCATTGTAAGCTACTTTTTTTGTGGCCGTCAAATATACCCTCAAAAAAACAGGCTAGCCTTAAGACGGTTGTGGATATCAGGCATTAAAAAAATCAAAAAAATAAACCGGCGGCAAAAGACCTTTTAGATACGGCAAAATTTATTTTGAAGAATTTAGAAAGATTTTAACTTTCATTTGATGTGGTTTTAGGATCTCTGTGCTAGACTGAATTTACCTTATCCGGCCAGCTTATGAATTTCCAACCCATTTTTGATTACCTCGACAAGAGTCTGAAAATCCAGAAAGAAGAAATAATCTATGAACTGGATACCAAATTTCAGGGGAAATTTGACAGTGTGTTAACGGCAATCGATAATCTATCCGGACAAGTTAAAGAATACCGCCAGGAACAAATTGTCAGCGGCAGCAGAATAGACCGCCTCGAAAATTGGGCTAATCCAGCCGGCGACAAGCTCGGTCTGCCCATATCTTTTTAATTTTTGATGTTATTTCTGGGTCCGCCCAGGATACGCTTCCAGCGCCTTGGCCAAAACGGTCATGGCGCGTTTTAATTCGTCAACGTTGAGCACGTAAGCGATGCGGATTTCATTCTGCCCCAGGCCAGGCGTAATGTAAAAGTCGGCCATAGGCGAGACCATGACGGTTT
>CAYJQY010000007.1:5228-55667 GCA_964372905.1 uncultured Candidatus Saccharibacteria bacterium
TAGCTAAAGTCCTGAATCAAAAATTTAACAAAATTTTCCGCCGAATCCACGGGCAGCCCGGCAAAAATGTAGAACGCGCCTTCGGGGCGGCTGGCCACCACGCCCGGCATTTGCGACAACACCTCATAGACTACATCGCGGCGGCGGCGATATTCCTCACGCACCGGGTCAGTGTACTTGGACGAATTTTCCAAAAGCGGGATCAATCCGTATTGCTCCAAAGTGCCCACCGAGAGCCGCGCCTGCGCGAATTTTAGCACCGCGCCCATTACGTCCATGTTGTAAGAAACAATACACCCCACTCGCGCGCCCGGCATGGAAAATCGCTTGGACACGCTGTCAACCAGAATAATCCGGTCGCGGATGTCGCTTCCAGCCATGTTTGGGTCCGTGCCGCTGGCCAGCAGGCAGGATGGCTCGCCCGAAAAACGGATCTCGCGATAGGTCTCATCAGAAATAACAAACAAATTATGCTTCTTGGCTACGGCCAACAGGGTGGCCAGCTCCTCATCGCCCCATAATTTTCCGGTTGGATTATCAGGATTGATGATAACGAGCGCCTTGGTCTTGGGAGTAATTTTGCTTTCAATTTCTGCGGCCGGCGGCAGGGCGAAATTTTTGGCGATGGGCAAAGTTACCGGCACCAAGTTCACGCCGGTCATGACTGAAAAAGATTTATAACTCACATACAGCGGCTCAAACACCAAAAGCTCGTCCCCCGGGTCGCAGACCGCCATGATGGCGAGCAAAATAGCTTCGGCGCAGCCCACCGTGGGAATAATGTTAGCCGGCTCCAGCTCCACGCCAAATTGTTTATAATATTTAATCCACGCGGCCACGTGGTCAGGATAGCCCGGACTGGGCGCATAATGGAGATTCTTTTCGGGAAAGCTTTTGATGCGATCAAAAAAATCCTGGGGCACTTCCAGGTCCGGGTCGCCGGTATTGAGCTTGTGGACATGCACGCCGCGGGCTTCGGTTTCCTGCATGAGCGGCAGGAACTTGCGGATAGGCGACGCGATTACGGTTTGGCCACGGTTGGAGATAGAGAGTTTATTCATATATGCTTACCACTATATTGTATCATAAAAAATCTGATATACTTAAACTATGTACTTAAACTAAAGATACCTGGAAAAAACCCTCAATGAAAAAACTGATACTTTGGTTCGATGAAATTGGCAAAAAAGATGTAGGGATTGTCGGCGGCAAGAACGCCAATTTGGGCGAGATGTACCACCATCTTACCGCCGGCGACGGCAAAACTTTTCCTAAAGAAAAAATCAAGGTACCGTATGGATTTGCCATAACCGCCGAAGCCTACCGCTTTTTTATTCGCTCCAACAAGCTCGACCACAAAATCAAGCAAGATTTGCGCGGCCTCAACACTAGAAACATCCGCGACTTGGAGAAGCGCGGGCAGGCCGTGCGCGACCTCATATTGTCGGCAAAATTCCCGACGGAATTGGCCCAGCAAATCATCACCGCCTACCAAAAACTGGCCAAGCACTATCGCACCACCACGGCTAAACTAGACGTGGCTGTGCGCTCTTCGGCCACGGCTGAAGATTTGCCCAACGCTTCGTTTGCCGGCCAGCAGGAAACCTATCTCAACATTCGCGGAGAAAACGAAGTCCTGGAGTCAGTAAAAAAAGGCTTTGCCTCGCTGTTTACCAACCGCGCCATTTCCTACCGCCACGACACGGGCTTTGACCATTTCAACGTGGCGCTGTCCGTGGCCGTGCAGAAAATGGTGCGCTCCGACCGCGGCTCATCCGGCGTAATGTTTACTTTAGATACGGAAAGCGGCTTTCGCGATGCTATTATCATCAATGCCAGTTATGGCTTGGGCGAGTACGTGGTGGCCGGCATCGTTAATCCCGATGAATTCGTTATATTTAAGCCAAGTTTAGCCAGAGGATTTAACGCTATCATCAGCAAAAAATTAGGCAGCAAGGAAAAAAAGCTAATTTATGGGATCGATGGCAGCAAGCCGACAAAAGAGGTCTTAGTTTCGCCGGCCGACCGCCAGCGCTTTGTGCTAACCGAAAAGCACATTTTACAGTTGGCTCGCTGGGGCATGATCATTGAAAATCATTATAATCGACCCATGGATATTGAATGGGCTTATGACGGAGCAACGCAAGAACTGTATTTGCTCCAGGCCCGTCCCGAAACCGTGGAGGCGCGAAAACAGCAGGGCGTGGTGCTGGAAGAGTATCGGCTGCAGCTATCAAACAAGAACGGCAGAAGCGGCAAGGGCGGCGGAAGGGAAAAGCCCGAAACAGGTCAAGGCGGCGCAAAGAGCGCCAAGGCCGCCGAGCGGAGCAAGAATGCCGCGCCAAAAGTTTTAGTGCGCGGCGTGGCTTGCGGCGCCAAAATCGGCCAGGGCAAAGTCCATTTTATAAAAGACGCCTCCCAGATTGCCGAATTCAAGAAAGGCGAGGTGCTGGTTACGGAAATTACCGATCCGGACTGGGAGCCCATTATGAAAATCGCAGCAGCCATTGTTACGGACTTTGGCGGGCGCACTTCCCATGCCGCGATTGTTTCAAGAGAACTAGGCATTCCGGCCGTGGTCGGCTGCGCCGACGCCACAAAAATCCTCAAAACCGGCAAAGAGGTAACAGTATCCTGCGCCGAAGGCGAGGTGGGCAAAGTTTACGAAGGCCTCCTGCCGTTCAAAATCGAACGGCATGACCTGAAAAACTTCAAGCCGCCCAAAACCGAAGTCAAGATGATTGTGGCTGACCCGGAGCTGGTGTTTGGCTTTGCCCAAATCCCCCATCGCGGGGTGGGGCTGGCGCGCGAGGAGTTCATCATTTCCAATTACGTCAAAATCCATCCGAATGCGCTTATAAATTATAAATCGATAAAAGATAAAGCCCTGAAAAAGCAGATTGATGACTTAACGCGCGGCTACTCAAGCAAAACCGGCTTCTACGTGGAAAAACTGGCTTACGGGATTGCCATGATTGCCGCGGCGTATTATCCCTACGAAGTGGTGTTAAGATTTTCCGACTTCAAGAGCAACGAGTACCGCAATTTAATCGGCGGCGCGCTGTATGAGCCGGTAGAGGAAAACCCCATGCTCGGCTGGCGCGGCGCCTCGCGCTATTATGACCCCAAATTTGCCCAAGCTTTTGCCCTGGAATGCCAGGCGGTCAAAAGAGTGCGCGAGGACATGGGTCTGTGGAATTTAAAGGTGATGATCCCATTCTGCCGCACGCCCGAGGAAGGGCGCAAAGTGCTGGAAATTATGAAACGGCACGGGCTGCCGCGGGCGGGACACCAAGCGGGCCGCCGGACTGGCCGTAACTTCGCAGGCCGGGACAAGGCCGACCGGACCAAAGGCGCCATGCTCAAAGTTAAAGGCCGCTACGATACCGTAGTGCTGTATTCGGGACTTGAAGTTTTGGTGATGGCTGAAGTTCCCTCCAACGTTTTGCAGGCCGAGGAGTTTGCTAAAATTTTTGATGCGTTTTCTATTGGCTCAAACGACTTAACCCAGCTCACCTTAGGGCTGGATCGGGACTCCGGGCTAATCGCCCACATTGGCAGCGAGCGCAACGCTTCGGTGAAGCGCTTAATCCATGAGCTGATTTTAGTGGCTCACAAAAACGGGAAAAAGGTGGGGATCTGCGGCCAGGGGCCGTCGGACTTCCCTGACTTTGGGGAATTTTTGGTGCGCGAGGGTATTGACTCGATTTCCATCAATCCCGATACGGTGCTTAAAGCCACGCTGAAGATAAAGGCAGTGGAGCAACAGCTCGCCAAAGGTCAACGCCAGCAGGACAAAAAGGGCGTGGCATTGCTATAGCGTCAAGGAGAAAATTTTACGATTTTTTGGGGATTACTTTTTGATGCAGCTTGGGCAATGAAATTAGGGTGATTTGCTGCGCGGCGGGGCGGAAATAAAATCTTTCTAAAGAAAGGATAAAGGAATGGCGAAGTTTGCGTTTGATTGGCCGCAAACTATACCCTATCATGCATTCATCAAGCTATTAACTAATCTTTATCAGCAAAATAAAGATTGCGTCAAACAAAATTTATGAGAATTTTAGTGGTGGACGATGAAAAAGAAATCAGGGATTTTATCAAAAGCAGTCTGGTGGCCGAAGGGTTTACCGTAGATGTTACCGGCGAGGGCGAGCGGGCCTCGTTTTTGGCCCGCACCAATGAATACGATTTAATTGTGCTCGACTATGTCCTGCCTGTTATGAGCGGCCTGGAGGTCTGCCACGACATCCGGAAAGGAGGCAAGACCATGCCCATAATCATGCTGTCGGTGGAATCAGACACCAAGGCGAAAATCAAGCTGCTGTCCAGCGGGGCAGACGATTATGTAACCAAGCCGTTCGCGCTGGAGGAGTTGCTGGCCAGGATCCGCGCGCTGTTGCGCCGGCCAAAACCCATAACGCCCGATGTGCTAAGAATACAGGATTTGTTTGTGGATATGCCCCGGCACACTGTGCGGCGGGCCGGGCAGACAATTTATCTGACCCGCAAGGAATTTGAGCTGCTGGAATATCTCATGCGAAACCGCGGCGTAGTCCTAACCCGCGCGATGATTATGGAGCACGTCTGGGACGTGCAGGCCGATGTGTTTTCCAACACGATAGAAACTCACATCCTAAACTTGCGGCGCAAAATTGATCGGGACGCCAAGAGCAAGCTTATCCACACCGTGCCCGGGAGGGGCTATAAAATTGACGATACTGATTGAAAGTATTGGGGATTTGGCCCCGAAAATTTTAGAAACATTCTGATTCTTCTTTAAAATTCCTTGATGGCCTCTACGCTATACTGGTTGCGTACCCAAGCTGGCTAGTCTCCCGAGTCGGCTACAGAGTATACTTAGGCCAGGAGTCGAGGCAAAAGTACCATATCATTAATATCATTACGTCTATGGACCAAATCGTTCAAAACTTATTGTGCCAATCGTCAATACGAAGTTTGCCATCGGTCGATGCGCTTATCAATTTGACGAGCCAATATTACCCTTGGAGTGGAGAGGCACAATAATATTGTAGCCAACCAGCTAAATAATATTTATAAGTCAAGCTTGTCATGGCTAATCTTCTCGAGATTTTTAACCGGGGCGCGGGCTGGCTCTGGTTAAAATGTATCGAACCCAAATCAACAAATGAAGATATAAGACGAAGAGAATTTATTTTAAACATTATTCTCTCATCATCAATATTTTTATTGTTGATCCTTGACAGTGTAATACTGTACGACTCTGTGACCATGAGGGAAAACTATCGAGGAATTTCTTTTCCTGCTTTTTCCTCTATCATCATGGCGTTTGGCTTATTGCTGGCTCTATCGCGGAAGGGCCAATCCGTACTTGCTTCATACCTTCTCGTTGCAATTTACTTTGTCAGCGTCAGTTACAGCAGCTACCGGTGGGGTATTGAACTGCCAATTTTGCTGTTAAGCTACAGTTTAGTCATTATTATCGCCAGCATTTTGGTTAGTACCAAATTTGGATTCTTGATTACTTTTTTGTGCGCGGCAACTATCGTCACGCTTGGCTTTCTCGAAACCACTCATAATATATCTCCGGATCTAACTTGGAAAACCAGCTCGCTGCGGTTAGGCAACGCGGTGGAATTTGCATCGATTTTGTTTTTGACCATGGTAATCTCCTGGCTGTCGAATCGGGAAATTGAGAAATCGCTCGGTCGGGCCCGCACTTCAGAGGAGGCCTTGCGCCAAGAACGCGACTTGCTGGAAATCAAAGTAGAACAGCGCACGATGGAATTAAAACAGCTCCAGGTAGAGCGTATTTCGCAACTTTACCGCTTTGCCGAGTTTGGCCGTCTGGCTTCCGGTTTGTTCCATGATCTCATAAATCCGCTGGCGGCATTGTCGCTCCATGTTGACAAGCTTATTCAACAACCCAACATACGAGCGAATGAAACCAAACAGTATCTCGAACGCGCTGTCAACTTAACTAAGAGAATGGACAACTTCATGCGCGGTGTGAGTAAACAAATTCAAAACCGCGAACTTAACTTGTTGTTCTCGCCATCGGAGGAAATTGAGCAAGTCGTTCAAATTCTCGACTACAAAGCTCGTCGGGCTGGTGTGCGGCTCGTCTGCCGCATACCCGATCAACCTATCCAAAATTTTGGTAATCCTCTGAAATTCCACCAGCTAATTGCCAACCTGGTATCTAACGCTATTGACGCCTATGAGTCAATCAAACCGTCGAGTTTCCAAACAAGAACTGTCACTATATCCTTGGCACAATGCGATAATGAAACTTGTATCGTGGTGACTGATCAGGGTGCAGGCATGGCGCCAGAGTTAGTAGATAAAATTTTTGAGCCCTTTTTTACCACCAAACATCCGCATAAGGGTACGGGTATCGGATTATCTACCACGAAAGATATTGTCGAAAAGCACTTTGGCGGACGGATTTCAGTGGCCAGCGAAGTTGCTAAAGGAACCTCGTTCACGATTAAGTTTCCCAAAAGAGCATCTAGTATCTCGAAAATTGGCAGTTAAATAATAATCAACAATATATGGCTAACATTCTCATCCGCGAGGCCGCGGGCTGTTTAAGCGAGGTCCAAAAAAGTGAAAGAGGCATTATAAGCTTATCATCACGAAACCAGAACTTTGACTGTTTTCGCACCTATCTCACAACTTTTTCGACTTCCACAATTCTTAATTGCCTCGACGGACTGGAAGTAAATCTGAATATTAGCACCCTTACGATCAAGATTAAAGAAAAGTCAGCTAAATTTCTCCTCTCCCAAAAAAGCCCTCAATGGTCCTTCAACTATTGGGCCCGGCAGTCGCCGGAATATAAAACCCTGCCTTACCCCGATGACGCCGACGATACTTTTACCGCGCTAGCCGCACTTACGCAATACAACCCCGATCTCCTCGATCCCTCTGCAATGGCGAAAATCACCCAGTTGTTAATTAGCATCGAAACCGAGCCTGGCGGGCCTTACCGCACCTGGTTTGTGCCGGCAACTAGCGCAGAAGTGTGGCGCGACGTGGATCTTGCCCCAAACAGCGCCATTGCCTATTTCCTCCAGCTCCAAAAAGTCCGCCTGCCCAAGCTCCTGGCCTGGCTGGACGGCCAAATTCTGGCGGGCAACTTTAGCTCGCGCTACTATCCTTTTGAATATCCCATTTTGTATTTTCTCTCGCGCCTGGACGGACTGGAACATCAACAGCTCATTGTGGAGCGGCTGAAACATCATTTGCAAGCGGATGAATCGGGAGAATCAATAAACATGCTGGAGGCCGGGCTCACAGCCAGCGCCCTGGCCAATGGCGGCGCGCCCGCCTCTGAAATCAAACCCGCCGTGGACATGATTGAAAAACAATACGCGCTTAACCACTGGCAACCCTTTGCCTTCTGCCTCGATCCGGCTATAAACGGCCAAACCCACTATCACGGCTCGAGCGCGCTCACCGCGGCCATAGTTTTGGAGGCGCTGGCTAAATATCAAAATTTGCTGGAGCGGCAGCGGGGGCGCAGACAGGACAATCGCGGGCATGAGCATGGCGGACAAGACAGCGGCAACCCTGATGCTTCTCACCAAGGTTCCTTTCGTCCTTCCGAAGACTCACTTCATAAAACGATCCGCCAAAAAGTTACGGCTCTAGCCGACGCCGCCTGCCAAAAGCTCGACCCGCCCCTGCGCCAGCAAGCCCAAACCGTGCTGGCCCAAATGCTCAAGCAAGATAAATCGCACTCTATTATTCTTTTGCCCCAGCTGTTTCGCCAGGCGCTCGGCCGCGGCAATGAATCACGCGCTAACGCGTCCCGCGGCGCCGCGGGACGAGGCGCCGCGTCCGCCAGCGCCGCATCTGAACAGGCCTTCCCCCTCACCGACGAGCTCATGATCCGTCTCGGCCTGGCCCAGCTATACGGCTGGTGCGCCTTCTCAACTTTTGACGATGTAATTGACGCGCAAAAATCTCCGAGCGACCTGCCCGCAGCCATGCTTTTTCTGGAGTGGTTCTTGGATGGATATCACACCATTGCCGATAACTATCTGGCCAACAATCTTTCCGCCCATCGCGCCGCAAAACAACTCGTGGCCCGATATGTCCAAGCCACCACTTCTGCTTACGCCCGGGAAATATCTGACTACAGAATTCCCGTGCGCGACAACATCATTTCCATTCCCGCCCGCTTCCTCTCTATCCCCACCCGCTTCCCCAATTTTAAAGATGCTACTCACCTGGCCGACCGCAGCCTGGGCCACGCCCTGGCCCCGATCATCATCTTGAGTCTTCTTGGCCACAAAAAAGATTCAGCCCCGGTCCTGGCCACCGAGAATTTTTTCCGCCATTATCTGGCTGCCCGCCAACTCCACGACGACGCTCACGACTGGCGTGAGGACCTGGCCGGCGGCCGGATTACGCCGGTTACTGCTTTGCTGATGAACTCCTGGCGCACCAACTTTAATAAGACTTCAATAAAACTTGATATAGACCTTCCTCAACTTCATGAGTTATTTTGGAATAATTTGATGGGAATCGTATCCCAAAGCATCCATGCGCGCGCAACCCAAGCCCGCGCCGCGCTTAGCGGCGCTGTTCTCAACGATGCCGCGGGCGCAACGCTAGACAACCTCGCCCTGCCCCACGGTAATTCCCATCAAACCAATTTTCTCGAACATCCCGAGCTGCTTACCAATTTACTTATCCCGCTCGAACGCGGCGCCAACCAGGCCCTGACCGAGCGCGACAACATCAAACTATTTATGCAAAACTTCAGCCCCAAAACCTGAATTACAGACAATCGTGCTAACTATCAGCCACAAAGGAGGGACTCATGCGCCTATCAAAATACGACCCGCCGCCGAGTCGGCTGGAATTGCTGTTCCTTCACGCCTTTTTCGGTACCCTGCGCAGCGCCGGCTATGTCATTGATCGAGCAATTGATTATTTTCGGCACGTTAGGCAACTCTTCAAACGGCTTTCTTAAAGCCAGGCCAATGTGCCTAGCCGGTGAACATTCGTTCACCGGCCTTTCTCTTAAAACCCTGTATTCCCAAACGCATACAATGTATGGTATAGTGAAACTGACATCAACTCTCAATTTTTCCCAACCATCCTTCCTGCATGCTCCTCGTCTCCCCCAATTTCAGCGACCTGTTCACCCCTAATATTGAAATCAAGAAATTCCCGGACGGGGAAAGCTATGTTCGCATTCCCATGCTTGAGTCCTGCGCCGGCCAGAACGTTACTATTCTCCATCGCCTCTACCCCGACCAGAACCAATCGCTGTTCGAACTCTTGCTTATTGTCGATGAGCTGACCTTCAATGACTGCAAAGTCACCGTAGTCAGCCCCTACCTGCCCTATTCGCGCCAGGACAAAAAAGTTCTGGAAGGGGAAATCCCCGGCGGCAAAGTCGTCTGCAAACTTCTGGCCCAGGCCGGCTGCAAACAACTCATTACGCTTGACTGCCATTTTTTGAAACAAGAAGGCCAGTTTACCCACGCCGACCTGCCTATCAAAAATATTTCTATGAACAGTCAACTCATCGATTATGCTAAGGAACAACTTTTTGGCGGCGACTCCTGTGAAATTATCGCTCCGGATCAGGGCGCCAGCTACATGGTCAAAAAACAAGGCGGCCAGGCCATGACCAAAACGCGCGAGGGCTACTCCACTGGCGGCGCCATTATTTCCCGCGACGTGGAAAAAATGGAAGGTCAGGTTGATGTCCACGGCAAAAATGTCCTTTTATTAGATGATATGATCAGCACCGGCTCAACCATGCTCAAGGCCATTGAGCGCATGCGCGAGCATGGCGCCAAAAAAATCGCCTGCGCCGCCACTCACGGCTTATTCTTGGGCAATTCTTTAGATAAACTTGAAGCCTTGTGCGACGGCGTTTTTGTCACCGACTCCATTCCCGGGCCAGCCGCCAAAGTCTCTATCAAACCTCTGTTTGACGAGCATATTCAAAAACTTTTGTAATCGATAATTAACTTGGGCCGGAAAATTTTAGATCTTGGAAGTATCAGGAGGCCGCCGAGCCAGCTCGCCCGGCAAACAGCATTTGCTCCGAGAAACATAAGCGCAACTCTGCTGTTTGCGGGCAACTGGCGAGGCGGCTGACGACGAGGACGCTGACAAGTACCTTAATTTTTCTGGCCTGATCTCAAAAGCATGGACGCTACCAACGAAGTCGAAAAAATCTTGAGGGAATCCGGCGCGCTCATTACCGACAGCCACATTATCGGCACCTCCGGCCGCCACATGAGCGTGTACATCAACAAAGATACAGTCTACCCGCACACGACCCAGGCCTCGCGGGTCGGCGAGCTGTTTGCCGAAAAATATAAAGACGCGGGTATTGAAGTCGTGGTCGGCCCGGCGCTCGGCGGCATTATTTTATCGCAGTGGACAGCGTATCATCTTTCCAAACTTTTAGGCCACGAGGTTTTGGGCTGCTACACGGAAAAAACGCCGGAAAATGACCAAATGTTCAAGCGCGGCTATGACCAACTGGTCAAAGGCAAGCGGGCTTTGATTGTCGAGGACTTCACCACCACGGGCGGCTCGGTGCGCAAGGTTGTGGACGCGGTCAAGCTGGCTGGCGGCAAAGTTATGGCCGTGTGCGTCATGGCCAACCGCGATCCCGAACGCGTGACCTCGGAAGTCATCGGCGCGCCGTTCTCGGCGCTGGCCGTCATCAAAGCTCACAGTTATGATCCGGCCGAGTGCCCGCTGTGCAAAGAAGGCATAACCATCAACACCTCGGTCGGCCACGGCAAACAATTTTTGGAGCAGCAGGGCAAGTAGCAATAAGCCAAGCAGGGTAATAAATAGTTAACATCTTAATATTCAACCGTCTGGTTGAATATTAGAACCTACATTTAAACAGATAAGATGAAGTACAAAATCGGGGTTTTTGGGTCAGCGGTGTCAGAATCTGCCCCAGTGCGGCGCAAGGCAGCTATCATAGGCAAAGAATTGGCCCGATACAAATGCATTGTTATCACCGGAGCTTGTTCCGGCCTGCCCTATGCCGCCGCGTACGAAGCGGCACAAAACGGAAGCGAAGTTTGGGGTTTCTCGCCCGAAGCTAATTTTAAGGGCCAGCAAAAATTCACGCCCGATGACGACAATTCCATTTACAAAAAACTCATCTACACCCCGAAAAGCTTACCTATGTTTGGCAATAGCCAGGTGCGCAAAAAATACCGTAATGTCATCTCCACCGCCACCTGCGACGCCGGCATCATTGTTGCGGGCCGCTGGGGCACACTGAACGAAGTTACCAACCTCTACGACATGGCCAAAGTCATTGGCGTGCTCACTGGCAGCGGCGGCATCAGCGACGAAATGAAACGGCTCGATAAAAAAATCCGTAAACCCAGCCGCGCCAAATTTATTTTCTCAAGCTCGCCAAAAACTTTGGTGCAGTCCATCATTAAAGAACTCCAGAAACGTTAAATCATTATTTACCACTTATGTCGCCGCCAAAATTGCCGCCAAAATTATCCATAGAAAAGTACAACCAGCGAGCGGACGCAATTAATTCTTTAGTCTGCGTAGGATTGGATCCGGAATTTGCCAAATTGCCGGATCGTTTTAAGTCCGCCGGGTTCCCCCAGTTCGAATTCAACAAATATATTATTGATGCCACTTATGCGCATGCCGCGGCCTTTAAGCCCAACGTGGCCTTTTACGAGGCGCGCGGCGATGCCGGCCTGCGCGAGCTCAAAATGACCATGGATTATTTGCGCGAGCATCATCCCGATATTTTCACCATTTGCGACGCCAAGCGCGGCGACATTGGCAACACCAACGCCCAATCCGTAGCGGCTATTTTTGACTTGTTTGGCTTCGATGCCGCCACTGTCCAGCCATATTTAGGCAAAGAAGCCATTTTACCTTTCCTCAACCGGACCGATAAAGTTACTATAGTCTTGGTGCGAACCTCCAATCCCGGAGCGGGCGAAATTCAGGATTTGCTTGTTGACGGTAAACCGCTCTGGCAGATCGTGGCGGAAAAATGCGAACACGAGTGGAATGAACACGGCAATGTCATGCAGGTCATTGGCGCGACTTATCCCAAAGAAATGGAAGTCATCAGAGGAATCGCCAAAGAAATGACCTTTCTCGTCCCCGGCGTAAGCGCCCAGGGCGGGAAAGTCGAAGCCACCGTAAAAGCCGGCCTCAACTCCGACAAAAAAGGCATGATCATCAACTCCTCCCGCGGCATCATTTTTGCTAATGACCCCGGCGCCGAAGCTAAAAAGCTCAAGGAAGAAATAAATCGCCACCGCTAACCCGCAGCCAATTTAGAATGGTACAAATGTACAAACTCATCCGTCCCCTGCTCTTCGCCCAAGACCCCGAAAACATGCACAACCGAGCGCTGACTTTTGGCGAGTGGGCCGCGCATTCACCCTTGGCCGGGCTTTTTGAAACCTGCTACAAATTTGACGACCCGCGCCTCCACAATAAAGTATTCGGCCTAAACTTCCGCAATCCCGTCAGCAATGCTGCCGGGTTTGATAAAAACGCCCATCTGCCCGACTTCCTGCCTCTGCTCAATTTCGGCTTTGTGGAAATCGGCTCGGTTACCGCCCAGCCACGCGACGGCAATCCCAAACCCCGCATGTTCCGCCTGGAACAGGACAAGGCCATGATCAACCGCATGGGCCTCAACAACATCGGCGCTGACCGCATGGCGCAGAAGCTGGCCGGGCGCAAATTCCGAACCCCGCTAGGCATCAACATTGCCAAAACTCACGACCCGAAAATTTTGGGCAATAAAAGCATTGAAGATTTCTGCTACTCGTTCAAAAAGCTTTACGAATTCTGCGACTACCTCACGCTCAACATCAGCTGCCCTAATACCGCAGAAGGCAAAACCTTTGAAGAAGTTGGGCCCCTGCGCGCGCTACTTTCGGCCATAAAACCGATTCGGGCTGGGTTTGCCCAGCAGCATCCCGTGCTGTTAAAACTTTCCGTCAGCAATTCTCACCAAATGGTTGATGCGATTCTGCAAGCCGGGGAAGAATTTGGGATTGCTGGATATATTATTGGCAACTCGCCCTCGGACCGCGAAAATATGACTACGCCAAAAGAACAGCTGGAAAAAATCGGCAAAGGCGGCTTGAGCGGCCAGCCCGTCCGGCCGCGAACCACCGAACTGGTCCGCTACGCTTACAGCGTTTTGCGGCGCCCGTGCATTATCGCCTGCGGCGGCATCGATTCCGCCAAAAGCGCTTACGAAAACATTCGCGCCGGCGCCTCGCTGGTCCAGCTCTACGCCGGGCTGATTTACGAAGGGCCGGGACTGGTCAAAAAAATCAACCGGGGGCTGGTTGAATTGCTCAAGCGCGATGGGTTCAAGAATATCGCTGAAGCTGTTGGTGCAGACGTGCGATGAATATTCAAGACGGCTTTATTACCACCGCGCTGCGCTCCGGACCCGTGCCAACTAATAAAATCGGCACACCGACTTTCTCCTCAAGCTTGTTCAAAAAATCTTTGGCGCCTTGCGGCAAATCTTCCCAGGAGCTGTAGCCATAAATGTTTTCGGGCCAGCAGGCCCAAGCTTCCAAAATCGGTTCCACTTCGGACAGCTGCCGCGCCGAGGGCAGCTGGCCCGCCGCCAATATCTGCCCCCGAAACTTATAACCCATCACCACGGGAATAGACGGCAAACCAGACAGCATATCAAACCGAGTCAAAGCTATCCATTTAGGACCATTAATGCGCGTGGCATATTGTAGCCAGGGAATATCTATAAAGCCCACGCTGCGGCCGCGGCCCGTGGTGGCGCCGCGCTCATCGCCCAAAACTTGGAAATACTGCGAGAGTTCCGCATGGCCCACCTGCCCTTGCTTTATTTTTTCTAAAGCCGCGGCTAAAAATTCCTTTTTGGCTTCCGCAGACGTAAATAATTCGGGATGCTCCTTGGCAAAATTTTGGGCCGCAGTACGTTCCCACATTTCCGAGGGAAATGGCCCGCTGCCCACGCGCGTGGGCAAAGTCTTAGCCACCATCAAAGCCGCGCCAATCTGACTTGGCGGAATGCCGCTGCCAAGTGGCGCGCCAGCAGCCACGGAATTGCCCGATGAAACATACGGATAAGTTCCCCAGGTCGAATCCAACCCCGCGGCCTGCGCCCCCTCAAACAAAATTTTCTTTTTCTCTACAAGCTGCCGGCTTAAAAAATACGAAGTATCAATAACTTTATCTTTGATTTCTTTGGCCAAGCCGAGCAAGCGGTCAGCCACGGCTTCAGGCGCAGGAATTTCCGCGGCAACCAAACCTGTGGTTTTCATGGCCTCAAAAATCGGCAAAAAACTCTGATAAAGCAGCGTTAAAGCAGCAACAAACTCCGGCCGGTCAATAAATAAATCCCCGACCACGGGGCTGATGCGGAATTTCGGCAAAGCCGCCAGCGGTCCAATGGCTTTGTTGGTAGTGCCAATACGGCTGTTGCCGCGCACCGATTCAAACCAAATTTCCAGCAGACCGTGCCACGGCGTCCACAACGGCGCCATTTGGTCAATGTAAACCGGTGCGAGCTTGGCTCCTAAAATTTGGGTAATCATTTTGAGCTCTTCCAAAAACAATTCAAGATTAAAAAATTCCCCGCGCCCCAGCACCGACACTTTGCCCTGGGCCAATCCTGTGGGAATTAAATGGGTCACCACTTTGACTCCCTCATCAGTCATTACGGTATGCCCGGCATTGGCCCCGCCGGAAAATCGCACCACCACATCAAAAAAACCCATTACCAGGTCTATGATCTTGCCTTTGCCCTCGTCGCCCCAATTGGCGCCTACGACTACTACGGTCTGCTCCGAACCAAGGGTTGGCTGGAGGCGGCGATAGAGATCGGTGAGGGACTTGGCTAAAGGCATAATTATAGTTCCGCTAATTTTTCCGCTATCCCAGTATAGTTTTCCGGAGTGATTTTTTTAAGTTCTTGTTTGACTTTATCAGCAACATCTAAAGAATCGATAAAATTCTGAAAATCTTTCATGGTCACTTCTTTGCCCCGCGTCAGTTCTTTCAATTGTTCGTAAGGGGCCGCTGCGCCCTCCCGCCGCAAAACTGTTTGGATGGCTTCGGCAATGACTTCGGGATGCTGCTGCAACGCCTCTTTGACTGTGACTTCATCCACAGCGATTTTTTCTAAACCTTTTAGAATGGCTTTATAGGCTATAAGACTGTGAGCAAATGGCGTGCCCAGACTTCTCAACACCGTAGAATCAGAAAGATCGCGCTGCAACCGCGAGATCGGCAGCTTGCGGCTAAAAAATTCGAACAGAGCATTGGCAGTGCCTAGGTTGCCTTCCGCATTCTCAAAATCAATGGGATTGATTTTATGCGGCATGGTCGAGGAGCCAATCTCTCCGGGCACTGGCTTTTGGATAAACCAGCCGTCGCTGATATATCGCCATAAATCCTGAACCATATCAATCAGAATCGTATTAGAGCGGCGCAGAATATCGCAAAGTTCAGCTATTGAGTCATGCGATTCGGTTTGATCAGTGATAAGATTGGCATTAATCTTGATGGTCCGGCCTTTATTTAAAATTCCGATAAAGCGTAAGGTAAACTCAACCCAATTAACTTTTGGATAAGCCGCATAAAGCGCGTGGTAATTGCCGGTGGCGCCATTTAATTTGGCCGACAACTGATGATTTATAAGCTGCTGAAGTTGCCGGTCGAGACGCGAAGCAAAAACTTTAAACTCTTTGCCAAAAGTCGTGGGCGATGCCGGCTGGCCATGCGTGCGCGCCAATATCGCCGTTGATTTATAATTCTTGGCATTTTTGTTCAGCTTGGCAACAATTTCAGAAAGCGCGGGAATCATTACTTCGTGCAGCGTGTCGTTCAACATCAAAGCATAAGCCGTATCATTCACGTCATAAGACGTTAGTCCAAAATGGACCCACTCCAGCACATCTTTGAGCGATGAACCAGCCAGTTTTTCTTTAATAAAATATTCTACGGCCTTAACGTCGTGATTAGTGGCGGGAATTTTGCCGTGGCCTTTTAAGTCAAAATCGCTAATTAACTGCGCATCTGCCAAAGTAAAATTTTCATAAAGGCCGCGCAGCAGTTTCTTTTCCGTCGAGCTAAGTTCCCGCAAATCTACCCCGTCTTCTTCAGACAAGGCTATAAGATACTCGGCCTCAACCATGACGCGATAGTGCATAAGGCCCGACTCACTAAAAATAGGAGCCAGCGCTTCCGTGTGTCTCCTATATCGCCCGTCTACGGGGCTGATGGTTTCCAGGGGGGTCATAAAACTTATTCTTCATAAAGCCGGACAATGTCTTTGCTTATATAGGACTTTAACCGGAGATTGACGGACTTGTGCGTCAATAAGTCAACTTTCAGCCTCAATTTAGCCTCGAGCTTGTCATTCATCTCATTAAATTTAAACAGGCCGATGGGGGTTTTTAGAGTTACCAGCAAGTCTAGATCGCTTTTCTTCCCTGCCGCGCCCCTGGCGGCACTGCCAAAAACATCAGCACGGACCACTCCGTACTGTTTAAAAATTGGCAAAATTTGCCTGCGGATTTTAAGCAGTCTACCGCTCATACTTAAATGTTACCAAATTGGCCGCCAAATGTCTAAAATCGGCCTATTGACTCTCTCTCTCTCTCTGATTTGGTATGGTGAACTCTGCTCGTAGCCTGAAAGGAGGAAGACTATGAAGCCGATGTTGATGTTAATAGGTGATCTGCCCTTTGGTCAACCAAGCTTCGCAATGGAACTAGGGTGCGATTACACGGGACACGGGGGCTTGGAAGCAGCAAAAAAAGAGCTTGAACATTTGACCATCTCTGGAATCGTGATCGAGATTGATAGCGCTCCCTCGCTCCTTACCTGGGGGGAGCAACTTTACGCGAGCGGAACAAAGGTCGTTTTCGTCGGTCGGAACTACAATGGGTCGGTGCCCTTCATTCCGAAAGAAAGGTTCACGATTGCGGGATTGGCGAAACGGATCAAGAGCCTCATTACCTAGGGCAGGCTTGCAAACATGCGCCACGGGGCTCGCTACCTGTGGCGCATGATCATCTTTTTAAAAAATCTCTAAACCATACTTTTTGATATTCTTGTTTATGCGTTCTTCAATCGGCGTCTGCAAATCCGTTTCAAACCTTTTGCCCGTAATCTGCTCGTAAATTCTAATGTAGCGGCTGGCCAGCTCCACCACCATATCCGCTGGAGCTTCGGGCAGAACTTTATCTTTATACGGATCGCAGTGCTCGCGGAACCACAGACGCAGGAATTCTTTATCAAAATTTTCCGGTTCCTGGCCCGCGGCAATGCGCGCCTCATAACTGTCCGCCTGCCAGTAGCGCGACGAGTCCGGCGTGTGGATTTCATCAATCAAAATAATTTGGCCGGTATCATCAATCCCGAACTCGTATTTCGTATCCACCAAAATTAAACCGCGCTGCAACGCTATTTCCTGGCCGCGGGCAAACAATTTCATGGCATAAGCTTCAATCTTCTGCCAAATTTCCGGCTTAACCCAGCCTTGCTCCACAATTTCTTTTGGGGAGATGGGCCGGTCGTGTTCGTCCGATTTGGTTGTTGGCGTCAAAACCAGTTGGGGCAGTTTCTGATTTTTTTTCATGCCGTCGGGCAGGATGAAATTGCCGAAATCGCGCTGGCCTTTTTGATACAGCGTCCACAGCGCCGTGTCCGTGACGCCGGTAATAAATCCGCGCACCACCACTTCAATGGGCACCACGGCGCACTTTTTGCCCACCACGACATTGGGATCGGGATTGTCCAGAATATGATTGGGGATGATGTCCGCCGTGGCATCAAACCAAAATTTACTGACTTGCGTCAGCACTTGCCCCTTGAACGGAATTTTGGCCAGCTGGCGGTCAAAGGCCGTATAGCGGTCCGTGGAAATTAAAATGATGCGGCCGGGCTGCGTGTAAACATCGCGCACCTTGCCTTTGCGAAACTCGCCTAAATCAGTAAAGTTTGTTCCCTCCAACACACGATGAATATTTTGTTCGATTGTTGCCTTGTCCATATAATCCTCTTCTGCCCCGCTTTTATTGCCCGGGCGGGGGCAAAATAATGTTTTCCGGTTCAAAAATTACCTGGCGCTTGCCCTCTTCTACTACGCCGAGGTCTTGCAGTTCGTATCCGGCCGCTGTGCCAATCTTCAAAATTTTCTCAACGGCACCGCCTGGCGCAAAAATATAATAGCCCGCGCCCCAGTTAAATGTTTTGAGGCAGTCCAGCAAGGACACGCCAATGACCTCGCGGAAATACCGGAACAGCGACGGAACTTCCATCCAAGAATTAATTCGATAAGTAAGCGGTCGCTTATCAAAAGCGATTTTCCCCACGCCGTCCCCCGTGCCCGGCAACAGCGCGTGGATTTCTATTTTGTTCTCCAACAAAACCTCAATCAGTTTAACATAAGAACGAGTGGGGATTAAAGCCTCTTCTCCCAAAGTTTTGCCGTTTGGCAGTTTTGTTAAAAAACTATCTTTCATTTCCAGCGCCTTTTTTATGACTAAAGAAATTCCGTTGGCGTGCAGGCCGCTGGATGAAACGCCGATTATATGGTCCCCGGCTCGTAAATTTTGTCCGGTAATTAAATTATTTTTCGGGGCGATAATTCCGGTGACACTGCCGCTTAAGGTGGCAATTTCTCTGACCGGGGATTTGGGATTAACAATGTATTTAACCGAGGCAGATTCACCCGCCGGCATAGCCATGCCGACTTCTTGGCAAATTTTTAAAAAGCCGGCGGCTAAATCTTTGGCTCTTATTTGGTCGCCATACCATTTACTATTAGAAGCTTCCAACTGGTCGGTAAAAACCACCGGCATGGCGCCTTGGGCAATAACATCGTTCACTACAATTAAAACCGTGTCAATGGCAATTGAATCGTAATAAGATTTTCCGGTATTTTGATACATCCATTCCGCAATCCAGTTCTTGTTGCCTAAGTCTTCCTGGGTTTTGCACCAAATGTGGGGGAATGCGCCTCTGTATTCAAATACCGCTCCGTGGGCGTGAGTAGCTTCAGTATTGATAAAAACACCCCTTTTATTAGGGAACGAAAGGGTTTTTTTGCCGGCCTCAACCATGGCCATTTTAAACGGCTCCATTATTGTGTAATCAACTCCGGATTTTGCGTATTCGCTTCTAGGCTTTAACGGCATAATCTATTTTTCCAGATATTTTTTAAATCCTTCCGCCTCCAGCTTTTCCGCTTTCGCCGCCACACCCTGAGCCAATATCTTTTTATATTCAGCCAGCTTTTCCCGGAGTTCTTGATCGTGCACTGCGAGAATCTCCACGGCCAGCAGTCCGGCATTTTTGGCGCCGTTAATTCCTACCGTTGCCACCGGAATGCCAGGCGGCATCTGCACCGTGGCCAGCAAAGCGTCCAGGCCTTTGAGCGCGCCCGAACCGACCGGCACGCCGATTACCGGCAAGGTTGTGCCCGTGGCCATGACGCCGGCCAAATGCGCCGCCCCGCCGGCGCCGGCGATAATAACTTTCAAGCCGCGGCCTGCCGCGGTTTTCACATATTCCGCCGCCCGGTCCGGCGAACGATGCGCCGAAACCACCGTAATTTCAAACGGCACGCCAAACTCCTCACAGACTTTGGCCGCTTCCTGCATCACGGACAAATCCGAATCCGAACCCATAATAATTCCCACAATCGGCTGGTCGCTCATGTTAAAATAGTTTTAATAATAATTCCGCGCTGACTTCGTCCAAATTGGCCACAACTTTATCGGCCAATGAAAAATCCTGATCCTGGGTGTACCGATTCGGCACGGCCACGGCTTTCATTCCCGCTTCCTTTGCTCCTTTGATATCCTTTTCCGCATCACCCAGCATAATACTCTGAGCCGGCCCATATTTCAAGAGATCGGCCAAAAGCTTGAGCCGGGACGATTTATTTTTCCTCGACCCATAGCGGGCTTCATCTAGCGGCGTGTCCTTGGAAACCGTAGCCGCAAAAAATTCGGCCAGCTTGAAGTGGCGCATCATCAATTCCAAATTCCGCTGATCGCCCGAAGACTCCGCGCCCATGGTAAAACCGGCGGCGGCAAGGCGCTCCAGTAATTCCCGCGAACCAGGCATAAGCCGGGCCAGATCAGCCACACTGGCCTGGAAAATGCGCTGTTTTTCTTCCAGCATCTCCTCGGCCTGGGGCAACAAATCGTTGCGCCCGATTTGCTCCAAATATTCCGGTAGCTTGCGGCCATGCCGCGACCAATGGGCCGTGAAATCTTCAACAGTGAAAGGAATTCTGTGTTCAGCCAAAACCTTGGCATAAGCCTGGGCGTGGGCGATTTCCGTATCCACCAGCGTGCCATTCCAATCAAAAGCCACGAGTTTAATCATTTTTTTTGCAATTCTTTATCTATCTCGACTCCCCATGCTTGCAACTGTTCAACCAGCGCCGCCACATCATTCTTCTCGGTATCAAAATAATAAGTTTTCATGCCCAAGCTTTTTGGTACTTCAAGCAGGAGCTGCTTGTTGTCGATGAAAATGCATTCGGCAGCAGGAATCCTGGCAATTTCCAGGGCTTTGTGGAACGGGATAGGACTCCTTTTGTCGGCTCCGATGTCGGCCGAAAGAATAATGGCAGAAAAAATGGAAGATAACTGCCAATGTTTTTCTAATAGAGAAAAACGGCGCTTGCTGTTATCGGTAATTATCCCTAAAAAATATTTATTCTTTAAACTTTCCGCGAGCCGCAGGATCGCTTCATTCTTTGGCGTATCCAAAAATGCTTGTTCCAATTGAGCCAGACTGATTGAAACGCCAACGCAAGCGGTAAATTCGTCCCAGATGTCGGCTTGGTCAAGCTTTCCCGTATACAAATCTGTACGATAAGGATTTATACATTCCATAAACCGCTGTTGTGATAACGCAGGTATTATACGGTGAAGACTTTGGGCTATAGCCAATCTTCCAGAATTCACCGGCGTAAGCACCCCATCGAAATCAAAAAATATTGCTTTTATCATGCTGGTATTTGGGTTGCTAATGCCTTCGCGCCAATATCGGTGCGATACCTCATGTGCTGAAACTTTATTCGCTCAACCGCCGCGTAAGCGCGGTCCAGAGCCAGCTGCAGGGACTCGCCGACCGCAGTCACGCCCAACACCCGGCCCCCGGCCGTGGAATATTGTCCGTTTTTAAAAACCGTACCCGCATGGAACACCACCACGCCTGGCATCTTTTCCGCTTCGGCAATTCCACTAATCGGAAAATCTTTGTCATAAGCTCCGGGGTACCCGCCGGAAGCCAGCACCACACAAGAAGCAAAGCCCGAATGCCATTCAATCGTCAGCTCATTGAGTTTGCCGTCAATGCAGGCGTCAATAATATCGAGTAAATCAGTTTTGAGCAGGCGCACGTAACTTTGCGTTTCCGGATCGCCGAACCGTGCATTGCACTCCAGCACTTTTGGCCCTTCGGCAGTGATCATCAATCCTGGAAAGAGACAACCGACAAAAGGAGCCCCCTGGGCCGCCAAAGCACTCACCAAAGGTTTCACGATGTCAAAATCTATCGTGTTTAAGAGCTTTTCGTCCACCCATGGTACCGGAACAACGCTGCCCATACCGCCCGTGTTCGGCCCGTTGTCGCCGTCAAAGGCGTGTTTGTGATCCTGGGCTGGCGGCAACAGCAACGAGCTAGCGCCGTCAGAAAAAGCGTGAATGGAAATTTCCTGGCCTTGCAAAAATTCCTCAATGATGACTTTGTCGCCTGCGTCGCCAAAAATGCGCTTGATCATTATTTGCTCCAGCGCTTGCTCGGCTTCCTCGCCGCTGTGGCAAATGAACACGCCTTTGCCCAAGGCAAGCCCGTCGGCTTTAATGACAATCGGCCGTGGTCGGGTCTTCACGTATTCGCGGGCCGCAGTGTAATCGGAAAAAGTTTCGGACCGCGCCGTGGGAATATGATTTTCGACCAACAACTGTTTGGTGAAGCTTTTTGACGCTTCAATTTGCGCCGCGGCCTTGCTGGGTCCCCAAATGCGCAGCCCCGCGGCCCGGAAAGCGTCGACAACGCCGAGAGAAAGCGGTTCATCGGGCCCAACTACAATGAGGTCAATGGAATGACGCTCGGCGAAATGAATTAACGCCTTAAAATCAGTTGGAGTGATGGCCGCGTTTTTCGCTAATTTTTCCGTGCCGCCGTTGCCCGGCACCGCAAAAATCTTTTTCACGCGCGGCGACTGCGCCAGTTTCCACGTCAGCGCATGCTCCCGTCCTCCGCTGCCAATGACCAAAACTTTTTGTGACATAAAATCTATTTTTCCAATTTATCCTTGCGGATACAAACGTTTGGCTTCGGCTTTTACTCGTTCTAAAATTATTTCTTCACCGGGTTTAACCAAACGCTCTGGCCGGAGCCATTCCTTAACTGAATTATTAGCAAAATCCTGCAATGTCTGGATTTGAACTTCGTGCTCAACGGGCAGGACGCGCGCGGCCAAACTTTCCACGCTGTCTTCAGGCAAAATTTCTACTTGTTGACGCCGCAAGATTGCACCTTGGTCGAAATTCACGGCCACCCGCTGGGCCATGGCTTCGGTCCAGAAATCCCGGCCGGTCTTTTGTACGAACAGCAAGCGCGCGCAATGAACGCGGCGGCCAAACATGCCTGCCCCGCCGAAGTCAGGATGGCCCGGGTCTAACGGCCCGGGGTGCTGGTTTACCATCATCTTGCCATAAGCTTCAACCACATTGGCAGGCGTAAGACACATCCACCCATACTGGCCAATCAAATCCACGCCGCGGTCGCGGCAGGCGGATAAAATAGCCTCGCCAAACGCTTCTGTCGAGGAAAACTTAAGCGGATCTATAACCAGTATATCACGCTCGGCCAGGCCTAAACCGCGGGCCTTTTCAATACCGCCACCGTCTTTTGAGCTGGCAATTACGCAAGCTGGCTCCACGTCCTCAAGCCGCCCGCTACGACAGGCGGAAATGATGGCCGCGGCCGTAGTTCCCCCTCCGGAAATGAGCAAAGCAATTTTCATCTAGTTTGCGCCGCGGCCACATCCTTAACCCGCTCGCGAATATCAATCGGATATATGCCGGTAAAACACGAGGTGCTAAAAACTGATTCGGGCAAGCCGGTTGAGGCAACCAGACCCTCGTAAGACAAATAATACAGCGAGGTGGCCCCAAGATACTTCTCAATCTCCGGTACCGATTTATTAAAAGCGATCAGTTCCGTCTGTTTGGGTGTATCGATGCCATAAAAATCAGGATACCGCACCGGCGGCGAACTGACCCGGAAATGCACTTCTTTAGCCCCGGCCTCAAAAAGCGCTTTCACCAAACCCCGCGACGTCGTACCCCGCACAATCGAATCATCAATTAAAATCACCCGCTTGCCGGCCAAAACTTCCGGCAGGGGCGTGAGCTTCATCTTCACTCCTGAATCGCGCAAATGCTGTTCGGGCTGAATGAAAGTCCGATGAATGTAGCGATTCTTGACTAGCGCCATCTCAAAAGGAATGCCGGATGCCTGCGCGTAAGCTACCGCCACGGGAATTGCGGTTTCGGGAACTGGCACTACAATATCGGCCTCCACCGGCTGCTCCTGCGCCAGACGCCGGCCAAAATTTTGTCTTACCTTATTAACCGATTTGCCCAAAATGTTGCTGTCGGGGCGGGCGAAATACACGAACTCAAAAATGTCGAACTTGGGATTGGCCGGCGCCACTTGCTGGGAACGCAAACCATGTTCATCTATAACCACCATCTCGCCCGGATTGACCTCGCGGATGAATTCCGCGCCCATTGTGTTGAAAGCGCAAGTTTCCGAAGAAACCAGATAGCCGTTGTTAAGCTTGGCTAAAGACAGGGGCCGGATCCCGCACTGGTCGCGCACCGCCACTAAAGAGCTGCGGTCCATAACCAGGACAGAAAATGCTCCGGTGAACAAAGGAAACGCCTGACACACTGCCTCCTCCAAAGAATGGCTCTCTAAATAATAGTACTGAATGGCTTTGGCCATGAGCGTGGAATCCGAACAGCCAGTGGTGTCAACACGCTTTTCCTCCAAGAATTTTTCCAGGGCTTCGGTGCTGGGCAAGTTACCATTATGAGCTAAGGCGAACAAATTATCGCCCATAATAATCGGCTGGGCATGATCAACAGTCGAAGTTTTAGAAGTCGAATAACGATTATGTCCAATGGCCATATGGCCGGAAAGCGACTCAATCACCTCTTCGTTGAACACGTGGCTGACCAAACCCATGTCGCTGTGATGAGCAATGCGCTGGCCGTCGCTGGCCGCGATGCCGGAACTTTCCTGGCCGCGATGCTGAAGGGCGAACAAACCAAAAAACGTGAGCCGGCTTACATCCAAATCCTTTCCGTAAGCGCCAAATATCCCGCATTTTTCACTAAGATTTCTCATGAACAAAGAACTTTTTTTGACAAAAGAATTATTTTATGGAAAATTGAACTTCTATTTTAAACTTCTTGAGCAGCATAAAGAAAAACAAGGGCTAGTGCCAAAAGGCTCGCCGGTGCGTTAACACCATAGCCATTCCCGCCGCGTCAGCCGCCGCAATGGAGGCTTTGTCATTGATTGAATCGCCCTGCTGGACAATGGCGGCAATGCCCGCCGCGGCCGCGAGTTTTACTGAATCATCAAACGGAAAAAAGCTGTCGCTGGCCAAAATCGCGCCTTTGGCCTTTTCCCCGGCCTGCTCTAAAGCGATTTTCACCGAGCGCACGCGCGAGGTTTGCCCCGTGCCAATGCCCCACGTCATGGGCAAATCTTTATCTACTATTATTATAGCATTGGAGCTGGTTCTTGTAATGAATTTCCAGGCCAATTGCATTTGCTTGAGTTGATGCGGCGTCGGCTTAACCTGGGTGACAACTTCCCACTTGTCAAACCCATTTTCAATATCATCGTCCGCTTCCTGCAGGACGAAGCCGCCATCAATCCATTTTAAATTAACGCGCCCCTCTGTGACCCCAGTTTTTTCGCTCTTATCAGGGGGGGAATTAACTTGAGATTGAATGGATTGAATCGATTGAATGGGGCCGAAACTGTACAAACCCATGGTCTTGCGCACGGCGGTGAGGGCGGCCGCGGCTGCAGCAGAAATTTCCGGCGCGGCGACTATGTCTATATTGCCGCGCCGTTCATCTTTAAATTGGGAAATGATTTTCGCCGCGGCCGCATCCATGTCCTTATTTAATACTATGCCGCCGCCGAACGCCGATTCAGGGTCCGCTTCAATGGCGCGGGCCAGGGCTTCGGCGGCCGTGGAGCCGAGCGCAATGCCGCAGGGATTATTATGTTTGATAACAACGGCGGCCGGTTCGCTGAACAGGCGCACCACTTCCAGGCCGGCATTGATATAGGTGAGGTTCATAAGCGAGAGTTCCCGGCCGGCGACTTTTCGGAGATGTTGCAGCGGCGTGTCCCGGCCCGGCGTAAAATACACCGCGCCTTTCTGATGCGGGTTTTCCCCGTAGCGCAAATCATAGGCCTTGCGGCCGGGCAAAGTGATTTCAGCGGGGAATAATTTTTCTCCGCCTCCTCTACCGGCTCCATTGCCCGCTCCGTCCTCTTTATCCGGCCCAATCGCCCCAAGATGACGGAAATAATCCGCGACCTGCGCATCGTAAAAAGATAAATGCGCGAAAGCCTTGGCGGCCAGACGGCGCCGCTCATCCAAACTCACGCCATGGCTCATACTGCCCGCCTGCAACATCTTCCCGACTGCTTGGTAATCGGCCGGATCAACAATTACCAAAACATTTTTAAAGTTTTTCGCCGCGGCGCGCACCATGGTCGGCCCGCCCACATCAATATTTTCAATAGCCTGGGCTTCGCTGGCGCTAGTCTGTCTTTCGGCGGCGGCGGAACGACTCCCGGCCGCGTTCGCCGGTGCTTCTATGCCGCCAAAGGCCGGCCCTCCCGCACCGGCCCGCGCCGCAGTCTGCTCAAACGGATACAAATTGCACACCACTATATCAATCGGCTTGATGTTCAATTCCTGCGCCTGCCGCACATGCTCGCTATTTTCGCGGTCAAACAAAATCCCCGACTCAATCTGAAAACTAATGGTCTTCATGCGGCCGCCAAAACTTTCCGGGTTGCCGGTTATGTCCTGAATCGGCACCACGGCCACGCTGGCCTCGGCCAGCGTCTTGGCCGTGCCGCCAGTGGAAATTATTTCATAACCAAGTCCGACCAAGGTTTTGGCCAACTCAACAATGCCGGTTTTGTCGGAGACGCTTAATAGCGCGTATTTTTTTTCAATACTATTCACTGTCTGGTAATTTTTCTTTATTTAATACTGGCATCTTTAGTATATAAATCGAAAAAAACAATGGCATCGGTTGCTGGATCGTAAAAAGCATTAGAAGTATCGACATCAATATAGCCGTGTGCCGTAAGAATTGAATTGACTGACTCATACCTAGCAATCAATTCTTTAATTTTATTCTTTCCTAATATTTCTGGATTGCCCAAGTACTTGTCTAACAGCTCTAAGTCCCGCCATTCGGAAACAAAAAAATTATTGCCCCACTTGTCGGAATAGCCCAAGTGGAATCTGATTACCTCCACCCCGGGTACTTTTTGCAATAACGAAACCGCTTCTTTGAAACTCGCAATTTCTTTCGTGCCGCCGTGATCCTGCGCCATATCATTATCATATATTTTTAAGAAAAACTTTTGACCGTCGACTGCAACGCTGTAGACATAACTCTGGCCAATATCATCCAGGGGAACGAACTCGCCTAATTGGATTGAAAATTCTTCATCTGTAAAGGAGTCGCCTGTGGTATCCAATTGGGGAATGACAGACATAATCTTTTTAATAAGCTTAGGATGTCTGGTTAATAAAGGTTTGAGCAACTCATCGTCATAATAAAGCTCCCTGCTTTTGCTGATGGAAAAACTGTGTCTCGCTTCTAAATTTTGCGGGTTATCCATATTATCTAAAATAGTTCACCGCGTTCTTAAAAACCTGCAACCCCGGCCCGAATTTGGGCAGCGGCTTGCCGCTCCGGCGCAAACGCTCCTTCAATAAAGTCCAATGCGGCAACTGGGTAAAGAACATGGCGCGCTCGGGATGCGGCATAATCCCAAAAACCCGGCCGCCATGAGCGGTAAGCGCGGCGATATCGCGCGTTGAGCCGTTGGGATTAGCCGGCAACTGCTGGAGTTTACAAATTTCGCCAACCGCGTATGTGGCGACAACTTGTTTTTCGCGCTCAAGCTGATCAAACACGGGTTTATCAGCCACATATCGCCCTTCGGCATGAGCAATGGGAACAGATAAAATTTTCATGCCAACGAGCCATGGAGAATCGCCCTGAATTTTAAGATCGACCCAGCGGTCGGTGTAGCGCGCCGAGCTGTTGAAAGTCAGGGCGCCAGGCAGCAAGCCTGCGTTAACCACGACCTGAAAACCGTTACAAATGCCGATCACCAACTTATCCGCCGAAACAAAATCCCGAAGCTGTTCAGCCAAATGATTTTTTAATTTGTTGGCGTAAGCCCTGCCCGAACCAGTATCATCGCCAAAGGCAAACCCTCCGGGAATGGCCATAATCTGGTAATTTTTCAGTTTTTTGCTGCCTGCAACCAAATCATTAATGTGTACGATGTCTGTTCGTGCGCCGGCCAAAGCAAAAGCGTACGCGGTCTCATCCTCGCAGTTAAGTCCGTATCCGGCTAATACAATAACGTTGGGTTTGGCCATAATTAATACTTACTTAATATAGCGTGGTAAGCAGTAAGCGCTTCATTAATTTTTGAAATGATGATGCCAGCGCGGCCTTTGATTTCCATCTTTCCACTATTCGTAGCTTTGCCCAACAGCGCAAAAGAAGTTCCCAGCATAGCCGCTTCAAATTCTTTTTGCTTGTTTGGATCGATGCCGACTAGCACGCGGCCTTGGCTTTCGGAAAATAAAGCATTGGCGTCGGGCAAAATTGCGCCGGGAATTTTTGCCAGATCCACTGCCACGCCCAAATTGCCGGCCATAGCAGTTTTGGCTAAAGCAACGGCAAGCCCGCCGCGGCCAACACTAATGGCTGATGCAACCAAATCCTGTTTTATGGCAGCAGCCAACGCGTGATACAACCGATTATTTTTCACCGCGTCCACGCGCGGTACCTCACTTTTAATTTTTGAACTGCCCTGTTCAACGCGATGCTCACTATATTCATGAAGATACTCAACAAATTCCGAACCGCCCAGCTCATCATAAGTTTCGCCGAGCACATAAATTAAATCGCCAGGCGACTTCAAATCAATCGAAACTGCTGTGGTTACATCTTTAATAACGCCAATGGCGGAAATCAGCAGCGTAGGCAAAATTGAAATGTCAACGCGCTTACCTTGGGCATCAAACCCGTGAAAATCATTGAACATGCTGTCCTTGCCGGAAATGAACGGAGTGCCGTAGGCCACGGTGTAATCAAAACAGGCACGCGCCGCGGCTTTCAGTTGCGCCAGCCGTTTCGGATCCTGCGAACTGCACCAGCAAAAATTATCCAGCAGGGCTAAGTGGTCGGGGTCGGCGCCCGTAGCCACAGCCTGCCGTACCGCCGAATCAACGCAACAGGCGGCCATATCATACGGACTCAATTCAGAATATGATGGATACAGCGCCTGGGTCAGTACCACGCCGCGGCTTGAATCCAAAACCGGCCGGATCACCGCCGCATCGCCATTCACGCGCCCCTTGCCTTGCAGCGGCTTAATAATAGAGGTGCCTTGGACTTCGTGATCGTATTGCTGCGAAATAAAGGAAAAACTGGCCAAATTCGGCCGGCCCAGCATATCTTTCAAGGCCGTCTTGAGATTTAATTTATCGGGAAGATCTGATTTAAGAGAATGAGTTGATAGCGCCAGCAGGGCCGTATTTTGTTGATGAATCGGCCGGCCATCATGCAAAAATTTCATATCCAAATCCATCACATTTTTTTCTTTATACTTCACCATGCACGTTCCGGAATCGGTGAACTCGCCAACAACCATGGCTTCTACGCCGCGCCTCTGCATCAACTTTTGAAATTGTTGCCACTTATTTTTTGGCACGGCCAGAGTCATACGCTCCTGCGATTCAGAAATCCAAATCTGCCACGGCGCCATGCCGGGATACTTCAACGGCACTTTATCCAAATAAACCAGACAGCCGCCGGACTCGCGCGCCATTTCCGCCACAGAACAAGACAAACCGCCTGCGCCGTTATCCGTAATGCTGTTGTAAAGATTTAAATCGCGCGCCTCGCGCACCAATGCATCGCTCATTTTCTTTTGGGTGATGGGGTCGCCAATCTGGACCGCAGTTGCCGGGCTGTCGGAGCTCAATCCTTCGGAAGAAAAAGTTGCCCCGTGAATGCCGTCCAGGCCCACGCGCCCGCCCGCCATAACCACATAGTCCCCCGCCCGCGCCCGCTTCACGTGACTCAATCGGCCGCCAACCTTGCGCGGAATCAATCCTACGGTTCCGGCAAACACTAACGGCTTGCCGCGAAAACGCTTGTCAAAGTAAATAAATCCCGTTGGCGTCGGAATACCGGCCTGGTTGCCGCCGGCATTAATTCCGGCGACCACGCCTTCCATAATTCTGCGCGCCGAGAGCATTTTCTGCTTGCGCTCGGAATCCCTATACAGCTCGCTTTCATCGCGCGGGTCAGCTACGCAAAAACCATAAACATTGGCAATAGGTTTGGCGCCCAGGCCAAAGCCCAAAGTGTCGCGGTTCACGCCGCCAATGCCGGTAATGGCGCCGCCGAATGGGTCTAAAGCCGACGGCGTGTTGTGAGTTTCAACTTTATGCGTGATCAGATATTTATCGTCAAAAACTATGGCGCCGGAATTATCGGTAAAGACCGAAACGCAAAAATCTTTTTTCCCTTTGCTCTTTCTAATCTGCTCGGTGGCGCCCTTAATATACCTCTTGTATAATCCTTCCTTGACTTCATCAATCGGGTCGGCAAAAATTGTGTGCTTGCAGTGTTCGCTCCAGGTCTGGGCCAATGCTTCCAGTTCAATATCCGTAGGATTACGGCCAAGCTTGGCAAAATGATTGCGAATTTGCTTCATATATGCCAAATTCAGCGCCAGCGGCCCGCGGCGAAATCCTTTGGGATCCATAATCCCCTCTTTGCCAATGCGCGCCAGTTCATCATCCTTAACCTGCAAATCTACAGGAATAGCCCGTGCCGTTTCGTGCAAATTAACTTTCGGCACATACGGCGCCGAACCGATTTTTTTCTGACACCGATCAAACGTCTGCACAGTGGCGCGCTGAATCAGCGGGTTATACAAGCTCCCGGCAATTTTTTTGATATCGCGCGGCGCCAGCTTGCCGGAAATAAAAAAGACCTGGGAAGAGTAAATGCCTTCACCGGCCTTAAATTTTTTCTTAAGTAAATCTTCTATGGTCTCGCGCGCAGTAGTTCCTACATTATCGGTAACCCCGGGCAAAAATCCAATCTCAATAGCCCAGCCAAACTTTTTGGATCCAGCCGAAATGAAGCCGCTCGCGTTTCCAGTTCTGCCATGCGTGCCACCGGCTACGACCTTTCCATCAATGATCGCCCGCTGGGTCACCGGATTTGTCAATGCCTCGGCCACGCGTGCCAATTGCTTATCATTCAGCCCGGCATCAATCACATAAGAATCAACAACACCCACCGAGGTCAGTGGGTGCGAAAGTCCTAAACTCTGAAAGTAGGCGGTCTTCACCTGGGCGCGAGTGTCGGAAATAATGGGCTGGATATCAATCCGGTGAGCCATGGAAGATTATATGGAAAGGTTTTGATGATAAATTGAGGCCCTCCCGCGCTCGTACGGCTGGGGCACCACATGAACATTATAATAGAAATTGTCAAGATTGGCAAATTACAAAACCATGGCCCAAACCAGCCAAAACGTTAGAGCTAAATCGTTCTTAAAGTAAGGGTTGTCGATCTGGCCTTGAACCAAAAGCGCAATCAAAAACAGGGCCAGCCCAAAAGCAGCCAGATTGGCGCGGTTACGGAGACCGTGCCAAATGCCATAGGCGCATAGCGCCACAAAACTGATCAAACCCAACAGCCCGGTATCGATCCAAGCATCTAAAAAGATGTTATGCGGGAACGGATAGTGGCCGAGCGAAGAATCCACGGCATAATCATTCCAACTGTGATCGGCACCGAGGAGGCCTTTGCCCACAATCGGATTATCCTGAACCATATGCCAGCCGGTTTGCCACAGCGAAACCCGCGCCGAAGAGGAACGTTCGCCGTAAAACGGCAGGATAACGCGCCAGCGCAAATTCGGCACCGCGGCCGCGATAATGATGCCAACCAGACCAAGCGCCAAAGCCGTTTGCGTCAGTTTTTTATTGGCCCCAACCACAACAAAAACAACCGCAGCCGCAGCTAATCCCAGCCAGGCCCCCCGCGAAAGCGATAGCACCAACCCCGCCGCGCCCAGCAGCCAAGCCAGCGCCGCGGCCATATTAACCGGCAAACGAAAATTCCTGATGCGCTCAAACAAGTCGGGAAGCAAAAAGGCCAACAGTGGAGTAATGAACAGCGCATAAGCATTAGGATGGACAAAAAAACTGATAGCCCGCTTGGGCTCAACGCTATTGCCCCACCATGCCGGAGGCAAGCCGTGCAGCGTGAAATATTGATAGATAGCGTACAGGCCCGAGATGGCCAAAACGACATAAAAACTTTTGAGCAAAAAAGCGCTTGCCTGTGGCCGCACTTTCCTCACATAACGGGCGATATAAAACATGCCGACGGGCTGGACGAACCAGACCAAGTACTGCCCGAGTTTCTGCTGGCTAAAACCGCCGACAAATAAAGCAAGGGTACCGGCAAGCAAAAACAAGCCGATGATAATTTTCAATGCCGGAGGCATATCAAGTTTCGAACGGACATATTTCGCCACCCGCTTGGTGGCAATCAGCCAAATAATAAAAACTGCCCAGAGCAAAAATATCCAGACCAGGAGCGCGTTAGCCGGCAAGCCGGCCAGCGAAAACCTGGCCACATAAGCCGGGGCCAGGAAAAAAGTTAGTACGATAAGATATTCCATAGTTCAAGGTAAAAAATTTTCTGCTTCAACCAAGTTATTGACATAGTATTCGCCCGCAGCCCTAAAATAAAGATTTGCCCATAAACTTTTCATCTACTTAAATTTATTTCGCGCGGTCTTTCCTTTTACAAGCTGCCACTCCGTAAGTTTACCCGCCGCAATCTCAATGGGGTCGGCGCGGCGGAAAAGTCTGCGTTGCACCTTCGGCACAATGGGGTAGTGTTGTATTTTATCAAGATGATCGGGAATTTCCCATAAATCTTTGTCGCTGGTACGCCAATTCAGATGCTCGAATGGCCGCAAGCTCATAGGACGGGAAAAATCGTACATGGTTTTCTTGCCGTCATCCATAAAATATTCATGAAAAAAAGATAAAGCCAATTCGCGCAAGGTCCTATAAACCGGCTCGCGGTAGCGCAACACGGCATGATTGGTCTTGCTGATCGCGCCCCAATATCCTTGGCCCTGGCGGGAGTGTTCCCGGCCCGTGCGCCGGTCGCGACCCTGGGCCTGGTCCTGCCGCCCGCGGCTCCGGAACAGCGCCACCACATGGTCAAAATCGCGGTCAGCCGCGCGCAAGTCCAGGAGCAAAGGCGCGTGCCCGTGGAATTCCAAGGCGCAGGCCGCCAGCATCGCCCCTTCCATGCAGTGGGCTTTGCCGGTTTCCAGCACGCGCCGCGGCGACATGCAGGTATCCCCGCGCTCCTCAAAATTGATTTTCAAAGTCTCCAAAAAATCCTGGATTTTTGCCGGCGTGTTGAGGCGGCGAAATACCCGTGATTCTCGACTGTTAAACATTATAATTTTTTACTTTAATTTTTTTGATTTTGATTCCACCCCGTGCCCGCCAAATTGTTTGCGCAGCAGGGCCAGAATTTTGTTACGGAACAGTCGTTGGTTTTTTGGATCTTCGGATTCGCGCCGAACTTGCAGCGACGCCTCAATCACCCGCGCATCCACGCCGAGTTCGCGCGCCGCGTTCACGGTCCACTCGGCTTCGCCCGTAGCCCGGACCAGCCCAACCGTGCTTGCAATATCTTCCTTGGCAAAAATATCGGCCATCAAATCAATCAGCCAGGAATGAATTACCGAACCTTTTTGGTAAATTTTGGTCACCTGCGCTAAATCCAATTTAAAATTACCGGCCTGCAAAACCGAATAGCCCTCGGCAATGGCTTCCATCATGCCGTACTCAATACCGTTGTGCACCATCTTCACAAAATGACCGGCGCCGGTTTTGCCCACCAACCCGTAATTATCCCCGCAAGACAGCGCTTTAAACACCGGCTCTACGATTGGCCACTGTTCCTTGGGCCCGCCGACCATTAACGCGAATCCGTTTTTTTCGCCCCACACGCCGCCCGAAGTTCCGCAATCATAAAAGATGATGCCCTGTTTGGCCAAAACTTCCGCCCGGCGCATGCTTTCCTTGTAAAACGAATTGCCGCCTTCAATAACGATATCCCCGGCGCGCAAATACTGAACCAAGCCTGCCGGCCCAAACAGAAAATCCTCAACCAGGGCATTCGGCAACATGAGCCAAAACACCCGCGGTGTTTTGCTCATCGCTTCCGACAACTCTTTGACCGCGGCAAAAGCCCTGCCGCCAAATTGTTCAAAGGCCTTGCGCGGCTCCTCGGACCGATTCCACGCAAAAATATTAAAACCATTTTTCTGCAACCGCCGGGCAATCTGCCCACCCATCCTGCCCAAACCGAGAACCGCAATGTTCATATTTACTATCCTTAATGGGCTTAATTACTTAAAAATCCTAAATTCTACCGCGTCCACCATCTGCGGCCGTCGCGCTTAATTAAATCTTGCGCTGCCTTAGGCCCAGTGCTGCCCGCCGGGTAATAAACCAGCGGCGCATTTTTATCGCGCCAATTTTTAGTGATGCTGTCCACAAAGCGCCAAGCCGCTTCAATTTCGTCGCTCCGGATAAACAGGCGCTGGTCCCCTTCCATAAAATCCAGCAGCAGCCGTTCGTAAGCACCGGGGATTTCTCCCTGGAAAGCCGCGGCATAACCAAACTCCATGTTACCATCGTGCAAATCAATCCCAAAACCGGGAACTTTGTTATTCATCTGCAAACGCACCCGTTCATCCGGCTGGATGCGGAAAGTCAAAACATTAGGATACCGGCGCTGATCCTTAAATAAATTATGCCTCTGTTGCTTGAAGTGAACCGAGACCTCCGTAACCTTGCGCGGGAGGCGCTTGCCCGTTCGCACATAAAACGGCACGCCGCGCCAGTGCGCCAGCTGCAAAAAAGTCTTAAAAACTATAAAAGTTTCCGTGTTGCTGGCATGGCCGATCTCCTCGGTGTAACCAGGCATGTCTTCGCCCGCTTTATACTGTGCCCTAACCAAATTTTGGCCAATCGTATGCGCACTGAACCGCTTCAACGACCTCAAAACTTTGACCTTGGCATTGCGGATAGATTCTGCACTCAAATCTTTCGGTGCATCCATAGCGATAAGCGCAAGCATCTGCAAAATGTGATTCTGTACGACGTCGCGGGCGGCTCCGGCCTGATCAAAATACGTTGCCCGATTTTCAATTCCAACCGACTCCAGCACGCTGATTTCGACATGGTCAATATAGCGCGCGTTCCAAATGGGCTCGAGAAAATCGTTGGCAAAACGCATGACAATCATATTCTGGACGGTCTCCTTGCCCAGGTAATGATCAATACGATAAATCTGGTCTTCCGAGAAAAACTTGAGCAGTAATTTATTAAGCGCATGGGCCGATTTCAAGTCATGGCCGAAAGGCTTTTCTATCATGACCCGAATGGTCCGCTTGTGGTCGCTGCAGCCGACGAGCAAGTTTTCCTGCTTCAGCAGTTTGGTAATCTGGCTAAAATAACTCGGCGGGGTAGCAAAGTAATATAAGCGATTGTAGCAGAGATGCTTGCCGCGGCCCTGCTGCCGGTCGGCCAGCGTCCTATTCAACGCGTAAAAGCTTTTGGCATCTTCAAAATCTCCGCGGAAATACTCGACATGGCGGGAAAAATGTTTGATCGGGCGACGCAGCGAATCAGCCTCGGGAGTACGGTCTAAAAAATATTTAAGATACTTCTCGACGGTGAAATCCCGGCGGCCCACGCAGACCAGCCGGAAAGTTTGCGGCAAAAGGCCCGCGACATCCATGTGCACCAGGGTCGGCAGCAAGTAGCGCGTACTCAAATCGCCCGTGGCGCCAAAAATAGTGAGAATGGTCGGCGGCAGACTTTTAACTAATTCATGAATATGGTGCTGGGTTGAATCACGCATGGCTTAAAGCTTGTTTACAGGGAACACAGGGCTTATTGGTATTCTCGTCCGCCGAAGCCGGGGTTGCCTAAGAAAACTATTGGAGCATACGTTTTCAAGCTTTAGCGAAGCTAAAGCGTGGAAAACCAGCGACCTAGTTTTCGCGGCAACCGGCTTCGGCGGACTGTGCATAATCAATCACCTATAATTTCCTCGCCAATCTATACCGTACTAACTCTGCAGATAATCCTTAAAATCAGTCCGATACATATCGATCAAAGCCACAAAAATCGCCATAAGAATAGGTCCAAGCAGGAAGCCCAAAAAGCCGAAAACTGAAAGGCCACCGACAATTGACAGCAGGACCAACAGCGGATGAAGACGCAAGCGCGTACCAATAAGTTTGGGGCTCAAGACATTGTCGATTAACCCCACGGCCAGCGCTCCCCAAATAGCCAGCCCGATACCAGCAGTGAGATGCCCGGTGAAAAGCAAATATAATACCGCGGGGATCAGCAACAAAGAGGTGCCCACGGTGGGAACTAAGGCCGCCAGTACGGTGGCCATAGCCCAAAGCAATGGCTGGGGCACGCCGAAAATTAAAAATCCAATTAGCGCCACCCCGCCTTGAGCCAGCGCGGTTAAGAATGAACCTTTAACCACGCCATTAATGGCCAGCACAATCTTGTGAAACAAAATATTCTCTTGATTGTTAGCAATCGGCGACAGGTCCATCAAAATTTTTATGATGTGCTTGCCGTCGCGCAACAGATAAAATAAAGAGAAAAATAACAAGAATAACTGGATAAAAAACGTAGCCAGGTTCGAGACGATGTTGGAAAAAGTCTGAAACGCGTTGCCGGTGAAACGCGCCACGATGTTGCTCAAATCCTGGCTGGCAGCAGTTGCGGCGCTTTGAAGTTGGGGCGGCAAATAACTGATTAATTCATTTTGGTTGCTAAACAGGCCTTGTCCCGCAACCCTGTCATAAGCAGCGAGCAGCTCATTGAGGATGAGCTGGCCAAACAGCAGCAGCGGCAAAAGCAGGATCGCGAGAATGACCAGGAGTGTCAGGGCCGCCGCCCAACTTTCCGATTTAACCCTGTTGCCTATCCGCTGATAAATAGGATAGAACAGTATAGCCAAAATAATGGCCAGGGCCAGGATGTTCAAAAAGGGCCGCAACACCGCTACGACTATGACAAAAACGACGGCGAGGATAACGAGGAAGCTGATAATTTGCAGACGTTTGTAGGTTATCATATATTATATAAAGATAGTCTCTTTATTAGTATAGCAAAAAACCACAATTCTGTACGTGGGAGTGCGCGGGGCGGATTATTGACAAAAAGTTAAAGATGTTTATAATTAAACTATAAAGGACTTTATGGCCAATATCAGTATAGTCAATATTATTAAAAATATTATCCTCGCCCGCTTCGGGACATAGGCTGGATATAGTTTTGGCTCTTTTACATCCATAGCCACCGTCCCCAAGGACGGATTTTTATTTTAATAGGGAGCTTTCTCCGCGGAGAATCGCTCGCTATGGGATGAGGCTGTAGCTAGAGCTTCAGCCAATACTCGCATAACGACCAACCTGTGCGGAGAATTTTCGCTGTTAGGAGAGCTACTATGAATGGAACGAAGGAGGAGAAGGATGACGACGGAGGGGTCCGACAGGACCCCAGGAACATTCCGGACTGGCCGAAACGGCCGCCCGGCGTGGCCGTGACCCCGCCCGTAAGCGGGGACCCCGTGGGCGGGGACACAGATGACCCCGCTTATGATTGAGACAAGGACCGGCCAAAGAGAAGACGATGGAAGTTACATCTTCTTCTCTTTGGCCGCCCACTTTACGCTCCAGCTTATTGACACCGCCAAAAATTTATTTTAAACTGCTTACAAGAAGCCTGACCCGCAGGCATTTTTTATTGCAGCCGGCGCGCAAAAGGAGTACACAGAAAGCTCTTCTAAAAAATTTTTGCGCTTTATTATTTTGAGCTTTAACTTTTATTCATGAAACGCGAAAACATCCGCAATGTGGCCATCATCGCCCATGTTGACCACGGCAAGACCACGCTGGTGGACGCCATGCTCAAACAAACGCAGTCAGTTAAAAATGACAGCGCCGATTTGATTATGGACTCCATGGATTTGGAGCGCGAGCGCGGCATCACCATTACCGCCAAAAACGCTTCCATTGAATACAACGGCATGCGCATTAACATAGTGGACACGCCGGGCCACGCGGATTTCGGCGGCGAAGTTGAGCGCACCCTGCGCATGGCCGATGGCGTGCTCCTGCTGGTTGATGCCAAAGAAGGGCCCATGCCGCAAACCAAGTTCGTCCTGCGCAAAGCCTTGGAGCTCGGCCATCAGGCCATTGTGGTCATCAATAAAGTTGATAAACCCGACGCGCAAATCGACGAAGTCGTCAACCGCACCTTTGACCTGTTCGTCCAGCTCAAAGCCAGCGACGCCCAGCTGGACTTTCCCATTATTTACGCCAGCGGCATTTATGGCGTGGCTAACACAGACTTGCCTGCTTTGCAAAAAGCCCTCAACTCCGGCGACGCTCTGCCCAATGAGCAACACAACATCGTGCCAATCTTTGAAGCCATCATCAAGCACATTCCCGCCCCCGAAATTCAGCCCAATGACCCCTTTGCCATGCTCGTCCTGGCGCTGCGCTACGATAATTACAAAGGCAAAATCGGCATCGGCAAAATCCAGTCTGGCACAGTGAAAAAAGCCCAGACCATTGCCAAAATCAAGCGCGACGGCAGTGTCAGCCAGGGTAAAGTTACCAGTCTGCAAATGTACCGCGGGCTAATCCCGGCGGAAGTCGAAGAAGCCGCGGCCGGCGACATTGTCGCAGTCGGTGGGTTCGACGATATCCAGATCGGCGAAACTTTATCCGACGCTGCCAATCCTAAACAGATCCCTCCCGTAGAAATCGAACAACCGACGATTAAGATGACATTCGGCGTGAATACTTCGCCCTTTGCCGGACGCGAAGGCAAGCTCGTAACCTCGCGCAATCTGCGCGGCCGCTTACACAAGGAACTGGAAACCAATGTGGCTTTGAAAGTCGAACCGGCCGAAACTGGGGACGCCTTTCTGGTATCCGGCCGCGGCGAACTGCATCTGGGCGTGCTCATCGAAACCATGCGGCGCGAAGGCTTTGAACTGCAAGTTTCCCAGCCGCAAGTTATCTATAAATATGAAGAAAACGGCCAAAAGTTGGAGCCGTACGAAATTTTAACCATCGACGTACCCAGCGAATACCAGGGCGCGGTCATTGAAGAAGTCGGGCGCCGCGGCGGCGAGTTACAGCATATGGACATCGGTGGCGGTCAGCCCGGCGGCAGCGCGGACAGCGGCGGCGCGACTGCCGGCGCCGGCGGGCAAAGCCGGTCCGCAGGGCTCACCGGCGAACTCCACGCCGAGTACCTAATCCCTACCCGCGGCCTCATCGGCCTGAAAAATTTACTCCTCACCCGCACGCGCGGCATGGCTATTGTCAATAATTTATTCGATTCTTACCGGCTAACCCACGAGATTGATTTACGAGGCAACGAACATGGCTCGCTCATTGCCTCTGAAGCTGGCGTGTCCAACGCCTACGGCCTCAACAACGCCCAGGAGCGCGGCATCTTATTTATTGGCCCTGCGGTAGAAGTCTACGAGGGTATGGTCGTGGGCAAAAATTCCGTTGACACTGACTTGGAAATCAATGTTACTAAAACCAAAAAACTGTCCAACATGCGGGCGTCAGGTTCGGACGAAGGCATTATTTTGACGCCGCCCCGCGAGGTTACGTTGGACTTCTCCCTGGAATACATCGGTCCGGATGAGCTGGTCGAGGTTACGCCAAAAAGTATCCGGGTCCGCAAGCGCGTCCTCTCGTCTGTTGAGCGTAAACGCAGCAGGCGCCAGGGACAATAAGAGCAAGAACAATAGGCAACAAAAAAATCCCCCGAGCCGGGGGGTTTTTTATAACTTAAATCTGTTATTTGCCGATACTGGCGGCTGCAGCGCCGTCATGTACCTCTACATTCTGGCCGCCTCTATCGCTTGAATCGCCGCTGGCCAACAATGAAATGGCCGGCAAAGTAATGGCCGCAGCAATGGCCACTGCCGTTGCGACCTTAGTGACTTTATTGTAAGTATGATGAGAATTGGGCATGGGCTGGATTGGCAAAAAAAGCTTACTCGAAGCTTCGAAACTTTTTCGATAAAAAACTAACGAATCGCTCGTTAATATCTATATATAATTATAGCACAATTTTGAAATTTGCGCAATGGGATGACAAAAAATACCTTAAATAAGGCAAATTAGACTAAGGCCTGGCTCAAGATAAGATCAAGCAAAACTCGAGGCGGCGTGCTGGACGATTTCAATTCAAAATCAAGATGCTCGAACTTTTTCAGCGTATCAAGCGCCAGCTCCGGCTTAAATCTTTGGGCAATTTTTTTTACGATAAACAGCCGGCCCTGCTTCCACGAAGTTAAAGCCAGAATTTTAGAGTCAGGCAGGCGCTGAGCTGTGAATTGCTGAACCATGACAATGCTGCGGAATTGGTCTGCCAGTAAGGCATTGAGCTGAATGACTTTGGCCTTTTCGTCGCTACCGTCAGCCACCGCAAAAAATCTCTGTAGGTAATCCAGCACGCCGGATAAATTTTTGTCGGCAATGGCGTTGATGACTTTCCAAACTTCAATGTCCTGATTGGGACTGACCAATGCTTCCACGGCGGCCGTTGTTATGGGCTTGCCGGCGGAGTACTCTAACAATTTATCGATTTCATTGGCCGCCTGCCAAAGATTGTGGGATACGGCGTCGGCGCGCGCGGGAAAGGCGTTTGTGGTTGGCTCACCGGCCAGGCGCTCGGCCAAGGCCCGCGCCGCGGCGGCTTCAATCTTGCCGCCGCGCTCTTTGACCCGCCCGGTTATCCATTTGACCAAAACGGCGCCCTCGGGAACGGCAAATTCTTTCACAGTAATGCGCTTATCCTTTAATAACGCTTGCGTTGCTAGAGTGCGCTTGTCCAGTTTTGGTTCGATGAAAATGATGTGGTTGGCGCTGGCCGCCAGTTCATCTACATGAGCGGCGGCTTCCAGCGGCCCCAAGGCTTGAGACAGCAACCAAATTTTTGCCGATTCAAACAAGCTGGCCTCGGTCAGCCGCTGAATAGTTACTTCGCTGCCTGCTGCGCGCTCAACTGGGAGGCCCAGCCGCGCAGCCAGTTCATCAACAAATTCCTGTTTGGAAAAATCATCAGAACCCAACAGAATATATACCATATGGTTATAGCACCGGCGAACGTGCCAGTTCCGACACACTCGCTCGTCCAGCGACTCGCTCGCTCTGTCCTCGGCCGCCTCCGCCTGCGGCGGACCATGCAGACGGCCTGCGGATGGTCTCCACTGGCAACGTTCGCCGGTGCATCATCATAAAAAATAAATAAAATTACTCGCCACCGAACAAATCCCGACGTTTCTTGTGAACTTTGGCCAGCATCATTTTCTGCAAATCGCTCTGCCGCACCATCCATTCCTGCCCGATCTTAAACGCCGGCAACAAATTGTGCTTGCACCAAACATAAATGGTCTTTTTCGATACGCCAAAAAACTTGGCAATTTCCGGGACGGTGAGGATGCGGTCGGTCATGCTGGTATTGTAGCACTGCGGCTTAACAGAGCAAGCGCAATCCCGAATTTCTTGATATGATAATGGCAGACTTTCGCATGGAAACCGAAGAAAATCACCTGTCCTATTCTCCCCGGCAATTAGTCCGGGACATTTACCGGTTCATCCGCCCCTACCGGTGGCGGTTTTGGCTGGGCTCGTTTTTGCGCTTCAGCAGCGATATTTCCTACTTGTACACTGCTTACGCGCTGGCCTCAATAGTGACTTTTTTCAGCAAGTACTCGGCCGGCCAATCGCTGGCGCCGTTTTGGCACATCATGATCATATGGATCGGGGTAGTGCTCTACTGGAACATAGCGCACCACTGGGCCAAATTCCTCTGCTACCAGATTGCGGAAAAAATTTCGCTGGACGCGCAACTGGCCACCACTAAACATCTCTTTGCCCTGGACCTGGCCTGGCACGAGCAGGAAAACGCCGGCAACAAATTGAAACGCATCCTAAACGGCGGCAGAGGGCTGGAAAACAGCGTGCGCATGTGGGTGACCAATCTTATTGAGATTTCAGTCAACTTCATTGGCACGATCATAATTATTTCCCGGTTTGACCGCTTTATTGGCGGGCTAATGGTGGGGTTTTTAGTCATTTATTTTATTCTGGGATTCTTTTTGCTCCGCCGAGCCAAAGCGGCCGCCGCGCAGGTCAATGACGTTGAAGAAGATTTGCACGGCTTGTCTTTTGAGGGACTAAATAACATCCGCAGCGTCAAAAGCATGCGCCTGGCCCCAGCGCTGATGCCGCTCTTGAAACGGACGGCCGCCGATTTGTTCCAAAAAATCCGCAAACGAATTTTCCGCTTTCAAAGCCAGGGCCTGGTGCTCAACTTCTGGGCCCAGGGCTTCCGGCTTAGCATGTTTATCTACATTGGCTACGGCATTATTCAGGGCCATTATGAAATCGGGTTCTTAATCCTGTTTAACGGTTACTTTGTAAGGATTTGGGAATCGGTCAGCGAATTGTCCGATGTCACCCAAAACTTCATTGTGGCCAAGCTGGGCGTGGGACGGATGATGGCCATTTTAAATGAACCCATACGGATTGATGATGAAGCCGGCAAGGCGGGGTTTCTGGCGGATTGGAAGCAGATCAGCCTGCGCGGCGTGTCCTTCTCTTACGGCGAAACGCAGGCCCTGGATAATATTTCCTTTGACATCCGGCGCGGCGAAAAAATCGGCATAGTGGGACTTTCCGGAGCGGGCAAATCCACTCTTTTCAAATTGCTGCTCAAAGAAAATGAAAGCTATTCCGGCGAGATTTTATTTGACGGAGTGCCTCTTAGAAACATAAAGAAATCATCTTACTTGGAACGGGCCGCCGTAGTGCTGCAGGAAACCGAGGTCTTTAATTTCACTTTGCGCGATAACATTACCATTGCCAACCAAAACCAGACCGGCAACCAACAACTGCTGGAGCTTGCTTCAACCGTGGCCCATGTGTCGGATTTTTTGCACAAACTGCCTCACGGCCTGGACACGCGCATCGGCGAAAAAGGCATTCGGCTGTCTGGCGGGGAAAAACAGCGCGTGGGCATTGCGCGCGCCATCTTCAAACAGCCGCAGCTTTTACTGTTAGATGAAGCCACATCCCACCTTGACTTGGAATCCGAAGAAAAAATCCGTGACTCGCTCCACCAGTTTTTCCAAAGCGTTACCGCGCTAGTTATTGCCCATCGGCTCACCACCATTAAAGAAATGGACCGGATTTTGGTGATTGAAGACGGCAGCATTATTGAATCGGGCAGTTTCGATGAACTTCACAACAAACGCGGCCGGTTTTTTGAATTATGGGAGAAGCAAAAACTTTAAGCAAGAACCGCCCCGATGTACATCGGGGCGGTTTATCTTTTCTTTAAAAAGAACTATACTATCATCTCTCCTAAATTTCTTCTAAAATGGGTCAAATTATCTGGGAAATAATCATCATTCTGCTCCTAACCGTGCTCAACGGGTTTTTTGCCTGCAGCGAAATCGCTTTGATTTCAATCAGAAAAACCCGCATTACCAGCCTGGTCAAACAGGGCAACCGCCGGGCCGCGGTAATCAAACAACTCCAGCGCAACCCGGAAAGTCTGTTCGCGACCATACAAATCGGCATCTCGCTTATCACCATTCTCGCATCGGCTTTCGCGGGAAGCAGAATTGCCGGACATCTTAGCGAAGTTTTAAGCCGAACCGGCTTTTCTTTCATAGCTAACCACTCCTACTTAATCAGCTTTATTCTCATAGTAGCGCTCATATCTTACCTTAATCTGATTATTGGAGAACTCGTGCCTAAATCTTTGGGGCTTCGCTACGCGGAAACCTTTGCCCTCATTGCCGCCTATCCCATCTGGTGGCTGTCCAAAATCAGCTCCGGGCTGATTAAATTTCTCACTCTTTCTTCCAATTTGATTCTCAAGCCCTTCAAAGATTCCACCAGCTTCACCGAATCCCGGCTCTCGGAAGAAGAAATCAGGACGCTCATTGCCGAAGGCCACGCCGCCGGCACCATTGCCGCCCACGAACGGAGCATGATAGAAAACATCTTTGAATTTTCCGATCTGGATGTGGGAAAAATCATGGTGCCGCGCGGGGAAATTGTGGGCTGCTACATTAACCAGCCCGCAGAGCAAATTGTGCAAACCGCGATTAATTCCGGCTACTCCCGCATTCCCATATACCAAGGCACGCCCAACACCGTCATCGGCATCTTATACACCAAAAGGCTCCTGCCTAAAATCGGCAAAGACATTGGAAAGATAAACCTGCAGGACTTTCTGGTGGCGCCCTACTTCGTTCCCAACACCATGAAAATCAGCGAAGTCCTGCAAAGGCTGCAAAGAAAAAAAGTCCACATGGCTTTGGTCACGGATGAATACGGGGAAATAGAAGGGCTGGTTACTTTGGAAGACATTTTAGAAGAAATCGTGGGCGATATTGCCGATGAAACGGACGAAGCCAGCCAGGCCGTAATAAAACAGCCGGACGGCGAATTTTTGGTGGCCGGCGGCATCTCCATAGTGGATTTTAACCGGCAATTTGAAGCTGATTTGCCGGAAGACCAGGACTTTGCCACTCTATCCGGATTCATTCTGGACAAACTCGGCCGTTTCCCCAAAGAAGGCGATGCGGTGGAGAGCGGCGGCCTGGAATTTTTGGTCAAAGAAAAAACCCCGCGCACCGTGAAAACGCTGGCGGTGAAGAGGAAGGGCGGGCAGTAACCCGGCGGTTTACAAAAGGATCCGTATTTGGCATGAATTCAGCGAATAGCCGAAAGCGTTTTTTTGCTAAAATAGACAAAAAATGCTATTCGCCTAATGAGCGGCTTTTTGTTATCATTTAAGCATGAAAAAGAAGATATTCTTGTGGGCTTTATATGATTTTGCCAATTCCATAACCATAGGAGTGTTTGCTTTATATTTTTCGCAATGGCTGGTTATAGATAATCGCGTTGCCGATATTTGGTTCAATCTCATTTTTGTCGGCGCTACCATATTGCTGCTTTTGACCGCTCCGGTAACCGGTTTGATTGCCGATAAAAAAGGCGTCAAAAGGCCGTTTCTAATTGTAACTACCCTGTTGCAATTTGTTTTCCTTTTTGTCGCGGCTATTTTAGCCGTGGCTTTCCCCGCGCACAGATTTATAATTTTGCTCGCGGCATTGGCCTACTTGCTGGGCAACTATTTTTACCAGTTTACTTTCACTTTTTATAACGCGATGCTTCCCGATATTGCGCCCCTAAAATTGCAGGGTCTGGTTTCGGGTATTGGCCAATTTGCTAATTTCACCGGTTATATCTTTGGGCTGGCCGTAACTCTGCCCTTGGTTACCGGCACTATATACTTGTTTGGAAATCATGGCCGCGCCCAAGTATTCCTGCCGTCGGTTATTTTATTCTTCGTATTCGTTATGCCCGCGCTGTTGTTTTTAAAAGAAAGCGCGCAAGCTCAAAGAGTCGTCATTAACATAAAACGAGAATATAAAAATTATATTCATGCATTTTTGGAACTAATAAAGCTTCCAGGCGTGGGGAGATATTTACTGGCTTTTTTCTTTTTTAATGACGCAATGTTGACGGTGGTCAACAATTTCCCTATTTTCTTGGAGCAGGTCTTTAAAGTCTCGGATAAGATCAAATCTTTCATTGCGGTTGCCATATTTGCCACCGCCGCAGTGGGAGGGCTCGCCGGCGGGTGGGTGGGCGATAAGCTTGGGTTAAAAAAATCGCTTTTGCTGATACTTGGGGCGTGGATCGTGGTTTTTCCGATTTTGGGTTTGCTAAAAAACTTTGCCGTCTTTGTGGGATTTTGCATAATTATAGGAATTTTATACGGCGCGACCTGGGCGATTACCAGAGCCATTATGGTCCATTTATCTCCTGCTGATCAGATGAATCACGCGTTTAGTTATTACAATTTATTTGAAAGATTTTCTACTTTTGTCGGGCCGATAACCTGGGGACTCATCACCACGCTGCTGGTCAATTCCGGCGCGGTGCGCTATCGCATTGCCATGGGTTCCATGGCTGTATTTATCCTGGTGGGGCTGGTTATCGTCAAAAAAATTCCGCTTAATAACAGAATCGGCGGCAGAATCGCCATTGACTTCCCCGCCAAAACTTAGTATAATTCCCTTGGATTAGTAAATTTCACCTGGCACAGCAGGCATCAGCGGACGGCTCTTCACAAATCTGTGCAAGAGTTTTTTAATATCCGAAATCCATGGTGCCCGTAGTTCAATGGCAGAACGCCGCTCTGTGGCAGCGGTCACGAGGGTCCGATTCCCTTCGGGCACCCCAAGAAAAATCACTAGCAAACGCGGCGCTGACACAAGGATAGAAAGGATAGAAAAGGAGTATAATTTAATCGAGGATAAAACAGCATTAAAAGAAACAAAACATATGACAAACGATAAAAAAATTGAGTGGCTGCTGCGCGTAGGGGTGGCAGGAGAGTTTATCGGGCATGGTCTGTTAGCCATAGGAGGGAAAAAGGACTGGGTAGGCTGGATAAGCCAAATGACCCAAGTGGGTAATGATACCGCCGCTACCCTATTGCTTTTAATAGGCGTAGCTGATGTGATAATCGCAATTATTGTGTTGGTCAAACCCATTCGTCCAGTACTGCTTTGGGCAGCGTTGTGGGGCTTTTGGACTGCATTGGTTAGACCACTAGTGGGCCAGTCAGTGTTAGACTTCATTGAACGCTCGGCGAACTGGGCAGCTCCATTGGCATTATATTATTTCTATCAAACAAAAAGGGATAAATAATCAAAGCTAGTCCACCCGGTGCGGCTTTCTGGTTCGAATTCCGCCTGTTACCCTGTAATTCCCTAAGTTTCTTTCTGTCATAACATAAGTATAACATACCCTTAGTTTGATTCCGTATTTGCTGCTATAATTATTCTGAAAGGAAATAAACTTATGCTAAGCAACGCACCCATCTCCCCGACCCTGCCGGCCACCGACCTGGAGCGGGCGAAAAAGTTTTACCGCGAAAAAATAGGACTCAAGGAGTCCAAGACCCAGGAGCCCGGCGGCGTAACCTTTGACTGCGGCAAAGGCACCCAGCTTTACATTTACCAGCGGGGGCCGGTGAAAGTTGAGCACACCCTGGCCGACTTCATGGTCGACGACCTGGAAGCGGAAATGACCGAGCTACGCGGCCGCGGCGTAGTGTTTGAACAGTACGATTTTCCCGAGCTGAAAACGGTCAACGGCATTGCCGACATGGGCGACGGTTTCAAGGCTTGCTGGTTCAAAGACTCGGAAGGCAATATCTTGGGCATCGGGCAGATGGGTAAATAAATATCGGGCCGATATTTAATCAAATATGGATGATGTCAGCCGCGCCAAACTTGAGGCGCTTGATAACGCGCGTGTCTTGGAAATAGTGGAGCGCTATGCCGGCCTCTGCCAACCCGACAGGGTCCGCGTAATAACCGACGCGCCCGAAGACTTGGAATATGTCCGCAAAAAATCGCTGGAACAAAAAGAAGAACTAACCCTGGCCACCGAAGGCCACACTGTCCATTTTGACGGACCGTTCGACCAGGGCCGCGATAAAGAAAAAACTAAAGTTTTGATAAAGCCCGCTCAAACTTTAAGCCCGCACATTAATACCGGCAAGCGCGAGGCCGGCCTGGCCGAAATTACCGAACTGCTCAAAGGGAGTATGCGCGGCCGCGAGATGTTTGTGTCTTTTGCCGTGCTCGGACCGCTTGATTCGGGTTTTTCCATTTATGTCTTTCAAATTACCGATTCGGCTTACGTGGTTCACGGCAGCTCGCTCCTTTATCGAGCCGGTTATGAGGCCTGGAAAAAGCTGGGGCAGAACGAAAACTTTTTCCACTTCATCCACGCAAGCGGCCGCCTGGAAAACGGCGTCAGCGCCGACACGGACAAAAAACGCATTTACATAGATGTGGCCGGCGGCCGTGTGTTTGCGGTAAACACGCAATATGCCGGCAATAGCGTGGGCCTGAAAAAACTGGCCTTCCGCCTGACCATAGACCAAGCCGTGCGCGAGGGCTGGCTTTCCGAGCACATGTTCATTATGGGCATCCACCCCGAAGGAAAAAACCGCGTTACCTATTTTACCGGCGCCTTCCCCAGTTCTTCGGGCAAAACTTCCACGGCCATGGTGCCCGGACAGACCATTGTCGGAGACGATCTGGCGTTCATCAAGCCGGGCGCGAATGGCCGCGCTTTTGCCGCCAATGTGGAACAGGGCATCTTCGGAATTATTGAAGATGTCAATGCCATTGATGATCCGGTAATCTACCGCATGCTGACTACGCCGCGCGAAGTCATCTTTTCCAATATTCTAGTTCACGACAACAAACCCTACTGGCTCGGCATGGGCCAGGACTTACCTAAAGAGGGCGTGAATTTTTCCGGCATGTGGTTTGAAGGCAAAACTGACGATGAAGGCAAACCCATTCCGGCGGCGCACAAGAATGCGCGCTACATTGTGCGCCTAAAAGATTTAGAAAATTGCGACGAAAACCTGAACAACCCCGCCGGCGTGCCCATCTCCGGCATCATTTTCGGCGGTCGCGACCCCGACATCATGCCGCCGGTAGTGGAGGCCTTTGACTGGAATCACGGCGTATTCATGGGCGCTTCCATTGAGGGCGAAACCACGGCTGCCACTTTGGGCGCCATCGGTCAAAAAAAGCACGATCCCATGGCCATTGTGGATTTTTTGAGCGTGCCGCTCGGGCAATATCTTGACAATTATTTTAAGTTCGGCGCGGCCTTAAAACAGCCGCCCAAAATCTTCGCCGTCAATTATTTTTTGAAAGAAAACGGCGAGTATCTCAACCACAAAACCGACAAAAAAGTCTGGCTACTCTGGATGGAAGGCCGCGTGCACGGCGAATATGAAGCCATTAAAAGCCCCATTGGCTTTTTGCCGCGGTTTGAGCACATCGCCGCCCTATTTAAGCAGGTCTTTGGCCGCGAGTATCCGCGCGGACTTTACCAAAAAGAATTCACGCTACGCGCGGATAAGCTCCTGGCCCGGCTGGGCCGCACTAAAGCATATTACCAGGCTGAAAAAAATATTCCCGAAGAATTGTTTCAGCAGATCGAGCGGCAACGCCAGCGCTTAACTGCAGACAAACCTTAAATATATGGCCAAGCGCATCTTTGTGGCCATAAAAATTTCTGAAGGGCTGGAGCAGATCATCAAAAAGTGGCAGGACTCCCAACAAAATTTTCAGGGCCGGTGGATCGCGCCGAAGAATTTGCACATTACGCTGGTGCCACCCTGGCATACTACTGAAATTGATTCGACCATTGAACAGTTGCGCGCGGTAGTTGACGCAAAGTCAAGCACGGCAAACGGCGCGGCGGTTGGCCCGATGCCAGGCGCGGTAGACGGCGCGGCATCCGATACGGCATTAAGCCCGGCGCCGTTTGAAATAAAGTTCAATGCAATCCGGGGCGGGCCCGATGCCCGCGCCCCGCGCCTCCTCTGGCTGGAAGGCCCTACCCCGCCCGCGCTCCTGGAACTGAAACACCGCATTGAACAAACTCTCAAGCGGCATGTTACAAACGGCGGCCGGCCGGAATTCCACATGCGCATGAACCAAAAAAATCAAATTGAAAAAACGCCGGGTTCAAAAATTATTAGCGGGCGACTCTCGCCCCAAAACCGCGGCGCGAACAATCAATTTCATCTCCACATAACTTTGGCTCGCTTTAAGCGCGGCGCGGCATTCTCCAACCGCGACCGCCCCAATGACATCCCATCCTCTAACCACGATCGCCCCAACGGTATTCCCACAGCGATGCAGGAAACTGTGGACTGGCGCGAAAGCGTGAATTCATTCGCGCTCATGGAATCGCACTTGCTTGCCGACGGCGCGGACTACGAAATTTTGGAAACTTTTCCGCTAATCTCGTCCGCCAAACCTTAAACACAAATTCTAACTGCTTCGCCGGCAACTGCTTCACGGTCTATTTAACAGGTATTTGCTCACTGATAGTTAAAACTCCAGGAGGGGTGGCCCGACTCGGGGGCCCGCCATTGGGCGCGCAAGGCAATGCCGAGCACCCAATGGGGGTGAGTCGGGACAGGACCCCGACCGGAGCGCATACCGTAGTGAGCAGTTACATTATTGGCAGTTGTGGATTGCCCCGCAATGCCGCATCATCTATACTAAAAACATGAAGCGTTCAACCAAAAAGCCGGTAAAACTGGCCATTTTTGACATTGACGGCACCATTTTCCGATCCAGCCTGCTCATTGAGCTAATTGATCAGCTGGTGGCCCAAGGCACATTTCCGGCACGGGCTAAAAAAGAAATTGAAGCCGATTACCTGGCCTGGCTGGACCGGCACGGCAGTTACGAAACTTATCTTTGGCAGGTCATTACGATTTTCGCTAAATACATTCCGGGTCGCCGCACGCGCGATTTTAATCGCGCCGTCACCCGAGTAATCGCCGAGCAGAAAGACCGCGTCTACCGCTACGCCCGCGATCTGGTGCGCGACCTCAAGCGCCGCGGCTATTTTTTGGTAACGATTTCCGGATCGCCCGATCCGGTGGTGGCGCCGTTTGCCAAATCTCTGGGCTTCAATGTCTCGGTTGGCCGCATCCTGGAAACCAAACGCGGCAAATTTACCGGCAGGACACTCAATCATAAACTCGTTGATCTGCGCAAAGACCTCATGGCCAAACAAATCGTGGCCGGCCAAAACCTGCGCGCGGACTGGAAAAATTCCATGGCCGTAGGCGACACGGAAACCGATATTCCCCTGCTGAAACTGGTGGGCAAGCCCATTGCTTTCAATCCCAATTATTCTTTGGCCAAAGTGGCCGCGCGGCGCGGCTGGACCATAATCGTGGAACGCAAGGATGTAATTTTTGAGCTGAAAAATTTCAAGTTTAAGAAT
>CAYJQY010000008.1:0-3491 GCA_964372905.1 uncultured Candidatus Saccharibacteria bacterium
CGCCGGAGTGCGGGGCGCCGGAGTGCGGGGCGCCGGAGTGCGGGGCGCCGGAGTGCGATCTGCCGCTCGGCCGCGGATCCGCGCTGATTCCGAATTCTTCGGCCTCCTGTTCTAAAACTTTTTTGTAAACCTCGCGCATGGCCAGGCGCTTGTCGCGCATGGAAGTTTTGCCGCGCAGGGCCTTCAGGAATTGCGCGGTGGCATCAACAATTTTTAAATCCAACCAGTCTTGGCCGCCGAAAAATTCCTGGACATTGGCTTCGTCGTCCGGCCGGTCAATGCCTTGAATGTAGATGCCCCGGATTTGGCCGGCTTTGTGATCCACGGCGTGTTTGAGCAGATAGGCCACCACGGCGGAATCCGAACCGCCGGACAGGGCCAGCAGAACTTTTTTGCCGGCGATTTTTTGGCGGAGCTCCGCAACTTTTTTTTCTGCCACGGCCGCGGCCGGGAAACGGTCTTTGGCGCCGCAAATTTTAAAGATAAAATTTTCATAAATTTGCAGGCCGTATTCGGTTTCCGTAACTTCGGGATGGAACTGCACGCCCCAGAGATGCTGGTAGCCGCCGGCGCCGCGCCCGGCCGAGACCGGCGCGTTGTCCGTACTGCCCAAAATTCGCAGGCGGTCATCGGCCAGAATTTTATCGCCGTGATTTTCCAGCACAATGCTGGTCTTGGGTACGCCTTCAAACAGCAATGAAGAATTATTTGCGTAGCTATGCATATTTGCGCCGCCACCGGTATTCGCGCCGCCATCTGTTGCGCCGCTGTCTATATTGCCGCCGTTGTCTACCTTATTCGCGCTGGCAGCGCCGCCATCTGTGTCATTTGTAAGGGTAAACGAATGCGGCCCGAACTCGCGCTTGTCTCCGGGAATCACAGGCACGCCAATGTGTTTAGCCCACATCTGAAAGCCCAGGCAGACGCCGAGCACCGGGATGCCCAGATCGAAAATAAGATTGTCAAAGGGCGGCGGTTCATCGTGCATGGAAGCCGGCCCGCCGGACAAAATTATGCCGGTGGGCGCGACTTTTTTGACATCCTCGGCCGTTACGGAAGCCGGATCAGCCACCAAACAAAAAACGCCCAGGGAGTCCAGGGCCTGTTTGATGAGATGATCAAACTGGCTGCCCATGGCAAACAGCAGGAACAGTTCTTGAGTTTGCCGCAGGCGCTTTTCTTCGGTTATTTCCGCCAGCGCGGCCGGGGTAACGCGAGTGAGAGTTTGGATCATATATGATATTTTATCGCATTGGAGCTGGAGCGGCAAACTGGAGCGGCAAATGAATAATAAAGCCGCCCCGATGAACATCGGGGCGGCTTTTGTCTCATAGGTGGTTCTTTTTGAGACGAGACGCAAATTGACATCTGCAATAATTATATCAGCTGTAAATGTTTTGTCAAGAGTGTGGTGGACCCTGCGGGGATTGAACCCGCGAGACGCAATGTCAATTTGCGCCCGTAGAACCATCTACAGGGCCCCCACATCGTAAGAATAGCTTACGCATCATTAAGAAAATCAAAATAGAAGTTAAACTATTTTTATTTAAAAGATAAAATTTTTCTTTGATCTCATTTGATACGACAAAATATTGTTGATATCTCCGGGGCCGTCCCAGCCGCTTGACGGAAGTTTATTATTACTTTATACTTCTTTTATAGTTATAAGATAGGTATGAAAAGCTTTATTTGCGCATCAGTAACTAAGAAGAGCTTCCGCCCACGGCTTTAGGTCGCGGAAGTTTTGAGCTATTAAACTTTCACCGCCCCGAAGCCGGGGCGGTTTTTTCGTACTTTGCCAATTTGCGCGGCAGTTGCGCGAGCGGCAGCGCGGGTAGCGGCCCGGGCAGTCGCGCGCGGACAATGCGTAGTAAGTCGCGTGGGCAACGGCCCGCGGCCAGTCTTCTCGGCGGGAGTTAGATCAACGGAATCGGCAGGCGCCGGATCCGCTATCGCTCGTACCGAGTGGTTTTGGTTGGTTGGAAAGAAAAGGAGGTATGATGTATAGAGCATATCTAGATACATCTACCATTGAAGCGCCGGCCCAGTTGGTACGAAGCTGGCTGAAAAGCAGAGGTTTTATTGGCGAGCCTTTGGCTTCGCCGCGTCTGGCTCACTGTTCGCCAAACGAGTGGATATGGTTTTTGCCGGCAGGCGGAATTATCATCCAAAATCAAGGGTTTTTCATCTTCATTGCGCCAAATCGTCGGCGCCTTTGCGCCATGCTGCGGGCAATGAAGATTCAGGGTTTGGTTAGCTTTGAGAGAAAGGGGGGACAAAACGGCACCGCATAATCATGCTGTGCCGTTTATCTTTGATTCAAGTTTTTGTATAATAGTTATAAGAATTGCCTGCGTTGTTTTAGCAGTGTTGTAAAAGTAAGAGTATTTGGTAAATAAAAATATCTAAACTGTAGATATCCCATGACCGTCCCAACAAAAAAACTCAATAACGGCTTCACCATGCCGGTTTACGGCTTGGGCACTTGGCAGATGGGCGGCCGTTTTGAACGCACCAATGCCCGCGACCCGGACAATAATGACCCGGCTGATATTGCCGGGATTCGCGCCGCCATTGACCATGGCGTAATTCATATTGATACTGCGGAATCTTATGCCGAGGGCCATGCCGAGGAGCTCGTGGCCGAAGGCATAAAAGACTACGATCGCTCCAAATTATTTTTAGTATCAAAAGTTAACGCGCTTCATATGGCGCCGAACGATGTTATTGCCGCGTGCAAAGCCAGCCTGAAGCGGTTGCAAACCGGTTATTTGGATTTGTACTTGCTGCATCGTCATGAGTTGAGCGTGCCGCTGGCCGAAACCATGGCCGCCATGGATGAACTGCTAGCTGAAGGTTTGATCCGCAATATCGGCGTATCCAATTTTTTGCCGGAATTTTTAGATGAGGCGCAGAGTTATACGAAAAATAAAATTGTCTGCAACCAGGTGCATTACAATTTGGAGTTTCGGGAGCCGGAAGCCAGCGGCCTGCTGGAGTACTGTCAGAAAAATGATGTATTTTTGGCGGCGTGGCGGCCGATGGGCAAGGGCGCGCTGGCGGTTAATCCGCCGTTGGTGGTGCAGGAGTTGTGTAAAAAGTATAATAAGACTCCGGCGCAGATTGCCATCAACTGGCTGGTGAGCCAGGATCATGTTATTACTTTGGCTAAAACGCGGCGCGTGGAACATTTGGAAGAAAATTTGGGCGCGCTGGGTTGGCAAATGGAAGCCGAGGATATTGAACGCTTACGCCGCGACTACCCCAACCAAAAACAGATTTCCGACATCGTGCCGCTGGCCTGAAAATATTTTTTTGACAAATTTGAGCTCAAGTATCGAAAATATGGTATCACCGTGTCTTCTTTTTTCAATGAGCAACCTTCTCGGTCACTCGAACTAATCACTATCTGGTGGACCGTAGCGGACTCGAACCGCTCGCCTCCACATTGCAAATGTGGCGCTCTACCAGATGAGCTAACGGCCCGCGCG
>CAYJQY010000008.1:3591-45604 GCA_964372905.1 uncultured Candidatus Saccharibacteria bacterium
GCCAATATGCAGAAAGCCAGGCCCAGTAGCCGCCACCAGGTGTAGGTGCCGGCTGCGGTTCCGCCGCCTAAATACTTTTCGGCGAAATCGATTTTGCCCGTGTAGTTGGTGAGCTGGACCGTGTACTTCATCATCAGCACGCCGGCTACAATAATTAACGGCCCCAAAATAAATCTCATAAGTTTATTTTTCTGGTGGGCGTATCTGGATTCGAACCAGAGACCTCGTCATTATCAGTGACGCGCTCTAACCAGCTGAGCTATACGCCCTTATATAAGTAATAATAATTGATAATCAGCGAGCGGATCTTTTTCGACTACGCGGGGACTGTTTGAGCCGCGTCAGCGGCGAGTTCCGCTAGGGGGAGAAAAAGGATTCCGAGCTGATTATCAATAGATGGCTTGGATAATTTTAGCAAACGCCGACAATTTTGACAAATCATCAAAAATGTAGTATTGTAAATGCGGTTTAGCGCTGAGAAAATTTCTTGAATTTGAAATAAAAAACACACAGCTACGGCCAGGAAATGTTAAGGTCTTGGAAGCATCCGCAGGAGCCAAGGCCGAAGGCCTGCGACGAGGACGCTGACAAGATCCTTACATTTCCTGGTCTTATCAAGCATGTTTCTATCAAAACAACAATCTGTCTTAGGTATCGATATAGGCACCTCATACATTAAAATCGCCCAAATCACCCACGGTCGGGAAAAGGTGCTGGATACTTACGGTATCGTCAATATTGCCGGTCCGGTCGATCCGCACAGCAATGATGCCGCCATCAGCCGTACCGTGAGCCTGCTTAATAATTTGTTGCATCAAGCCCGCGTCACGACCAAGCGCTGCGTGGTCAGTTTACCGAACGCCGCGGTATTTACTTCGGTCATCGATATGCCGGCGATGACCGACGAGCAACTGGCTTCAGCTATCAAGTTCGAGGCCAAAAAGTATGTGCCGTTGCCCTTCGCCGATGTCGGACTGTCGTGGTCGATTATTGCCACTGATCCGTCCAGCCGCTCGCTCAAAGTCCTGCTGATCGCCGTCCCGAACCAGGTGCGCAACAATTACGTCAAGGTGTTCCAGATGGCCGGTTTAGAACTTGAAATTATCGAGATCGAAGCGTTGGCCCTGATTCGCTCCCTGATCATTGATAACAGTCAAAATAGTGTTATAATAGATGTAGGCGCGAAAAATACCGGACTGAACATCATCAAAAATGGTTTGCTCCAGCTCACGCGCAATCTTAATGTCGGCGGTGACACTATCACTGACCGAATTGCCCAGAGTTTGAATATTACTAATTTACGCGCCGAGCAGTTTAAAAAAGATTTTGGCTTAAGCAAATCTACCTTCATCCCTGAAGCCATTAAGCCGGTCCTGAATTCCATTAAAAGCGAAGTCCAGCAGCTTATCATTTTGTATCAGGCTCACGACATTAAGCTCGATAAAATCATTCTGGTAGGCGGAGGAGCTAACCTGCCGGGAATCGTACAATTTTTTAATGATTTGGGGATTAGAGTTGCACTCGGTAATCCATTGCAAACCATCCATTACCCTAAGCAGTCTGAGCCCCTACTGCGCCGTTACTCGCTCCAGCTACCCATCGCAATTGGTTTGGCTTTGCGCAATGACATAAAAAATAAAAAGTAGCATGCCCGATATTAATCTATTAGGTGCAGAAAACCGCCGCCAACCCGCCTCGCTGCTCAACATAATGCCGCTATTGGTAAAACTGTTGACGCTGGTTTTAATTTTACTCGCGGTCTATTATGCCTTTACTCGTTTCCGCATCAGCTCGGCCAATAAGCAGGTGCAGAAATTGCAGCAGGAGGTTAGTCAGAAGCGCAGCGAGCTGGTGGCCGATGAACAGCGCAATCAGGTCTTGACTCGCCAGGCCCAGTTGGTCGACCTGCAGCAGATTTTATCTCAACACCTCTTTTGGTCGAGATTTTTAAACAGCGAGCTTCCCCGCATAACCTTAAAGTCAGCGTCTTATTCTTCCATTTCTGCCCAGAGCGACGGAACTGTAATTTTGGTCGTGTCTGTTCCGACCTACGAAGACCTCGATAAGTATTTACAAGTGTTCGATCTGCCTAAGGTGAATAAGGATTTGAAACAGTTTACTGATGTGCAAGTAAAATCCATTACTCGGGCGCAGCAGGGCAACAGTTTGCTCACCAGCTTCAAAATCGAGCTTAAGTACAATACCGCTGACATCTCTTATGCGGCATTACGGAAAGCCGCAACCGAGCAGTCCGCGCTTCCTGCTATTAATGAGGGCCAGAACTAGTTATGGTCAATCTTGCCCCGCCCAAACTTGCGACCCTGCCTGCTAGAAGGCCGACCCACTCTGGGTTCCAGGCCGTGTTGTTGCTCGTGGTTATTGTTCTCTTTGCTTGGTTTATCGTGCTTCCGACGGGACAAAGTTTAGGCAACAAGCAGGAGCAGGTTAAACAAAGCCAGGCCGAGTTAAAGGATATAGAAGATAATGCCGCTAATCTTCAGTCTTTAATTACGGTGATGAACGCTCCGGAAAACAACGCAGATTTGGAATCCTTGGATGAAGCTTTGCCGATTGATGAGCGTATTAGCAAGGTCCATTTACTGCTCGATCAGATTGTGAGGGCTTCGGGCATGACTTTAGCTAACGTTAGCGTCGACGGGGGTCAGCCCGAGGTGGCGGCCGGGGCAAAGGACGATGTGCAGCAGCCGTTCCGGCAGGAGCGGAAACAGCACGTTATCCTGGCCACGCTCGGCGTGACTGGGAACATCGAACAGGGGGTTGGTTTGATGCAACTGTTGGAAAATAGCGCCCGGATTATTGATGTTGCTTCTCTGGACGTTACCAGCGATGGCAGCGGTACATTATCATTTCGCTTCAAATTAAAAATGTATTATTATGCGCCGGCAACCGCTTCCTCAACACCACCCGCCGGAGGAGTGCAATAATTTATGAACAAAAAAAATATCCTGATTGGGGTGAGCGTGTTGCTCCTTGGGGTGTCAGGTTTTTTGCTCTACCGGTCTTTTTTCTCTGCCCCTGCAACTCCACCGCCAACTGCCGTTTCAGGCGCGAGCGCGTCCGTCGGCCAAGGCCGCGCCCCGCGCCCCATTTTGCCTTACGGCAACAGGCTGGATTTTGCTCCCATCCGGGATTTTAACGCTGGCCATAAAAAGGTTTTTTATCCCCAAGTTGGTTCGGACGAAATCGGCGTTACGCCGCGGGAGCTAATTAAATTTTAATCATGGCCGCCTTCTCCCAAAACGCCACAACTATCACGGATTTTGAACGTTTTCTAGTTGACCACGGCTTCCTGACCAAGGAAGCTTATGAGCATTTTCAGATGGCCAAGCGGGAAACGCCTACTAGCGATATCAACCAGCTGCTCATATTGGGGCGATTTCTGGACGAAGAGCATTTGGCCAAGGCCCGGGCGGCCTTTTTAAATCTACCTTACGTTGACTTAAGAGGCAAGGAAATTCCGGCCTCAATTTTAGCGATGATTCCCGAGGAGTCGCGCACTTTCTATCGCCTGGTGCCGTTTGAATTGGCCGGAAGTTTTCTCAAGGTGGCTTTGGCTGACCCTTCCAACTTACAGGTACTGGAAGCATTGGAATTTTTGGGCCAAAAGCAAAATTTGCAGATCCAGGTCTATTTGGCTTCACCTGGTTCCATAAATGCCACTATGACGGGCAAAAAGGATATTAAGCGCGTGGTGGGGCAAGCCCTGGAAGATATTGAGCAGACGCAGGTGGCCGAACAAAGCAAAGCTGGCGTTAAGCGGGAAAGCAAGCCGCAAATTTTGAGCGATGCGCCGATCATTAAAATCGTGGACGTAATTCTCTCCAACGCCATTGAAGCCAATGCGTCCGACATTCATATTGAGCCATCGGACATTGACGTCCGGGTCCGCTACCGCATTGACGGCATTTTGCATACATCTTTGCGCCTGCCGCACAGTGTCCTGCCCGCTGTGGTATCCCGCATTAAAATTTTAGCGAACCTGAAAATCGATGAGCAGCGTCTGCCGCAGGACGGCCGTTTCCATGTTGACATGGCCGACAAGTCGGTGGACCTGCGCGTTTCGGTCTTGCCGCTAATCTACGGCGAAAAAATCGTCATGCGCATTTTGGACAAGTCTTCCTCCGTGCCGACTTTAGACCAGTTGGGTCTGCGAGGCCGGGCATTGCAATGGACCCAGGAGAACATCAAAAAAACCCACGGCATTTTTCTTATCACCGGCCCGACCGGCAGCGGCAAGTCTACAACTTTGTATGCCATCCTGTCTATGCTGAATACCACCCAGGTTAACATTGTCACGCTGGAGGACCCGGTCGAATATTTTATTGAAGGCGTGAATCAAAGCCAAATCAATCCTGACATTGGCCTGACCTTTGCTTCAGGTCTGCGCAGCATTTTGCGCCAGGATCCTAATATTGTCATGGTCGGCGAGATTCGCGACCAGGAAACAGCAGAGTTGGCCGTGCACGCCGCTTTGACCGGCCACCTGGTTTTTTCTACGCTGCATACTAATAATGCGGTGGGGGCCATGCCTCGCCTCGAGAACATGGGGATTGAGGCGTTTTTGCTCGGAGCTTCGGTTAACGTGGTCATGGCCCAGCGCTTGGTGCGCAAAATCTGTCCCGACTGCATTGCCGAAGTGCCTGTGACCCAAACGTTAAAAAAAGAGATTGAAAAGGAACTTGTCGGCGTGCCTGAAGACTATTTTTCAGGGATCAAGCGAGATCAGATAAAAATGTTTTCCGGCAAGGGCTGCGCCAAGTGCAATAATACCGGCTATAAAGGCCGATTGGGAATTTTTGAAGTTCTGCCCATGTTGCCCGAGGTACAGGATTTGGTATTTGCCAAAACCCCGGCCAATAAAATTTATGAGGCGACGCTGAAGCTCGGCATGATTACCATGAAGCAGGATGGGGTTGTCAAGGCCATCCGCGGGGAAACGACTATGGAGGAAATTATTCGAGTAACCACCGAGTAGTTATGAACCAATCTTCTGAACTTTTAGCGGCCACCGTTGCGTTGGTCCATCCCGAGCCGGAATTGCGGGGGATTTACGCGCGGCGGCTACGCCATGAATTTCTTGCGGTGGAATCCTGTTCTACCGTTGAAGACCTGGTTAACCTGTTCCGGGTTCAGCGGCCGGATGTAATTATTATCAGCCTTGATGCGCTTAATGCGCGCGCCAATAGGGCTCTGCGCCAGTTGCGCCGCAACCATGCTCAAGTGGCTTTGGTCACTCTGGGTGAGACGCCGAGCGGAGACCGGCTAAAAATTCTTAGCGCATTTGGCGCAGTTTCCCATATTGATCCGCAAATCGATCGGGTGGGCGAGGTTGCGGCTGCGGCTCGACGCGCGAGTCTGGCCGGCCAGTTTTCCCATTACAGATTTTAACTAGTAATTTTTACGACCATGTACAAAACCAGCGAACTCGAACTCAATAAGCTTCTCTCGCTTACCCTTGAACGCAATGCTTCCGATCTTCACCTGGTGGTCGGCGAACCGCCGATTATTCGCGTGGACAGCGCGCTCCTGCGCTTGGAAGACTACCAGGTCTTGAGCAAGGATACGATTGAAGATTTGGTTAATGTCTTGTTGCATCCGGATCAGCGCGAACTGCTCAACAAAAAAATGGACATTGATCTGTCTTATGCCTTCAAAGACAATACCCGTTTTCGCGTCAATGTTTATAAGCAGCAGGGAATGATGTCCATTGCGTTTCGGCTCATCCCTAATACCATAAAGACTCTGGAAGAACTGAATTTACCGCCAATGCTGCGTAAATTCACCGAACCCAAGCAAGGCTTGGTCTTGGTGGTAGGACCCACGGGCCACGGCAAATCAACGACTTTGGCTTCCATGATTAATACCATCAACAATACCCGCAGCGAACATATTCTCACCATTGAAGATCCGGTGGAGTTTATGTTCACGCCAAAAAAATCGGTGATTTCCCAGCGCGAGGTCAACCTCGATACCCCCAACTTTGCCCAAGCTCTGCGCGCCGCGCTCCGTGAAGACATCAACGTCGTCCTGGTCGGCGAAATCCGCGATTTGGAGTCAATTTCCGCCGCGCTGACTTTGGCTGAAACCGGCCACTTAATTTTTGCCACCATGCACACCAATGACGCCGCCCAAAGTGTTGACCGCATTGTTGACGTGTTTCCAGGCGACCAACAGGATCAAATTCGAACCCAGCTCGCCAGCGTCCTGCTTGGCATTGTGTCGCTGCGACTCCTGCCGAAAATCGGCGGCGGCCGGGTTCCGGGTTATGAAATTATGTTGATGAACCACGCGGTCCGCAATGTTATCCGCGACAATAAAATTTATCAAATCAATAATATCATTCAGACCAGCTACGAAGAAGGCATGGTGTCGCTTGACCGCAGCCTGGCCAGTTTAGTCAAACAGGGAATTGTGGAACTGGAGGTGGCCCAGGACTTTGTTGCTGACCGCGAATACTTTCTCTCGCTAATATCTTGATTATGCCGCCTCGCCGGTTTGCCGCTCGCACACGGCTCGCTTTTCCCAACGAAAAGCTCGCCTACGCGCCCGTCCCGATTTCGCCTCCGCTTTCAGCGGAGGCAGAACCAAGCAATCGGGACTCGCGAGTGGGCTTACCGGCAAATCCGGCTCAGCGATAACATCTGACAATATTATGAAATTCAGCTACCAGGCGCGGAATAAGGAAGGACAAATCAAAAACGGTTTTGTCGTGGCGGCCAGCCAGGATAAAGCCGAACAGCTTTTGACCGAAAACGGCTTTATTATCCTCAATCTCCAGATAGAAGAAGAGGATTTTTGGAGCCGCTTTAACCCTTTTACTTCCCGCGTTAACTATAAAGAGCTGGTCTTGTTTTCGCGGCAGCTTTCAACTTTGATTTCGGCCCGCGTGCCTATCTTGCAAGCCCTGCGTGTTTTGGAAAGACAAATCACCGGCGCGCGGCTGGTGTCGATTATCCGCGATATGATCGCCTCAGTGGAAAACGGCGAAAGTTTTTCTTTGGCCTTGTCCAAGCATCCCCAGGTCTTCGGCAACATCTACGTCAGCTTGGTCCGGTCCGGCGAGGCCTCGGGTTCAGTGGCGCAGTCGCTGGCTTATTTGGCCGACCAATTGGAAAAGGATTACGAACTTCGCCGCAAGGTCAAAGGCGCGCTGACTTATCCGGTGTTCGTTTTGGTTGCGCTTGTAGTGGTGGGTATGCTCATGTTTAAGTTCGTCCTGCCTAAACTTACTGCTGTGCTCAAAGAGCAAGGCGGCACCTTGCCCGGCATCTCGGTGGCCATAATTTCGCTGACTGATTTTTTTGCCGTGTACTGGTGGCTTATTATCTTGTTGTTGGCATGCCTTGTTTTAGGGGTGCGTTATTACATCATTACCAAACAAGGACGCTACCTGTGGGATGAGCTGAAAATTAAGATCCCGATTTTAGGGGAAATTTTTCAGAAGATTTATTTGGCGCGCTTCAGCCGCAGCTTGGCTACGCTGGTAGCTGGCGGCATTCCTATTATCCAGGCTATACAAATTGTGGCGGAAACTGTTAACAATGAAATTTACCGCGAAATTTTGCTTGATGCGGCCATTCGCGTCACCAACGGCAGTTCTATTAGCGATGCCCTGTCCCCCCGGAGCGATGAATTCCCGCCCATAGTTACCCAAATGATCCGGGTAGGCGAACAGACCGCCCAGCTCGACGACATTCTAGCCAAACTGGCGACTTTTTATGAAAAAGAGGTGGACAGCAAGATCGCGGTGCTGGCTCAGTTATTGGAGCCTGTTATAATGATTATTTTAGGTATCGCCGTAGGCGCCCTGGTGGCCGGAATTTTATTGCCCATTTACAATATTGCCAGCACCGCTACTTAGATAATCGCCGCCGAAGCCGGATTGCCTAAGTGGAGTATCTGCCCCAAGAGACATATATGCAGCTCCGGAGCGTGGCAACCGGCTTCGGCGGCGATTAGTCGCTGTTGATAACTCGCTTGCCTCGGCTGTGGATTTGTGGTAAGCTAGCTTTAGCTTAAACAAATAACTTTGGCAGTTTATTATCTTATCTTCAAAAATTGCCAATAAACCTTCCCTAAGATTGGGGGTGAAAACATTGCGAAACAAAGATCAAAACTCCGCCTCAGCTCATGCTTCGGCTAGGCAAAAAGGATTTACCCTGATTGAATTGCTGGTCGTTATCGCCATTATCGGTTTGTTGGCATCAGTGGTCTTGCTGGCCCTTAATTCGGCGCGCCAGAAGTCCCGAGACGCCAAGCGCTTGGCTGACGTGCGGCAGTTGGCTACAGCGCTTGAACTCAAATATAATGCTGATAACGGTTATCCGGTCCAGGCAGCCACCGGCACGACCATCCCAGGCCTCGCTCCGACCTATATAGGACAGTTGCCAACTTCGCCCACTCCGGCCGACGGCGCTTGTACGGCTGGCAACAACGCCTATGTTTACGAAGGAGTTACCACTACTTACACGCTGACCTTCTGTCTTGGCGCTGATACAGGCGGGTACAGTTCCGGGGCGAGAATATTAACCCCATCCGGTATCCAGTAGTATTGTAAAATATTCAAGACTCTTCTATATTGCTATAGAAGGGTCTTGTTTTTATGACACAAAAATTGATTCAGTATTTGCTGGCGGCCATAATACTCATTGTTTTCCTGTCCATTTTGGTCGGCGCCTGGCATAACGGGCAAGCGCGCTCTCAATCCGCTTTGATCCTGCAAAGTGCCGATGAGCTGGAACAAGGACTTTCGTTTTTTTACAGCGACCAAAACCGTTACCCCACGGCGATTGAGTTTGCTTCACCTCAAATTATGGGTATTTATTTAATTCCTTATCCGCCTGCTGAATTTGTAACCAAGTTTTGCAGCCGTTCGTTTGTTTATCAAAACGCGTCTCCAAAATTTTATAGGCTTTCGGTCTGTTTGCCGAAAGCCCGCGGCAACGCCCTAACCGGCTGGAACCAATTTTATTGAGATGGCGGAGAAATTTTCCAAGTGGTACCATAGTCATCGTTTCCCCTATCGTAACGATGCATTATTTTCCCTCCTGCTGCTGACGGTATTTTTAGTGCCGACTGTTTTTTTTCAGTATTCCTACGAAAATTTTGAAAGCGTCAAGTTTTCGCTGCTGCTAATTTTTATTGGAGCAGGATTAATGATTTGGCTGTGGTTTGACCGCCAGCCAATGCGTTATCACTCCACTTTTTCTCTGCTGTTAGTTTTATTTTTAGTTTGGGCACTGGTTGGCACAGTTTTTTCATTAGATCGTAATACCAGCTTGCTCGGCTTTTTCCCGCGCTTTACTTCATCTTTTCTCTTTTTTGCAACCTGGGCAATTTTCATCCAGCTCTTGTTCCAGCGGCTAAATCAAACTACTTATGCCGCGCTCATAAAATTATTGGCGGCTGTTGGTCTAATCACGGCGATCTTTAGTTTGCTGCAGACCGTGGGTATTGGCTTTTATGAAGGTTTAGATATGCCGGCCCTGCCCCGCGTCCCCGGGTTTTTGGGTAATCCTAATTTTACCAGCATGTTTCTGGTCGGCATCGTACCCTGGGCATTGTCCTTGTTGGTTGCGGCGCGATCCCTGGCGGCGAAGATATATTACGGCGTTGCGTTATTTTTGATGCTCTGGGCCATTGTGGTTTTATCGAGCCGGGGCGCTTTGCTGGGCTTGGGCGCGGCATTTGTCGTCCTGGCCGCGGTGGCGCTGTGGAAAAAATTTAAGCGTGCGCATATCTGGTATGTCATAATCTGTTTGGTCGTCAGCGCCGGACTATCCTTTTTATTTTTGCAGATCGCCCGTCCCGCTGCCATATCTTCGACCTGGAATTTGTCCGAAAGCAATATAGAAACCAGAGTCTTGGTCTGGACCGTTGCGGGCCGGATAATTTCCGCGCATCCCTGGACCGGCAGCGGGCTCGGCAATTTCCAGATTTTATTTGAGAAGTTCCGCGGCGATGAATTTTTGACTTACAATGGCTTGTTTGATGACCCGCATAATTTGTTTATCCATCTCGCCGCTTCCGGCGGCCTGCCGCTGGCCGCGATTTTTTTGGTCCTTATCCTTGGAGCTGTAATTGCGGGTCTGCGCTCCTTAGCCGCTGAAAAAAATGAATTGACTGGAGCTACGCTGGCCGGACTGGCCGGGTGGCTGGTAACCGCCAGTTTCACTCCGGTGTCAATTCCGTGTTTTATCTTATTGGGCGTAATGTTAGCCGGCTTAATGGCTGCCCGCGGGTTTAAAACTTTGCGTCTGCCTAAAGTGGCCGCAGTTGCAGGAGGCCTTGTCGCTGTGGCGCTTGTCGGCTACGGCCTCGCCTTTTTCAGCGGAGAATATTTATTTTATCGCGCCTTAGGTTTTTACTATAAGCGCGATTACAGCAGGGCCGCCCAATTTACCCGAGCGGCTATTCGGCTAAATCCCATGCGCCAGCTGTTTTATGTTTATTTGGTGGGCGAAAAAATCCAGCTGCATCACGAACCCGGCGCAGTGACAAATTTGATTCAACAAACAAAAGCCATGCATTCCGCCAGCGGCACCAGCTACCGCCAGGCCGCAGGACTATATTTTCTGCTTTACCGCCAGACGGGCAACAAGATGTTTTACGATCAAGCCATTGCCAATATCCAAATTTCTGAACGGCTTGAGCCCCAGCTCATGGAGCGGTATGCGTTTGAATCTAATATTCGTTACCTTGTTGGAGATTACGGCGGCGCTTTGCCCATATTGCAGCGGTTGGTCGTGTTCAACCCGGAAGATTTTCAATCATGGATGATTCTGGCCAAGATTTATCAGTCCCAGGGCAAAGACCGGCTTACACGTTTTGCCTTGGATAGGGCCAATAAAATTCACCCCGAGTATATTCAGATGCAAATCTTGATGCGTCTGGCCAAGCAGGAACCCGATATCAGCAAGGTCATAATTCCGCTGTCCTTGAACGACAGCGGCAAGCTCGATTAAATTTTTAGTTTGACATAGCACTTAGTTCGACCGCAGCACTTTTTGGTAGACCGCGCGGGTCTGCTCAAGCATGTTCTTTTCGGTGAACTTTCCGGCCCGGATGAGGGCGGCTTCCCCCAGGGCCTGTCGTCGTTGCGGCGATTCAACTAGTGAATCAATAGCCCGCGCGAGCAGGTCTGGCCGTTGGGGCGGAATCAATACACCGGCGTCGCCCAACGCTTCTCGATTCCCGCCGACATCGGTAGCAATAATGGGAAGTCCCGCCTGCATGGCTTCAAGTAGGACGTAGGGAAATCCCTCCTTGCGCGATGGCAAGACAAAAAGGTCGAAAGCTTTAAGTAATGTAGCGGCATTGGTGAAGCCCGGTACGAAAAAAATATACCGGCTTAGTTTTAGTTGCTCGGCGAGCTCCTTTAGCTCCGGTGTTTTTGGGCCGGTTCCTATAATCACAAAACAAGCGCTAACTCCCCCGGGTAAACGCGTTTTAGCTGCGGCCTGAACCATAATCTCAAGACCTTTTGCCGGATAAGCGTTGGCAATGGTACCGACAATAAAATTATGGACAGGGAGATTAAGCTGGGCCCGGGCCGCAGTTTTATCAAGGAAGTCCAAAGGGGCAATCCCATTATGGACGGTTTGTATTTTGGTCCGGTCAATCAATTTGGCCTTTAGTGCCGCAATGCGATCGGCGTCGGAAACGGCAATAATATAGGAGCGCCAGCGCGACGCCAGCCGTTCGGCTAATTTATAGAGAGTTTTGCGCCAAAAAGAAAGCGGCTCGTTAAACACAAAGCCATGCGCAGTGTATACTAGTTTAGTATTTATCAGCCCGGCGGCAAGACTGGCAATGAAGCCGGTCTTGGAGGAATTGGCATGCACGATATCCGGACGCGTTCTGCGTATCAATGCGACAGTTTCGATTAAAGACCAAAAGTCATACCAAGGATTCACGGCCCGGCGCAAGTATTTTAGGCGATGAACCGGGATGGCGCGCTCCTTGGCCTGCCATAACAGTTCGGTGTCGTTACCGCCGACCGCTATAGTCCCGCCGAATTTTTTGGCCAATGTCAGTACATACCTTTGCGCGCCGCCGGCATCTCCGGAAGTAATAAGATAGAGTATTGTCATAATTGTATTCTACCGGAAAACTTTCCTGATACCTAGTATCCTGTATCCTCTTCGCGCATTAAAACGCAAACTTGATTATTCCGACCGGCAAGCTGGTCGGAGATTCATTTCCCTGTCGAGCCCTTTTTCTATATACTTATTATATTATTTTATGCCTCAAGTTTCAGTGATGATTTTGACAAAAAACCGCGCGCCGATGCTTGAAAAAGCCCTGCGCAGCGCCCTCAACCAAAATTTCCGCGACATGGAAATTATTGTCGTAAACGACGGCTCCAAAGATGAAACTCCGCAGGTGCTCGACCGATTCAGCGGCCAGTCAATTCCGGTCAAAATCATTACCCATGAGGTTTCCCGCGGAATTACTTTCAGTCGTTCAGCGGCGTTGCGGGCCTGTTCCAGCAGGTACGTGGCACTATTGGACGATGATGATATTTGGATCCATCGGGACAAAACGGCGCAGCAGGCGACGTATTTGCGGGACCGTCCCGACTGCGTTTTGGTGGGCGGGGGAATCGTATCCGTAGATGAAGCGGGTAAAATCATCCGGCAATACAGGCCGGTTTCGGACCAACTTATTCGCACCACCATGCTATTCCGTAATAATTTTTTTACTTCCTCCGTCATGTTCAGAAGAGACGCAGCCACGAAGGCAGGAGGATTTATTGATGATGGTATTGAGGCAGCGGAGGACTATGACTTGTGGTTGCGTTTAGGTTTACAAGGCCGGATGCATAATTTTCATAGCTTGTTCACTCAATATCATCGGCGTCCGCACGCGAGTGAAACTTGGGGGCGCTTCATTACTAAGCAGGTCCGGCTTGCTGCCCGCCACGCTAATGATTATCCATGGGCGCCGGCAGCTCTGGCATTGTTAAAAATCCGCCAATTGGCGGGGAAATAAAATATGCAACAAATTCGGGGCGCCATTAAATGGTGGTTACTCATCATTCCAGAAGCAGTTTCGCTTTACGCAGCATTGTTCGTGGCTCTTGGGCTGCGGAACTATGGTGCCGTTGACCAACCCGGCTATTTATTGCATGTCCGTGCGTTTACGCCTCTGTTTGCGCTTTGGTTTTTGATTATGTTCATCCACAATCTGTTTGAAGTCGAGACATTCCGGCGCTACACGACTTTGCTGTTCAGGATGTCCTCGGCCATGGCGCTTAATTTGCTTATTGCGGTCGTCTATTTTTATTTTCAACCTCGGTTAATTCTTACCCCCCGCCGCCTGCTGCTTATAGATGCCGCCGTTTCTTTCATATTCCTTCTGGGATGGAATTTGATCGCTAAGGCGCTGCTCCGCCGGCGGTTTTCAGGGGATGTCTACTTATTTTCATTCGCCAATGAGCTGTCCGAATTGGAGCGTGAAATATCCCGCCATGACTATTTAGGTTTTCGGGTTAAGGCGCACTTGAACGAATTCGATCTTGATAAAAAAATTGGCGCCATAACTGGAGAAACACGGATTATCCTGCCTGACAATTTGCAGGCCAATCCTAAGATTATGGCGATATTTTATAATTTAAGAAAGTCAGGCGTGCTGTTTTACAACCACCGCGACTTCTACGAATCCCTGCTTCGCCGAGTCTATCTGTCCCAGCTCAACGAGTTGTGGTTCCTGGAAAATATTTCTTACAAAGAAAAGCGCGGTTATAATTTAGTTAAGCGCTTGATGGATATTGTGGTTGGGATCGTTGGCTTAGCCGTGTTTGCGGCGACTTGCCCCCTTATTGCCGCCGCCATAAAATTGACCGCGGGCGGACCAATATTTTTTATCCAGGACCGCGTAGGGCATAAAGGCCGAATATTCAGAATTTTTAAATATAAGACCATGAGCGGGGGAGCAACCGATACTTGGACCGCGCCCAATGACCGGCGCATCACGCCCGTGGGAAAATTTCTGCGCAAAACCCGGCTGGACGAACTGCCGCAATTTATTAATTTGCTGCGCGGCGGCGTCAGTTTGGTTGGTCCGCGGCCCGAGCAAGTCCGTCTGGTCGAAAAATTAAGACAACAAATCCCATTTTACGACGAGCGCCACATTGTTAAACCCGGCATTACGGGCTGGGCCCAGCTTCACACCTACGCCGCCAGCGTGGAAGAAACCAAGCTCAAACTTCAGTATGACCTCTACTACGTTAAGCACCGTTCGGTTTTGTTTGATTTGGAGATAATTATTAAAACGATTTATCACGTATTTACCTGGAGCGGCCGATGATATAATTGATTTATGATTTTGCCATTACCGCTATCAGCGTTACTCATATTTATCTTCGGTACCGCCATCGGCAGTTTTCTTAATGTGGTTATTTGGCGTCTGCCGCGCCATGAACCTTTAACCGGCCGTTCCCGCTGCCCTCACTGCAGCGCGCAACTGCGCGCCCGCGATCTCGTCCCGCTGGCCAGCTACTTAATTTTGCGCGGTCGCTGCCGGTCCTGCAGCAAACCCATTTTGCCGCGTTATTTTTTTATTGAATTTATCACCGGCCTGCTCTTCGCTTTAGTTTGGCTCCATATCAACCCACAGCACCCCGCGGATTACCTGTTGCTTGCCCGCAACTTGTTCATTGTCAACATCCTCATCGCTACTTTTGTCATTGACCAGGAGCACTTCTTGATTCTCGATAAAATTGTCTTCCCCGGCTGGGCCGCAGTCATTGTTTTTAATATTTTTTTAGATATTCTTTATGGCCAGAATTTGTTAAGTATACATTCCTTCGCCTTAGGCGGTCTTGGAGCCGGCGCAATTCTGGCCGGTATATTCTTCCTGTTTTGGTATCTGTCTCAAGGTACTTGGATGGGTTTGGGCGATTCCAAATTGTCCCTGCTCCTCGGCGGCATCGTGGGCTGGCCTTATATTGTCGTCACCGCGTTTTTGGCCTTTGGGCTGGGCGCGATTATTTCTGTGTTTTGGCTGGCCGCCGGAACCAAGCATCTCAAAACCGCTGTGCCGTTCGGGACCTTTTTAGTCGCAGCCGCCCTAATTACGATGTTTTATGGGCCCCAGCTATGGGTGCGGTATTTGCATCTTTTGGGACTGTAACTGGTTGTGAAAATAATCTTCGTCGTCTATACTAAAACCAAAATGGAGCAAATAATGAAACAAAAACCAGCAGTAATGATTAGCGGCAGACAGCACGGCTTCACTCTCATTGAGATGCTCACGGTTATCGGCATCATGGGGCTGGTGGCTGGGATTTTCGTGGTCAACTTTGCGGCCTTTCGCGGCCCCCGCAATCTGCGCATCGCCACCAATGAGCTGGTCAGCAATCTGCGCAAAATCCAGAGTTACACTTTGTCCTCGCGCAATTCGCCTTCGGGCTTGCCCGTGAAATATTATCTGCTGAAATTAAGCAATGCCGCCGGCAGCGAAACCAGCTATCAAATTCAATCTATCAACAGCGATTATTCTTTTAGTGAAAATATTGAAACCATAAATTTACCGGAAGGAATTGCAGTTCGCACCGACGCCAGCAGTCCCCAGGGTCTGCAGCTGGAGCAGCCCATTGGCGGCAATACAACCTATCCGACATGCATGCAAGTTGCCTTTTCTTTGCCGTTCAGCCGAGTCTACCTCGACGGCAGCTGCTCGATAGACGGTTCTCTAACCTCACCGATCCGGGACCCGATCCAGCTGGTGGACTGGGCTAATTCCAAATTAACTGTCGTGTTGATGGATACCGGCACTAACACCACCAGCACTATTATCATCAACGGCATAAGCGGCGCCATTTGCGTTCCTACGCCGAGTAATTCTTGCTAGCCGGGGATCATTAGAATGCGAGCTCATCATTACAAAAACCAAATAGGTCAAACCCTCATTGAGACTCTCGTCGCCATTTTCATTTTGGTCATGGGCATTACCGCCGCGTTAGGGCTGGCTACGTTTTCTTTGCACTCTTCCACTAACATCGTCAAGCAGCTTATTGGCATGGGCTTGGCCCGAGAGGGTCTGGAAGCAGTAAAAAACATGCGCGATACCAATTGGCTCAAGGACACCTTGGTGGCCGATGGTTGTTATGATTTTCGCACCAATACGCCAAATAACGCGCCATGCTATCTTAATTGGCTTAATGCGCCCGGCGGTTATGATATTGATCCCGGCAGCGGCAGCCGGCAGTATTTACTGGACATTGATACCGAGGCCGAAACTTACTGGGTGTTTAATAATAGCAGCGTTACGGCTTTAGGGTTTGATCCCGTGGCGCTAGGGACGGAATTTTATAATCCCGCCGCCACCGCTCCGGATTATTTTGGCACCCAGTATTTCCGGAAAATCATTGTTACCAAGGAATCGATTGAGCCGTATGACCAGCCGAATCTGGAACGCTTGAAAGTCGAATCGCAGGTTTGGTGGACGGACAAGGATTGTCCCGCCGTGGCGGATTTCCCCGGAACAGGAGAATGCGCCGTAAACTTAACCGTATTTTTAACCAATTGGAAGAATTATCAATAATAGTTTGAGCTAATGCGTCAAAACCGGCCGGCAAAATCCGCACAGGGCTTCACCTTAATCGAAATCGTGGTTTCGACCACAATTTTTGCCGTGGTTTTAACTATGATGTTGACTTTATTCAATTATACTTTGAAAATTAACCGCCGCGCCGAAGCGCTGCGCCAGGCCACGCAGGGCGCCCGCAACTTTACCGAATTTCTGATAAAAGAAATCCGTAACGGGCGGATTGACTATGGACCGCCGCCGACGGGATTGCCTCCTGCGGGGACTTGTCCCACCAGTTATAACAATAGTTTTCAGGGCGATACCAAACTGGGGCTTATCAATATTAATGAGGAGCAGGAATGCGTTTATCTTTCCGGCACGAATTTAATGCTGGTTAAAAAAATAGGCACCGAGGAGTTTCCCGAACAGCGGCTCAATCCCCCCGGAGTCAGCATTATCGGCTTAAAGTTTTACGTCCGCCCGCCCACCAACCCGTATGATACGACTAATCCGCCGCAGATGCAGCCCCTTGTAACAATGCTGATTAAGTTCCAGGTCCAAATGTCCAACAGCGAGGCGCCGGTAATTATTCCTTATCAAACCAGTATTTCCACCGATTTCTATGACATTCCCCACTAAAAATTCACAACGCGGCGTGACCATGCTGTTGGCCATTTTGGTCCTGTCTTCCATCACGGCCATTGCTTTCAGCTTAGCCACTATAATATTCATTGAAATCCGCACCTCGGGCGATGTGTCGCGCACCGAACCCACGCTCTACGCCAGCCAGGCCATCACTGAAGAGGCTTTGTATAAGGTAAAACGGTCCGTGGCCGACTGCCCCGCTAACCCCTGCCTGGCTTATGAAACTGATATCAACGGCATTCGACTGGATAACCCGCCGCCAACCATTCAATTTTACTCGAGCTCGCCGCTCATCGAAGTGTTTAAACCCGACGCGAGTAAAATATATCAATTGGTCGATCCCAATAATCTTTTTGCCGGCGGCAGCTTCGGCAAAGTAGATATTGCTTATCTCAATCCCAGTTCAGGAGTTTCCGTAAGTATTAGCATAGTGGAAATAGACCCCAATACCGGTGACCAAAACAATCTCACAGGCAGCACCTTAAATACCGCGACCCCCACGGTTCTGTATAATTTAAACCCGTCCAGGCAATACGAAATGACGATCCAAAATAACAGTTCTGATACCAGCGCCATGTTTAGCATAAGCAGTTACGCGGCCAATGGTACTACGCCGCAAGGTTTGCCCTATGTGGGTTTAACCGTACTTGATATTACCGCCCGCTATTCTGGCTTGACCCGGAAGTACCAAGTCAAAATTCCCGAATGATAAATCGCCGCCTCGCCAGTTGCTGGCAAGCGGCAGAGTTGCGCATATGTCTAAAGACAGCAAATGCTGCTTGCCGGGCAAGCTGGCTCGGCGGCTCTTTGTAGTAAAATTTAGGGTTTGGGCACTTTAAGCTGCTGGCCGATTTTTAGGTTGAAGGGCGGGGAAATATTATTGAGGGTGGCAATGGTGGACCAGCTGGCGTTGCCGTAGATTTGGGCGATGCTGAACAGGGTTTCGCCTTGTTTGACCGTATGGATGATAAAGTGGTTGTCGGCGGCATTATTAGCGTTATCGCTTTCTCCGAGGACTTGGGGCAGCGGCTGGCTGGCCGTTGAGGCCGCCTCATTTTTGTATTTGCCTATCCGAAACAGGGTTTGGATGGTCAGGGCTAACGCAAGAAGCAGAAAAACCGTGCCGGTGACCTTTAACAGGGAGCCGGAGGAGTAGCTGCGGCCGACGCCGAGTTTAAGTTTGGGCGATAATTCTACGCGCTTGGTTTTGCGAAAAGCCATGATATATTCTCTTTGCGTCATTGTACTATAAAATCACGAAAGGATCAATTGGGGATAACTGAAAAATCAAATTTTTGTAAAAATTTCGCTAGCTAATTTTGCCGTTCAGACACGCGTGGCCTCGCCCAGCGGCTCGGCCCGCTCCCGCTCGGCCCGCTCCCGCTCGGCCCGCTCCCGCTCGGCCCGCTCCCGCTCGGCCCGCTCCCGCTCGGCCGCTCGTCCCGACTTCGTCGGGAACCGTGCCGAGCACCCTCCGCGAGGGTCTACACCGGCAAAATTAGCTAGCGGGGTTTTGCATAAATATAGTATAATTTCTTTATAAAGTCCTGTTTATGAACAAGGCCGAAGCGCATAAAAGAATAATAAAGTTGCGCGGGCAGATTGAGGATCTGCGCTATCGCTATCATGTACTCGATGACCCGCGGGTTACCGATGAGGTTTACGATTCCCTGACCCGGGAACTGCGTAAATTAGAGGAGGATTACCCGGAATTTCAGGATCCGCACTCTCCCACCAACCGGGTAGCGGGCAAGCCCTTGGACAAATTTGTTAAGGTCCCTCATGCCGTGCCCATGCTCTCGTTAAATGATGCGTTTAGCAAGGACGAGCTGGCGGCCTGGGGAAAGCGCATGGTTAAATTATTGCTCATTGGCAATTCTGCCGGTATTAAACTGGATTATTTCTGTGAGCTCAAACTCGACGGCTTGGCTGTGTCGTTGATATACGAAAACGGTTATTTTGTCCGCGGCGCCACCCGCGGTGACGGGTTTGTCGGCGAGGATATTACCCAGAATTTAAAGACCATTGAGGCCATTCCGTTAAAGTTGCGCGGCGGCAATCCGCCGGTTCTGCTGGAAGTCCGCGGCGAGGCCATTATGACCAAAAAGGTCTGGCAGCAACTTAATAAGCGCCAGAAGCAAGAAGGCAAGCCCCTGTTTGCTAATACCCGCAACGCGGCGGCCGGAAGTTTGCGCCAGCTTGATCCCAAGCTGGCCGCGCAGCGCAAACTCGATTTTTATGCCTGGGACATTACCCAGTATCGCATCAAAAATAAAGAAGAAAAAATTACCACCCATGCCCAGGAGCATAGTTTGCTGAAAGCATTGGGCTTCAAAGTCAGTCCCTACGAGGCGGAATGCAAAAATTTGGCAGAAGTTTTCAAATTCACCGATAAGATTGAAAAAATCCGGGCTGGTTTGCCGTTCGGCAGCGACGGCGTGGTTATTTCCATAAACAATCAGGAATTTTATGAACGCCTTGGCGTGGTTGGCAAGGCGCCGCGCTACATGATTGCCTACAAATATCCGGCGGAAAAGGCCACCACAATTGTGAAGGATATTATTGTCAACGTGGGCCGGACCGGCGTGCTGACCCCGGTGGCCATTTTTGAACCTACCTTGGTGGCTGGCTCCACCGTGTCCAAGGCGACCTTGCATAATATGGACCAAATCAATCGCCTTGATGTGCGCATCGGCGATACTGTGGTCATCCAAAAGGCCGGCGACGTTATTCCCGAAGTCGTTGAAGTCCTGAAAGATTTGCGTACCGGCAAGGAGCGGAAGTTTCATATGCCGGCTAAATGTCCGGTCTGCGGCGGCAAGGTTGAACGCCGCATACTCGGCGCTGCCGGCAGGGAGGAGCAGTCAGCGGCATATTATTGTAGCAATCCCCGCTGCCCGGCTAAAAATTTGCGGGGCATAGAACATTTTGTGAACGCTTTTGAAATTTATTCCGTTGGTCCAAAAATAATTACCCGATTCAAAGACGAAGGATTAATTTCTGACGCTGCGGATTTGTTCGCGCTGAAGCTTGGCGACATTGAAGGTTTGGAGCGGTTTGGCGAGAAGAGCGCAGACAATATCATCGCCTCGATTCAGCAGCATAAAAAAGTTTCTTTGCCAAGGTTCATTAATGCTTTGGGAATTTCCAATGTGGGCGAACAAACGGCCGAAGATTTAGCCGAGCATTTCGGCACCCTGAAAGCGCTCATGAAAGCCAGCCAGGATAAAATTAACGCCGTGCCGAATATCGGGCCGGTGGTGAGTAAGAGCGTTTATGAATTTTTTCGCCGCGAAGAAAACGCACGGTACATAAATAAATTGATGAAAAACGGCGTGAGCATACTCCATTATGCCAAAAAACCGCGCGGCAAGCTTTTGGGCAAAACTTTCGTCCTTACCGGTACTTTGGAAGGCATGACGCGGGAGGAAGCCAAGGAAAAAATCAAGGCCCTGGGCGGGCGCACCAGCGAATCGGTGTCCAAGCTCACCGACTATGTCGTAGCCGGAGCCGAGCCCGGCAGTAAGTACGATAAGGCCAAAAAGCTTGGTGTGACTATATTAAATGAACGGGAATTTATGCGATTGCTTTCTTGATTCGCCCGCGCTATAATATGGTTACTAACAAGTATGAAAACTCTAAATTACAATGTGATTTTCCGGCCTGAACCTGAAGGTGGCTACACGGTCATTGTACCGTCTTTGCAGGGCTGCGTGACTTACGGGAAAACCTTAATTCAGGCAAAGCACATGGCAGCTGAAGCGATTTCCCTGTATATAGAAACTTTGCAAAAACACAGACAGCCACTACCAACCGACGAAGGCAGTTTTTTTACCACTGTTGGCATTAAAAGAAAGACAAAAAACAGGATTTATGCCTAAATTGCCGACGCTCACTCCAAAGCGGTTGATAAGGGCGTTGAAGAAAACTGGCTTCACACTGGCAAGGACCAGTGGAAGCCATTATGTTTTTTTCCACCCCCAAACCAAGGCGGTCGTTATCGTACCTTACCATAATCGCGATTTGCCCAAAGGCACCTTACTGGAAATTTTGGATCAAGCCGGGATTTCCAGAGAAGAATTGAGGAAATTATTGTAATTTTTTTTATGGAATCGCTGACTTTTCTCATTTCCGGCCTGGTGCTCGGTTTCAGCGCGGCCATTTCGCCCGGGCCCATGACCATGTTGGTCATTTCTCAAACGGTGCGCCACGGCTTGCGCGAGGACATTAAGGTAGCCCTAATTCCGATTTTCACTGACGGACCGATTATTTGGTATAAATTTGTTGTGCGGACCTTGGGCGTAATTTTATTATTTTTTGCCGGACAATTTATTTACGAGGCGATAAAGCTGTTTAGTTCGTAACTTCGCACTGCTGCTTAAAGCTCCTAGAGGGATGGCCTGCATTGGCGCGGAAACGATTGCCGAGAACAGCACGGGCTTTAACCGCTTTTTGAGGTAATCGTTTCCGCGCCTCTAATGGGGGTGAGCCGAGTCGGGACAGGACCCCGACTGAAGCAGTTGTGCATTTCCTGTGGATCAAATGTTTCACGGAATTTAAAAAACGCATAGTTAAGACAAATTTAGCGGTGGGCCATTTATCAAAAATTGAGAAAAACTCCAGCATTTGCTTATTGACAAAGTATCTATTATATTTTAATATATAAGTGCAATAAGATACGAAAAGGAAACAGGCCATGAAAACATCATTAAACCTTGAATTTCCGCGGTTTATGTGACCGGCGTTTGTTTTAGCGCCTAACCTAACCGCGAGAGCGGTTTTTTTGTTGCCCCGCACTTTCACATTCGGCCAATTACTTTGTCAAAATCCTGGGGTTGTTCTCGGATTTTTACTCGTACTTGTCGCAAATGTGAAAGCGCTTATCAGAAATTGTATTCATATATTTACTGCTCGCGGATCCTACAGCGTCCCAATTTTATGGGGACACAGGCTCGCAGATGCGGCCCGAAAGGGCATTGAGCAGTAGTTATATGGATGCAAGTCCAGGCTTTGCGGCCGCCCTTGCAGCCATCGTTCCTTAAAAATTGAATACGGGTAGAATGTAAATTCAAATCAGTACAAGAACATTGGTAAAATATTGGTTAATTTGTGCATCAATCCATTTTTGCCGGAAGCGAACCAAATTCGCTGTCAGGCAGAATCAGGAATGGTGGCCGCAAATTGCCAGTCAATAAATGAGAGTGAATTATAACAGAAAAGGGTATACGGTGGATGCCTAGGTACTGCGAGCCGATGAAGGACGCGAGAGCCTGCGATAAGCCTCGGGGAGCTGGCAACTAAGCTTTGATCCGGGGGTGTCCGAATGGGGAAACCCACGCATGTGAAGCATGCGTGCCTATATGCCGAGGGGTATGTAGCGCGGGAACCATGCGAAGTGAAACATCTCAGTAGCATGAGGAAAATAAATCAATCCCGATGCAAATCGGGACGAGATTCCCTTAGTAGTGGCGAGCGAACGGGGAAAAACATAGATATTTATTCATCGCTTTAGTTATTAGCGACGTAGGTGAGTCTGTCCCGCAAGCGGGACAAGCGAGCCGAGGAGCTAATATGCGGTTAGCAATAACCAATTATAGTAAAAGGCGGTGAATAAATTACTATTAGCCCAAACCTAGTATGTGTTATCTATTTCGATTTATCGAATGAGATTTAAAGCTTACCGGCGTTGCATATTAGGCGTAATAAGTGGGTTCGGTACGGCTCGGTAAAGCCGTAAGGGAAACCTTTGTGTGCTATGTAGCAGAACACGCCTGGAACGGCGGACCAGAGAGGGTGACAGTCCCGTATAGCGAAACATCATGCAATTCCCAGAACTTTTCTTGAGTACAACCAGACACGAGAAATCTGGTTGGAAATCAGGTCGACTAAGATCTAAGGCTAAATACTCGCAGTGACCGATAGTGAACAAGTACCGTGAGGGAAAGGTGAAAAGCACCCCGGAAGGGGAATGAAATAGTTTCTGAAACCGTATACTTACAAGGAGTGGAAGCCCACAGGCGCCCGCAAGGGTGTACTGGGTGACCGCGTGCCTATTGAAGAATGATCCAACGAGTTAATCTTATGCGGCTCAACTAAGTCTTATCAAAGACGAAGTTACAGTGAAAGCGAGGATTAATAGTCCGCATTAGGATTTTAGATGGATATTTCGATGGGCAAGAGATATTTGGCGAGAAGAACGCAAAGGGACTCTTTGCGTTTCGCAAAGAGTCCCTTTGTCTTCGAAGCAAATATCTCTTGCCCACAAGTAACCATCTAAAATTCCTAAAGGTCGCATGAGTTAGACCCGAAACCCGGTGAGCTACCCATGGCCAGGATGAACTTTGTGTAAAAGCAAAGGGAGGTCCGAACCCACTAATGTTGCAAAATTAGGGGATGAGCCGTGGGTAGGGGAGAAATTCCAACCGAACCGGGTGATAGCTGGTTCTCCTCGAAATAGCTTTAGGGCTAGCGTCGAGTGTTCCTTTAAGAGGTAGAGCACTGAATCGATCCCGGCTGCGCAAGCGGTCGAATCGAACCAAACTCCGAATTCTTAAAGTAAAAAGCTCGGCAGTCAGTCCGTGAGGTCTAAGCTTCACTGGACAAATGGAGAAGAATCCACACCACCGTCTAAGGCCCCCAAATCCGAGCTATAGTGCAAAGGAGGTGGGGTTGCTAATACAACCAGGAGGTTGGCTTAGAAGCAGCCATCCTTTAAAGAAAGCGTAACAGCTCACTGGTCAAGCGATCCTGCGCCGACAATATATAGGGGCTAAGCTTGGTGCCGAAGACGTGGGTCGTATCGTCATTTATGATGATGCGGCGGTAGAGGAGTGTTGTGCCTGGAGTGAAGCGGTAGCCGGAAGGCGCCGTGGACCGCGCACAAGTAAGAATGTTGGAATAAGTAATATATATACAGGTGAGAATCCTGTTCGCCGAATATCCAAGGGTTCCTGGGCAACGATCGTCGTCCCAGGGTTAGTCGATCCTAAGAGTGGGCCCCAAAGGGTCCACCCGATGGAAAATACGGTTGATATTCCGTAACCACTTTATAATTATCCTAGATGGGACGCATCCTGGTAACGCTGGCGTTATCTGACTATTAGCGTTGTCCCGCGCGTAGGGTGGAGTTTGAGGCAAATCCCAAGCTCTTATGTTAGTTCCGGTTCCGCAAGGAATCGGGATGATACTGTAAGCTCGAACGCGGGAAGAAACCTCGCAAGGGGGATTGGCGCGAACCAAGGTGCCAAGAAAAGCGTCGAGGCGGACTGCGAAAGCAGCCAGATTATAAAGTGACCGTACCGTAAACCGACACAGGTGGATGGGGAGAGAATCCCAAGGCGTCCGGACCAATGTTCGTTAAGGAACTCGGCAAAAAAGCAGGCGTAAGTTCGCAATATGCCTTGCCCTTTTCGGACTGGCGCAAGCCAGCTTTGAAAAGGGCCGCAGCGAAAGACCCCTCCCGACTGTTTACCAAAAACTTAGGTCCGTGCTAAAGCGCAAGCTGATGTATACGGGCTGATGCCTGGCCAGTGTCAGAAGGTTAAACCACTCGGCGCAAGCTTGGTGGCCAAGCCCTGATGAACGCCGGCGATAACTATAATCGTCCTATGGTGAACGGAATTTGCTCACCGCTACATTTGTAGCGTTGAGATTTCAGCTGCCATAGTAAAACTTGGCTATATGCTGGAAACTCCGAGTATCTCATGGTACTTAAGAGATTTTATCTGGATTTTAAGAAATCTTATGGGTTTCTTAATCAGCGCCTATATATAATTTAGATAAGATCATTAAGTGACAATCTATGAGTGCGGACAATCAGCAGGAAAGGCTAATTGGTTGGATTTTAGGTTTCGTTGATGGTGAAGGATGTTTCTCGATTAATTTCACGAAACAGCCGGATCGCCAGGAACGGACTAGGATCCGTAGAGGGTATAGAATTGGATATCAGATATCTCATAATTTTGCGGTATCCCAGGGGGAAAGAAGTCTTGCAGCTCTGGAGAAAGTTAAAAATTTCTTTGGGGTCGGCAAGATCTACATAAACCGCAGACACGATAATCACAAAGAACACATGTATAATTACAAAGTTACAAATCGTCAAGATTTACTCAGTGTAATTATTCCTTTCTTTGAAAAGTATCCATTATATACTTCCAAGCAAAATGATTTCTTACTTTTTGCTAGATGTGTAAGATTGATGCGATTTAATCGCCATCTAGTCCTAGATGGAATGATCAAAATAGCAAACCTTACAATACAGATGAATCATAAGAAATCACGAGAAAAACTAATTAGAATCCTCAGAGACTATACGCCAGGCTCTCAATTATTGAGAGAAGATATAGTCCAAACTATATGGCGACATATAGAAGAAGATAGAATCTGGCTTAAATAAGCAAGATTTTGACTCGAGCGAAATTCCTTGTCGCGTAAGTTGCGACCCGCACGAATGGCATAACGAGTAGGGGACTGTCTTAACGAACAATCCGATGAATTTACAGTGGCGGTAAAGATGCCGTCTACCCGCAGCAAGACGGAAAGACCCTATGAAGCTTTACTATAGCGTGTCATTGAAATTATGTTTTTGTTGTTTAGCATAGGTGGGAGACTTTGAAACCCTGGCGCCAGCCGGGGCGGAGTCGTCAGTGAAATACCACTCTGCAGGGATGTGATTTCTAACCAGGCCTTAACCTAGTCTGGGACAGTGGCTCGTGGGTAGTTTAACTGGGGCGGTTGCCTGGCCAGTTTTGGCTTATTTAAGCCAAAATTATGATATCCAAATCCCGTTACGCCTTTGAACTTTTCAAAGGAACGGATATCGGCAGGGGCGGTCTAACAGCAATGTTGGACATTAAACTTGGCTATATGCTGGAACATCCGAGCATCTTATAGTACTTTAGGAAATCTTTAAAGAATCTTGAACAGCGATGTTCTATGATTAAGAAAAGAATTCTAAAGTGAAAATCTGTGAGTGCGGACAATCAGCAGGGAAGTCGTTTCGATGCAAACCGAGATTGACCCCTCAACGACTACACGCCGAGCATCCATATTGATTTATGGATGAAGATATAGTCTGAACTGCATGGCGACATGCAGATCCGCATGATTGAGCATCATACGGACCTTAATCTCATGAACAAAGAAGAACGGCAGGGTCTGAAGTTAACAAAATACCAACACAAAGTACTGGTCGGTACGCTTTTGGGAGATAGCCATCTCCATCTAGGCAAGAGTAGCAGAAACTATCATTTGATGATATTGCATGGTTTCAGCCAAAAAGCCTATACGGATTGGCTCTATGTAGTATTCCGAAATTGGGCCACTACTGCTCCTAAAATCAAGAACCAACTCGCTAAGACAGTGCGAGAGTTTGTTAACATCATCAGACCATATATATTGCCGGAAATGGAGTACAAACTCAATAAATTAAGGTAACATAATTGCCTAAATGGTAACGGAGGCGTTTATTAAGGTAGGCTAGGCGCGGATGGAAATCGCGCTGGTAGTGCAAACGCATAAGCCTGCTTGACTGCAAGAGTGGCGACTCGCGCAGGCACGAAAGTGGAAGTTAGTGATCCGATGCGTTCGAGTGGAAGACGCAAAGCCCAACGGATAAAAGTTACTCTAGGGATAACAGGCTGATCCTCTCCAAGCGTCAATTTGGCGCCCCTGCGCCGCAAGGCGCAGGTAAACTGCGACTCAAATCGGGGAAACCCTAATGCTATAATGCATAGGGCAATCCCGAGGGTAAGAAAGTTTGTCGTATGAATACTAAGCGCGCGCAATATGCGCGCAATCAGCTATTGACCACCCGTCAACAAGAAATAGTCATCGGTACCCTTTTGGGCGATGGCTATCTCGATAGAACTACGAGCGGATTCGCTCTGCGTGTTAACCATGGAATCCAGCAGCAAGCATATGTTGCTTGGAAATACCAGGAACTCGCAGTGTTTACGAATTCCGGCCCTTACATCTATAACCAACGATCATGCTATTTTAGAACGGTGACGCATCCGTATTTTGTTGAGTTACGGTCACACTTTTATGTTGAAAATCGTAAAATTGTGCCACCCATGCTCGCATCCCGAATGACACCGTTAGTCTTGAGTGTTTGGATAATGGATGATGGCTCTAATGACAAAGGTCAATTGCGATTAAATACTCAATCCTTCTCTCAACAGGAGAATGAAGCATTAATTGGCATTCTACGGACTAAACTTGAAATTACGGCCAAGCTGAATCGAGATAAAGCTCGATACAGATTGCGCATTTCCGCAACCAGTATGCCGCGCGTACGGCAGTTGGTTGCTCCGTATATTCTTCCAAGTATGCAATACAAACTTTCCCCGTAACGACTTCAAACGAATCGCGCACATTCGTTTGGGACTCTCTGACATACTGTCGGAGGGTAATATGTCGCCACCCTGAAAAGGGTGAAGGTATAGTCTACCTCATAAGAAATTATGAAGTGCCACAGCGACGAGAGGGTTTGGCACCTCGATGTCGGCTCAATTTGGGCCGCTTCCGGAGTAATCCGGAATGCAAAATAACTAGCTCATAACGGTGGACTCCATATGCTACAATGAATCCAGAAGCATATGGACAATACCGTGGGAAGTCGACAAGGAGAAATTATTATTGGCACCTTATTAGGTGACGGTTTTTTGGAGCGCAATGGAAAATATGTGCGGTTGATTATTGATCACAGCACGAAGCAATATCCATATCTCCAATGGAAGTACGAAAAACTTAAAGATTTTGGTGGAACGGTTGTCTATAAAAAGCAATTTTATGCTCGAACTGGACAATATTATCATCACTGTATCTTGAGAACTCATACTTCACCAATTCTTGAGCAATACTACAAGCTCTTTTATAAAGGGCGAAGAAAATGTATTCCTCCGAGATTGCCCAAAATAATTACTCCACAAATTCTTGCTATTTGGTTTATGGACGATGGCTATAGAAGGAACGATTGCAATGCCGCGCGTTTAAACACGCAAGGCTATTCTATCGAAGAACATTCTATTATCCGAGATGCCTTATCGGCACTTGGTATAAAATCCCAAATCCATAAACAAAAGCAGTACTTTGTTACTTATATTCCATCTAATTCTATGCACCAACCCCGCCAACATATTCAGAATTTGATGATACCGGAAATGGGATATAAAATTGTTTGACCCCGTAACGACTGATCCCGCAAGGGAGAGATAGAAGGTTGTGTTAAAATCTTATACTTCTATAACATTGCTAGTCCCCTGGCTATGGCAAGACAGGGTGAAGGTATAGTCTATGCCATTAGTAATAATGGAATTACATGCATCGCATCCTGGGGGTGAAGAAGCTCCCAAGGGTTAGGCTGTTCGCCTATTAAAGCGGTACGCGAGCTGGGTTCAAAACGTAAACTACATTGCGTCGTAACGCAGAAATGTGTTATGTTAAATCTGACTAATATCGGTGAAACCCTACTAAGTTTATCCAAACTTCTTAGAGGGCAATACCGAGGGAAGATCAGGTTATGTCGAGCGAAGATAAGTCTTATATAGCTGGATTTCTTGATGGCGATGGTTGCATAATGGCTCAACTGGTCAAACACAAAGATTATTCTTTAGGTTTCCAGATCCGAGTCAGTATAGTCTTCTATCAAAAATCAAACCATCAGGAAATTCTTTCTTGGCTTAAATCTATGTTGCGTATCGGTTACATTCGTCAGCGAAAGGACGGAATGACCGAATACACCATAGTTGGATTGAAAGAAGTAAAGGCAGTGTTATTGCTTCTTCACCCATTTCTTCGTTTAAAGAAAGTGCTTGCCCAGGAAGTATTGAAGTTAATTGATACGTATCCTGATGAAATGACTCCGCGTGAGTTGGTTCGGATGAGTGAACTGGTGGATAAAACCGCAAAGTTTAATTATTCAAAAAAGAGAACTAACACCGTGGAGACAGTCAAGACTTTTTTGAAAGAACATAATCTTTTCCCCGTAGAGACTAGAGCTTAGGCAAGAACTAAGCGAAGATATTTCGCTCTGCCGATTGGCGGCGGATTCGAAGTATAATACGTCGGCCCCTCCTCGGAACCTTTCCGAGAGGGTGAAGATATAGTCCATGCCATTAGTAATAATGGAATTACATGCGTGAGACAGTTTGGTCCTTATCTGCTGTGGGTGTACGAAACTTGAGTGGGCACATCTCTAGTACGAGAGGACCGAGATGTATGGACCTCTGGTGTACCCGTTGTCGCGTCCGCGGCATGGCGGGGTAGCTAGGTCCAGTTAAGATAAGCGCTGAAAGCATATAAGCGCGAAGCTGTCCACAAAACTAGGTTTCGTTGTCCCTAATTTTAGGGGCGAAAGGTTCGCGGAAGACTACCGCGTAATCATCAATGGCGATTTTGAAGTGAAGCAGCAATGCGGATCCGAAAAATTGCCGGCGATTTATAGGCTGCAGGTGTATGCACAGCAATGTGTTCAGCCGAGCAGTACTAATCAACCGAAAGTTATAATTCTCATCTCTCAATATATTGACTGGTAATTTGCGGCAAAATGGTGTATAATAACAGATAGCTATGAAAAAACACCTTGCCATGATTGCGGTGGTGGCCGCCTTGCTGATCATAAGCAGCGCGGCCTACCTGGCTTCTACCCACTCTTTGGCGCTGTTTCAATCCGTTATTGTTAAGCCTTAAATGGCGTATAGCACGATGAGGTCCCTATAAGTTTTGCTGCAGCAGTTTTTAGAATTTTGCCGGAAGTTTGCTGATAGGCTTAATATTTATAGTGTGCTGGATATGTGGCCCGGTGGCCGTTTGCAAGTTATTGCAGCCAGCCATTGGGTAGCACATACGGCGATGCTCCACCTGATCCCATCCCGAACTCAGCAGTGAAACTCGCTCGTGCCGATGATACTCTGGCGCATGCCAGCGGAAAAGTAGGTAGCTGCCCATTTATTAGCGACGTAGGCGAGTCTGTCCCGTGCTTGCACGGGACAAGCGAGCCGAGGAGCTAATATAAAATATCAAAAACACCCCTTACTAGGGGTGTTTTTGCGTTTCCAGGACTAAAGCTTTTTTGAAGCGATAGATTTTAATGCCGGAAAGAGTTTCCGCACCCGGCGCTCTCTTTCTAAAGTCATTTCCAGCAGTTGTTGGGGCGAAGCCGCGACATAGTAAGTTCGCCTGCCCGTTTGCTTGGTAGTGAAAAAAGTTCTGCGCAACAGTTCTTCCATCAAATAGTACGCACTGGTGCGTTTAACACCCGCCTTCCTGGCCAGAGGCGCCATAAGCGCCGGCCCAAGTTCCAACCCGGCCAGATACAACCGTGCCAGCGGCTCGGTAAAGTTGAACTTGGTCAGTTCTTTTAAGATTTGATCGCGATGCATACTTATAGTATGCCATAGTTCGTGGTAAAATTATAGGTAAGCTGCTATTATTACCAGTAGCCTTGTTCCCCGAAAGCGGGTGAATTTATTTAACCCAATTGCTCCCGTCAAATTTATATATTGATGATGGCTGTACGATTACGCGCGAGGAGTCAAAATATAAGTCTGTTCCATCAACTCCGGTAAATATCCCGGTTGCCAACTGATCCCTTATGCATCCGGTCAGATTTTTGGATTCCGCGCCGCCGCACTCGGCCGTAACCCGGGCCAGCATCTGCGCGTCTTCATAAGCGTAGATGGCGTCCGCCGTAGGTATTCTTCCGAAACGACCCCGGTAGGCGTCTGATACGGCTTTAACCCGTGGATTGTCAACATCCAGAGCAAAATCGGCACCTAAAGCGTTTTTTAGCAACGGCGCGTAGTTCTTCACAATGGTTTCAGAATCGCATTTGAGTCCGGTTAAGTGTGGGCAAACCAAAGCCAGATTTTCCAGGCGCAATTCTTTCATTTGTTTCAAAATAGCTTCTACTTCCGTGGGTAAGCTGTAGAGAACCAAGAAATTAGGCCGGGCAGCTTTAACTTTCGCCAGAGAAGTTCTGAAATCAGCCAGGCCTTTTTGGTATAGTTCATAGGGCTGTAAATTCAAACTTTTCTTTTTAAATTCTTCCGCACACCCAATCGTTGAAGGCGCGTTAATACCTAAAAGGGCGCCCCTTTTTCCTTTGAGCAGATCAGCCAGACTCCCGCAGTTAGTTCCAATATCAATGTAATTCTTGAATACATAATCATAGGTGGCGGCAATGTCATTAGCCGACGCTCCATAAATTAAGGGGATTTTATTTTCCGCGGCCAGCGGCGCTACGGCCGAACTAGGGCCGGACATCCAGGCAATTAAAGCCGTTGCCTTGTCCTGGCCGATCAGTTTTTGGGCGGCATTAACCGCAATCTTGGAATCGGTTTGGCTGTCTTCAAAAATAAATTTGATTTTGTCGGGGGATGCTTCCTGTGCTAGCAAGATGCCGTTGCGGGCTTCTTCGCCGAAGAAACTTCCGCTGCCGGTTAGCGGGAGAATTGCGCCCACAGGCACCGGCGCCGTTCGGGCCGACTCCACTCGCGCCCGCCTGTTCTGGGCGTAGCGGGCGGCGGAGAGCGCGACGGTAATTAACACCAGGGTTAGCAAGCCAAGGTACCATTTATGATTTTTCTCCATAAAATAGAGAGTTAATGATTATTCAAGTGACGAAAATTATGGCACATAGCATACTAGCAAAAGAGTATTAAAGTGTCAATATCTTCGTCACTTGATACTATCATTTTACATTTGGCTACTTTTGTGCGACTGTTATAAATGTTGTATAGTTATATCTATGAAAGCTCTGGTATTTGACACCAAAAAACAGCAGTGGGAGAATTCGCGGGGTTTTTTGCTGGCGGATGTTCCCAAGCCGGAACTTGATGAACAAAAAAATCCGCGGGACGCAAATTTCGTTCTTATCAAAGTCCATTATGCCGGAATATGCGGCACGGATCGCGGCATTTGGAACCGGCAGGTGTTTCGGGACCAGATTTTGGGTAGCATTGCCGCGGAAAATTTTGCTTCCGGCCCGCCGCCCGGCCCGCCAGCGCCAAATTCAGCAATGGACTCGCAATCAGAATCTAAACCAAAATTAAAAAAAACTTATCGCATCCTCGGCCACGAATTTTTCGGCGAAATAGCGCAAGCAGGTTCACGCGTCAGCAGGCAATTCGGGCTCAAGCCCGGCGACATGGTGTCCTGCGAATCCCATGTGGTGTGCAACCAGTGCTATCAATGTCTGCGCGGGGAAAAGCATGTCTGCACCAACGAAAAGATTTTGGGCATCAGCCACGACGGCGGATTTGCCGAATACGCCAAAGTTCCGGCGCACATAGTCTGGAAAACCGATACCGGCAAAATTCGTCCGGAAGTGGCGGCCATGCAGGAGCCGTTCGGCAATGCCGTGCACGCGGCCAGCAAAGTTGATTTGAAAGGCAAGAGCGTGGCCATTTTCGGCCTGGGGCCCATTGGCATGTTTTTGACTTTGGTGATTAAGGGCATGGACGCATCTTCCATAATCGGCGTGGAGCCGAATCCCATAGCCCGGGAAATGGCCAAAAAATTGGGGATTGATTATGTGATTCCGCTTAAATCCGCGGCCGTGGTCGGGGATGGCATAAAAGGCGCGGATGACATAAAATCAGAACAACAAAAAGATAAAACCGCCGAACCGCCGGGGCTGCAAAAGGATTCTTATCGGCACAATGCCGACATTACGGATGAAATTATGAAGATCACCAAGGGCGTTGGCGTTGATGTTTCTTTTGACATGGCGGGCTTTAATTCCTCGGTGAATAATTGCCTGTTTGCCACGCGCCGCGGCGGCGATATAATTCTGTTCGGCATTAAGCAGGGCGATTTTGTGTTTGAAGATTTCAACCGCCTCATAGTGCGCGGTTTTACCCTGCACGCGGTCATCGGCCGGCAGCTTTGGCAGACCTGGAAAACCACGCGGAAATTACTGGAACATACCGGCAACCGTATACAAGAAAAGATGTTTAATGTAATCTTAAACCAGGGCCAGGGCACGGTTTTGAACATTGAAGATTATACGTCGGAAGTTTTTGAAAAGATGATGGCCGAGCATCCTAAAATTCTGCTGCAATTTTGAATAGACAATAGATTCGCATCACATATATGTTCACAAATCTAAAGCAACAATTTGAAGACGAGTTGAAGGAAATCCGCGACGACGGCATGTGGAAAGAGGAGAAAGTCATTACCGGATTGCAGGGCGCCGAGATTATTGTGGAGGGGAAAAAACTGCTGAATTTTTGCGGCAACAATTATTTGGGCCTGGCCGGGAGCAAACAAATGCGAGACGCGGCCAAAGAGGGCCTGGATAAATACGGATTCGGCATGGCCTCGGTCAGATTCATCTGCGGCACGCAGACCGTACACAAGGATTTGGAGAAAGCAATAAGTAAATTTTTCGGCGGCGAAGACGCCATTTTGTACACTTCCTGTTTTGACGCCAACACTGGTTTGTTTGAGACCATCTTAAAAGAGGGCGATGCCATTTTCAGCGACGAATTGAATCACGCTTCCATTATTGACGGTGTGCGTTTGTGCAAGGCAGAAAGATTCCGCTACAAACATTCGGATATGGAAGATTTGGAAAATCAGCTTAAAGCGGCCGGCCGGCGCCACAGAACGCTAATAGCCACGGACGGCGTATTCAGCATGGACGGCGATACGGCCAAGCTCAAGGAAATTTGCGATTTGGCCGATAAATACGGCGCTCTGGTTATGGTGGATGATTCCCACGCCAGCGGTGTTTTAGGCAAGACCGGCCGGGGCAGTATTGAACAGCAGGGAGTCATGGGCCGCGCAGACATTTTAACTTCAACTTTCGGCAAAGCTTTGGGCGGAGCGGGCGGCGGTTTTACCGCGGGCCGCAAGGAAATTATAGAAGTTTTGCGTCAGCGCAGCCGAACCTCTTTATTTTCCAACAGCTTGCCTCCCAGCATCGCCCATGCCGCTTTGTTCGTCTTGCAGAATTTTGATTCTGACGATGGATTGCAGTCGCGCTTAAAACAGCTTAGAGAAAATACTCAAACATTCAGGGAAATGATTTCACTTTTGGGCTTCACTTTGGGCGGCGATGGCAAGCATCCCATTACCCCGGTTATGCTGTTTGAAGAAAAACTCGCGAGCGACATGGCTTCAAAGCTTTTTGACCGCGGCATTTATGTCCGGGGGTTTACCTATCCGGTGGTGCCTAAAGGCAAGGCCAGGATTCGCGTGCAAATATCCGCCGCGCACACTAAAGCGCAAATGGACCAGACAGTAAAAGCCTTTGAACTAGTCGGCAAAGAGTTTAATGTTATTCACTAAACAAATGTCCGCGACTCCTCAAGAGTGAAATTAGGATTATTTGCGAAATCAAATTAATAAAATGCGGAGTTAATACCATCTCATGAAAAACATCGTCATAATCGGCGGCGGCACGGGCACCTATACCCTGCTTTCGGGCTTGAGAAAATTTCCTTCCAACAATTCGGTCATTGTTTCCGGCGCGGACGACGGTGGTTCCACGGGCCGTTTGCGGAAAGATTTGGGCGTATTTCCTCCCGGGGATCTGCGGCAGTGCCTGCTGGGGCTGTCTTACACTGAAGATAGCATGAAGCGGCTGTTTGCTTACCGTTTTGACAAGGGCGAGCTTAGGGGCCACACGGTCGGCAATATAGTTTTAGCGGCTTTGGAAAAAACCTCCGGGAACATAGAAACTGCCGTGGAGCTGGTTGCAAAAATGCTCAATGTGCGCGGCCGGGTTTTGCCCGTAACTTTAAAACCCACCCGGCTTACGGCTGTGCTGAAAGACGGCAAAAAAGTTGTGGGCGAGCATTATATTGATGAGCCTTCATCTCCCCATTCCGCGCCGATAAAATCTTTGAGTCTGACCAAAGCCAAAGCCAATCCCAAAGCAGTGGAAGCAATTTTGAAGGCCGACACCGTGGTCTTCGGCCCCGGGGATTTGTACACCAGCACTTTGCCAAATTTGCTGGTGAAGGAGATTAACCGCGCGCTGGCGAAATCCCGGGCTTTAAAGGTTTTGGTGACCAACATTATGACCAAGCAGGGCCAGACCGACGGCTTTACAGCCGTTGATTTTATCAAAGTTGTAAATAAATATTTAAAGATGGGCGGCTCCAAATCCCAAGTTGACGCGCTGGTGGTCAATATCCAAAAGCCCGCTGTCAGGCAGATGCTGAAATACCGAAAACACAAATCCCAATGGGTCAGCCCGGAATTAAAAGGTTTGCGGCAGTTTAAAATAAAGATTTCGGCCGGTAAGCTGATTGCGCAGAATACTTTTGAAAAAGCCAATGGCGACGGTCTGCAAAGAAGCTTTTTGCGGCATGACGCCGATAAAACCGCCAGAATAATCTGGGAGTTATGAGGCCATTTAAAGTATTTTTTGCCTAAAATATGAAGATTTAAAAAGACGGATCAAGTTTTTATATGAGCGACATGAAAATCACAAAATTGGTCAGCAAGAAACCCTATGTCGTAAAATTTGAGTGCCGGGAAAACGGCAAAAAAATCGCCTGGGCTTTTTTATATGTGATTTTTCAAGATCGCCACAAAGAGCCCTACGGACTCATGGAAAATGTCTATGTGGAACAGGAATACCGCGGCCGGGGCCTGGGTTCCCGGCTGGTTAAGCTGGTTATGCGGGAGGCTCGCAAACGAAAGTGCTACAAGCTTATCGGAACCAGTAAGTTTGCCAACGCCGACGCGCATAAGTTTTACCAAAGATTTGGGATTAAGAAGGTCGGCTACGAATTTCGTTTGGATCTGAAAAAATCCACACCCAGACAGCGGGATTAGCTTGGAAAAGGGCTAAAAACGCGCTGGTTGAGGAACAACCAGGCAAACAAATTAGGTTTACGCCGCGGCGGGAGTAGTTTCCCGGCGCGCAAGCCTTAACAGCAAACCATGAAAAATCAGATAGTTATTCTGGCCGCGGGCAAGGGCAAGCGCCTCGGCCGCAAGGATCTGCCCAAAGTACTGCTGCCGCTGCGGGGCAAGCCGTTGATTCAATATTTGCTGGATTCGGTAGCCAAATTGGATAAAGCCATCCGCCCGATTATTGTGGTGGGGTACAAGCACGGTTTGGTCAAGGAACAACTGGGCAAAAATTATGTTTACGCGCTGCAACGCGAGCAATTGGGCACGGCCCACGCGGTCTGGTCGGCCCGCGACAAGATCAAGGCCAAAAATATTCTGGTGCTTTACGGCGATATGCCGCTGATTAAAACTCGCAGCCTGGAAAAACTGCTTCGCTTGCACGAAGACCGGCGCGCCGTAATCAGTATGTTTATCGCCCGCGTACCGAATTTTTCCGGTCCGAACTCGTCCTTTCTGGATTACGGCCGCATCATCCGCAATAAGTTCAACAACATCGCAAGAATCGTTGAATTCAGGGACGCCTCACCGGCTGTCCGCAAAATTCGGGAAATCAACCCGGGCATTTATTCGTTCAGCACAACCTGGCTGTGGGATAATATTGATAAAATCCAGACCGATAATGTTTCGCAAGAGTTTTATCTCACCGATATTATTGAAGTGGCCATACGGGAAGGCCGGCATATTTATTCTCTGCCCATTGACTCCAAAGAGATACTCGGGATTAACACTTTGGCCCAACTTAAACAAGCGGAGCAGATGTTATAGGGGATGAGCAAGGATAAACTATAGTTATGGCGATAACCATACTTTTGCTGATTTTTTTGCTGCTGACCCTGCTCATGCTGTTTGTCATTTACAGCGCTTTTTGGGGTTTCGCGGTTACGCGCGTGCCGTTTGTGCCCACGCCGACTGGCGATATTCGCCAGCTAGTTGCCCGGCTGGGCTTGAGCGAGCGCGATGTAATTTATGAATTGGGCAGCGGTAACGGACGCGTGGTTTTTGAGCTGGAAACCTTGACCGGCGCGTTGCTGGTGGGTTACGAAGCCGTGTTGTGGACTCATTTGTGGGCGCTTCTGAAGAAATGGCGCCGGCGGGCGCGGGCCAAATTCGTCTACGGCAATTTTTTTAGGCACAACTGGTCCGAGGCCACGGTAATTTATTGTTATCTTTACCCGCCGCTTATGCCGGCGGTGGGCGCAAAAGTTTTGGCCGAGTGTCGCCCGGGCACGCGCGTGGTCAGCCGGGATTTTCCCATAACCGCGCTCGCCGAAACAGAGCGCATAGACACCAGTCCCGGGCACTCGCTTTATATTTATCGTATATGATTTTTGTTGCGCCGGGAACCATGCTTTTTGGCCTCGCGATGCTGGAAAAATAGCAGACCTTCCGTGCGTATAATATTTCTACGATGAAAATTATTGCCGATCTCCACATCCATTCTCGCTATTCCCGCGCCTGTAGCAAGGACCTAACTTTGCCCAATATCGCGGCTTGGGCCGATAAAAAAGGCATTACTGTTGTGGGCACGGGCGATTTCACCCACCCGAAATGGCTGGCCGCGATTGAAGATGAACTTGCGGAAGCCAAGCCGGGCTTGTTTGGTTTGAAAAACGGTGCCGAGATTGCCGGACAGGCGCCCCGCGCTTTGTTCATGCTCACCGCCGAGGTTTCATCTATATACAAGCAGGGCGATAAAGTCCGGCGCGTGCATAATTTGCTGTTCGCGCCAAGCATTGCGGCCGTAAAAAAATTGATTGCCGGGCTCCAACGCCGCGGCGCCAATCTCAACGCGGACGGTCGTCCGATTATGGGTATCCCCTGCGAGGAATTAATGAAAATTTGCAAAGATGCCGATGCGGGCATTGAACTCATTCCCGCCCACGCCTGGACGCCCCACTTCGGCGTGTTCGGCTCACTTTCGGGCTTTGACTCCCTGGCCGAAGCCTTCGGTAACCAAGCCAAACATGTATTTGCCATTGAGACCGGACTGTCCAGCGATCCCAAAATGAACTGGCAGCTCTCGGCTTTGGATTCTATAAGTTTGATTTCCAATTCCGACGCGCATTCCTTGCGCAAGCTTGGCCGCGAGGCCAATGTCTTTGAATTGGAACATGCGGCGCTGTCCTATGGCCAAATCATCAAAATTATAAAAGAAAAAAATCCGGACAAGTTTTTGTACACCATTGAATTTTTTCCGGAAGAAGGCAAGTACCATTTGGATGGCCACCGCGACCACCAATACAGTTGTCTGCCCGCGGAGACCAAAAAAAATAAAGGACTTTGCCCGGTCTGCGGCAAGCCGCTTTTGCGCGGCGTGCTGCACCGGGTGGATGATTTGGCCGATCGCGGGGCGGGCTTTACTCCCCCGCGCGCCATTCCTTTCAAAAGCGTCATCCCTTTGGAAGAAATTATCGCCGAAACATTTGGCGTCGGGACGGCCAGCAAGAAAGTTTTGGCCGCCTACGAACGGCTGGTGGGCGAGCTACCGCTGTGCCAGCCCGAGTTTGCCATATTGCTTGATTTGCCGCGCAACGAGCTGGAACCGTTGGGCGGGCCGCAAACAGCCGAAAGCATTATGCGCGTGCGCGAGGGCAAGGTGCGCATAGAAGGCGGCTATGACGGCGTGTTCGGCAAAATTCAGATTTATGGCGATGATGAGCGGCGGGCATTGTTTAAGCAGTCCAGCCAGGGCGCGCTGTTTTAATCGTTCAATTTGTTTTGCCGTAGTTTGTTTTGCCGCGATACTTGTGGCATAATAGCATTACCAAGAAGTTTTAATATCTAACTCCATGGACTTTAAATCAACTCTATCAAACTTGCTCTCCGCGCGCGCCAATGTCTGGCTTGTCGTGGTGCTCACGCTGGCGGTGCTGGTATTTGCTTCCATCGTATCCGCGGCCAGCGGGCATCCGCTCATTAGCGGCGCGATTTTGTTGAAACCGCGCGTGTATCTGGTGAACGAAACAGGAGAAAGATACGGAGATTCTATTACCGTGGGGTCTGATAGCATACTTATGCTCGGCTGGACTAGCCGGCGCGTGTCTTCCTGCCAGTCCAACGGCTGGGTGTCTTTAAGCGGCCTCAACCAATTGAGCATTCCCGTGGGCCCTTTCTCTAATTCCACCACGCTTTCCGTAACTTGTACCGCCAAATCCGGCTCGGTCTCCGACAGCCTGCAGGTCGTTTTGAAAGCGGTGGAACCTTCGGTCAGCGTACCCGCGCCTATTGCCGCGGACCGGGGAGGACAATCAGACGCGCTTGCCGTGACTTCCCCCGGCGGCGGCGAGGTCTGGGAACGCGGCACCTCCCAAACTATTAGATGGACCGCGCCTGCTGCAGTAAGCAAAGTCAATCTGACAGTAGAAGCTTGGTTTCCCTCGTGTAATGTAAATCCGTTAAGCGGGGCTATGTGCCCTGGCGATAGCGCTCCCCAGTACCACCTCGTCAATCAGATCGCCACCGGCACTTTGGGCAGTTATGCCTGGAGGGTGGGGGATCACCTGGAAAAAAATGTTTTGCTTATGCCTGCCGGAAAGTATGTAGTGCTGGTAAACGCTTTTGTCGATAACCAGTCGCTGGTGGGCCGCAGCCAGCTGTTCAGCATAGTGGAAGCAACTCGCGGCTCCGGCGATCCCGCCCCCGCTACGGGTGCTAACATAATTCGTCTCACCAAGGGCACAAGCGCGACCGTAGACGGTTATACTATAGCGGAACTGGAACTGACTTATTATAAGTAACCGACGCAGAGGCGCTGGAGGCCAAAGCCTTGGCCTCTTTTAGTTTTGTTTTTTAGGCCCGTAGAAGCGTGTTATAATAACTTTATGAAAAACACCAAAATTGTGGCCACCATTGGTCCAGCTTCGCAAAGCGCTCAAATTCTGACGCGCATGGTCAGGGCCGGCATGAGCGTGGCGCGCTTGAATTTTTCGCACGGCAGTTATGACAACCATGCCCTGCTCATCAAAAATATCCGCGCGGTTTCGGCCAAGCTCAAAACGCCCGTGGCCATTATGCAGGATTTGCAAGGGCCGAAGATTCGCGTGGCGGAATTGCGCAAGCCGCTGGCAGTAAAAGCCGGCCAAACCGTGGTTATTGGCCGGGATTTTAATTTAGATGTCGCCGTAGCCCGGTTAATCCGGCCGAAACAGCGCATTTTAATTGAAGACGGGCTGATTGAATTAAAAGTCCTGCGCGTGGCGAAAGGCGCAGCCCACATTTTTTGCCGAGTCGTAACCGGCGGGAAAATCCAGGCGCATAAGGGCGTGAATTTGCCGGACAGCAACATCAAGTTCGATGCCCTTACCAAAAAAGACATTGAAGATTTAAAATTCGGCCTCAAGCATGATGCGGATTTCGTGGCGCTGTCGTTCGTGAGGAGCGCCCGCGATGTTAAGCGATTGCGCGCGCTCATCAAAAAGTTCAATCCCAAAAAATTTAAGCCGCCCGAAATTATCGCCAAAATAGAGCGCAGGGAAGCCCTGAAAAATCTCAAGGAAATCGTGCGCCAAGCCGATGCCATTATGGTGGCGCGCGGCGACCTGGGCGTGGAAATTGACGAGGCCGATGTGCCCATCGTCCAAAAAGAAATCATCGCCGCCTGCCGGCGCGCGGGCAAGCCGGTCATTGTGGCCACGCAGATGCTGGATTCCATGATGCGCAACCCGCGCCCCACGCGCGCCGAAGTCAGCGATGTGGCCAACGCAGTTCTCGACCGCGCCGACGCCGTCATGCTGTCCGGCGAAACAGCCACGGGCAAATACCCGGTGCAGGCCGTGGCCGAAATGCATCGCATTATTGAAGAAACCGAAATTTCGCCATTTTCAGCGGAACTCAAAAAGTTGGCCGGCGGCCGCTTTATGCTGGGTAAGCATTTTCGCTAAACGGCGGCCGCGCGCGGCGCGATGAGGCGCAGCCAGGCCGACGAACCGTGTTTTATTTTTAAGCTCTTGTAACTATTTTAAACCACAGCTCATTAAATTTATTTCCATTTACCGCTGTAACAACTTTGGTTAATTTACCCGCTTCATCAACTCTCTCAATTAACCAGCCGTCCTTAATTTCTAATTTTAAAGGCAATTCATCAATTTTAATTTCATCCCATCCGAGTGCAATCGCGCAGGTTAGCGGATCATGCTGAAAATTGATGATGTCGCGGGGCAAGCCCGCGCAAGTTTTTCCAAATCTCACTTCATTCTTTTCATCTTCCGCAAACGCTTCGGCTTGCTGCGCAATCAATTTCCCTAATGCTCCCGACTCTCGTAAATTATCCAGATATGCTCTTCTAAAGGCTGTTTCTATTGTTACCGAGAGCGGAACCAGTGTTGGATTAGAATTTTCAAGAACATGCTTCGCCGACTTAACATCTGCCTGGATGTTGAAATCCATGTTGTTTCCCCAGTTTGGAAAACCAGACCGGGGAGGATAGACATAACCTCCCATGAGAAAGAGTTTTGCCTGCATTAAAATCCCGGGGTATTGAATATCGAGCAGATATAAATTCGTATAAGGCCCAATGGCAATGATCGTCGCGCCCTGCTCAATGCTTTTCTTCAGCAAACGAATTGCCTCCTCTGGGGCATTGGGCGAAGGAGTAATTGACTCCGGCCAATAGCTATCCTCTTGAGGGAGGCCTAGTGCAGAGCGGTAAAATCCTTGAGAAGTATCTGCGCCGGCCGCAACCGGAATGTCGTTTCTCCCTTCAATTTTTAGAGCATATCGTGCATAGCCAGTTCTTTTTCCGTTTGTGTCGCCAACCACGGTGATTCCGGTTAAATCAACATTTGGCCATCGAAGCAGCATGGCCAGGGCGCAAATATCGTCAATATCACCCCCCAAATCAGTATCAAGGTGTATTTTTTTAGTCATGGTTGTTCAAAGTTGGTAATCTGGCGGAGAGGGGGGGATTCGAACCCCCGAGGGCTTTGATACCCTGCGCGCTTTC
>CAYJQY010000009.1:0-18891 GCA_964372905.1 uncultured Candidatus Saccharibacteria bacterium
GGCGAGCATTCGGTCTTGTCCCCAGCAAAAAAGTTGAAAAGTTTTGAATTGTGGGCGTGGACGGACTTGAACCGCCGCAACTAAGTGTGCTAATACCTATTATTGCGCGACCTGCCACGCCCACAGATTCCATAATAGTAAACCGGGCTTCAAGCCGCGCTAAACCAAAATTCAAATCTTGCTGAACGAAAAACCGTCCCGATGGTCATCGGGACGGAATTTGATGTCCATTTTGATGCATTAATCATTCCTGGAATAAATTTTTTCGTCAAAATAGATGAGCCGCAGGGCTTTCCACGGGCCAATCAACCCGGCGAACCAGCGCCAGGCCACGAACTCGCGGATGGCGTAGGCCAGCCAGCCTGTTATATAGAGCCGTTTCAGCTTCAGGACGGCCCACTTGCCGCCCACGGGAATAATATAGCCGAATTGCCGGCAAAAATAGGGTTTGGGTTGATGGCCGGCCAATTGCGCGGCCAGCGCGCGCGCTACGAACTTGGCCTGGTCCTCGGCCTGCGGAATGGTGCCGGGCAAGGGGTGCCCGGCCGGATCCGCAAAATTACAGGCATCGCCAATGATAAAAATGTTTGATGCGCCAGCGACGGCGGCGCCGGACGCTCCTGTTGCCGTGCCGGCACGCAAAGATCCGACCACTTCTAGCGCTCCCATCGGATGAAAAAATCCGTCCACCACCACACGACCGCCGCTGTCTAACCGCGGAGCCGGAATCAATGGCACAGCGCTGGCTTTTACCCCCGCGGTCCAAATCAAGCAATCATATTCCAGCCGCTCGCCGTTCTTAAATTCCAGAAAATCGGCTCCGACTTTAGTCACGAAACTGCTCACTTGCACGCGCACGCCTAAATCATGCAGGCGTGCGGCCACATCCCGCGCCACGGCATCATCAAGCCCGTTTAAAATCCTATTGGACCCTTCAATCAAGAGAGTTTCAATTTTTTCGCGAGGAAAGTTATTTTTCCAGGCAACAAAATCTAAAAATTTTTGCAGTTCGGCCGCCACTTCTACGCCGGCAAATCCCCCGCCAGCCACGGCAATGCGGATATGCAGCTTGGTCATGTCATAGCGGCGCACCTGCACCGCGAATTCAATTTTATCGCGGATGCGCAAAGCGTCATTCACGCTCTTGAGAGGAATGGCATACTCCTCCACGCCGGGAATGCCGTAGGAATTGCTGGTTGACCCCAAAGCCAAAACCAAATAATCATATTCCAGCGGCTGGCCGGCACCTTGGCCGCCGGTTTGGCCGCTGTCTTGCCCGGGGCCGGCCCCGCGCAAGCTAATCGTGCGGCGCTCCGCATCAATAGCCGTTACCTCGCCCTGAACAAAATCAATACTCCGTCCGCGCAAAATCTCCGCAATCGGCACAGTGATACTGTGCTTCAAATCCGTCAAAGAAGCCAGTTCTTCCTCGGCCGTGCAGATTTCATAGAGATTCGGCGGATACAACTGATACGCCTCGCGGTCAATTAAAGTCAGGCGCACGGCCGGCGAGCGCCCCAGCAACCGCTCCAGTTCAAGCGCCGCGGTAATTCCCCCGAATCCTCCGCCAACAATAACAATGTGTTTCATAAAAAGTTTTCTGGTGGGTCGGGCGGGGATCGAACCCGCGACAAACGGCTTAAAAGGCCGCTGCTCTACCGACTGAGCTACCGACCCGCGGCGGCAGAGAAGGATTAACCGGCAGAGAACGATTAACTTTGATATTTTAGTTCATTTTGAAGTTTTTTTCAAGGCCGGGCATAGAGGCCGGGCATAGATGATAAGAGCAAACCGGGACAGGTCCCCGACTGGGAAACGCAAAGCTAGTGAACAATTGCGGCGGCGTGTTACAATGGCGTTATGTTCGTCATAACTTCAAATCAGTTTGATGATTACCGCCTGCTCGACACTGGCGATGGCAACCGGCTGGAGCAGTGGGGCGAGTACCGGCTTGTTCGCCCGGATCCGCAGATTATTTGGCAAAGACATTTGCCGGCCGCCGAATGGCAGGGCGCGCATGCGATTTTTCAATCAGGCGTTCAATCCCAGCGCGAAAATGGCAAATGGATTATGCGCAACCCTGTGCCGGAATCATGGATTGTAAAGTATGATGATGTGAAACTTGAGGCGCGGCTCACGCCGTTCAAGCACACGGGAATTTTTCCGGAGCAGGCGGCTAACTGGGACTGGATGGTTGAGCGGACCGGTAGCGCCGCCGGCCGCGACAACGCGGACAGAATTGGCTGGGGCGGCATCGCGAGTGGTGATGCAGCCAAAATCGGCACTGACGGCAGGGCCAAAATCGGCGCTGGCGGTGGCGCGGCCCCCGCAATCCATCATCAAAAATTAAAAATCCTCAACCTGTTCGGTTACACTGGCGCGGCCAGCGTAATTTTGGCCAAGCACGGCCACTTCGTTACCCATGTGGACGCGAGCAAGCCGGCGCTGGCCTGGGCCAAACGCAACCAGGCGCTCAACAACCTGCCGGCTAACAGCATCCGCTGGATTTTGGACGACACGGCCAAGTTCGCGGCGCGCGAAGCCAAGCGCGGACAAAGCTACGACGGCATCATTATGGATCCGCCGGCGTTCGGCCACTCCCCTTCCGGTAAAACCTGGAAGTTCAATCGCGATATGCCGCGGCTCCTGGCTGACTGCGTAAAAATTCTGTCGCCGCGGCCCAGCTTTTTGCTTATCAATGCTTACGCCACGAATTCCTCGCCGCTGGCTCTGCGCAATTTAGCGGAAGATATTTTGGCCGCCCGAGGCGGCGCCTGGGGCGGCGGCACAGGCCCAGCCGCAGGACAAGCTGTCCACCCCGGCCAAGCCAGCAGTCACTTGGAATCCGGCGAGCTCTGCCTTCAGCAAACCGACGGCCGTCTGATTTCCACCGGCATTGTTACTCGCTGGTCAGCTTAACATTGGCTGGCCTTGGACTGTTGGCTGGAAGCGGAATTTGCGTTTTTTTGGCAGATATGCTATACTATTTATAAGTTATTTGCTCTCGAAATAAAATTAAAATCAAACAAAAATGGAGAGAATCCACCACCGCTTGCGCGCAAAATACAAATGGTACGATAAATGGCACAAGCACAAAAAGCACGGCCTGTTCCATTGGCTAGGCTTGATTGCCTTTTCCGAACTGGCTTTTTTGTTTGTCTTAATGATAGCGGCCGTAGTGTTGGGCGAGGCGGGATCGTCTTCCACGGGAGCAACCCTCTGCGTGCGCCAAGCTCCGGAAGTTACGATTAACGCGCCAGTGACTTCTGCCGCGCCCGGCACTACTTTAAACTACCATCTCACCCTTAGAAACAAGGATTCGCATTGCCCGCGTACGCTTCTTAAAACTACAATTAAAGTTGATGATGCCCAAGGATGGCTGATTGGCGGGTGGCCCTTTAATCCGGTAGACTTCTCCGTCGTTCTTCGCGCCGACGAAACCCACGACAAAGATATTCCTATTCGTTCCAGTAACACAGCCACGGCCGGTCCCCATAAGATTACCATTATCGTTGAAAATGCCGCGAAAAAAGGCAAGGGCAATTATGCTACGCAAGCCACTGCTGACTATACAGTGACCACAAATGTACCTGAACCGCCGCCGATTGCGCCCCCGGAAGCCGAAGGCTGTTTCCGCGCGCCGCCGGAACTGGCGATAGGAAATCCCACCACCGCGCAACCGGCCATTCCAGGCCAAAAGGCCACTTACTCCCTTACTCTGTCAAACAAGGATACTCTGCCGTGCGCTCCAACCAGCTTCAATTTTACCGCCAACCCAACAGTAGCCGGCATAAGAGTCAACGCGCCGGATCCCGTTAGCGTCGGCACGGCGCGTGAAAATTACCAAAAGAGAGTGGACTTTACGGTTGATACGAGCAAAACTATTCAGCCGGGCGATTACGGTTTCATTTTGTCCGCGGCCAGGTCCAGCGCTACTTTCCCCGGCCCCGGGGCCAATACGGAAACCATTCTCCATCGCGTTGCCTCCAGCGTCGGCGAAAACCCCAATTGCGTACGCAATGATCCGGAAGTAACAGTGACTGACCGCCGCAAAAGCGCACCGGCGGGTGGCGATGTACTCTACGAGGTCATCGTAAAAAATACCGACCAAAGCTGCAGCGGTTCAAACTTTTTGATAGAGGGCGGGCCACTGCCCTTTGGTTGGAGAACCCGCCCCAACACTGTAGCGTTGGAATCAGGACGGCAAGCCTCTGTAAATTTCGCCGTGATTTCGGCGGCCGACGCTCTCCCGCGAGACTACACCTTTAGCATTTTCGCAACTAATCAAAACTCCACTAGAAGAGGTTTTGACAATACGCTCGCGGTGTTTGCCGTCCAGGCGCCCGAAGGCGCACCCCCGCCGGAGCCGCAAATCTCCATAATTGATCCATCAACCAGCCCGGCGTTAGTCAACGGCGACTTCTCCGTTACCGCGCAGGTGACTGGAGTTTACAGAGTAGACCGGATTGTCTTCCGCATTGATAATCTATCAGAAACAGATGCAATGAGCTGCGCCTTCACCGGCGTAAGCGTCTGTACCAAGCTAATTCACACTTCGGGCTGGGCGTCCGGCAGTTCGCACACCATCATGGCCATCGCCAAAAAAAACGGCTCGCGCGTAGGCCAGCCAGCCACGGTTACGGCTATACTATCTAACATTCAACTGCCAACTCCGCCCACGGCCACGCTCACGGCCTCGCCCAACACAGTGGTGGCCGGCAACGCCAGTTCCACAACTTTGGCCTGGACCGTAAGCAACTCCTTATCCTGCCAGGGCAGCGGTGGCGCGGGCAACTGGCCTGGTCCCAAAAACCCCAGCGGCGGCTCGCAAATTATTTCCCCGGTGGCGGTTACTGCTAGCACCTTGACCTTTACGCTCACTTGTATCGGCGTGGATGGTTCCGTTTCAGCCAACGCGCAGGTGGTAGTTACCGCGGCTCCCGCGGGCGGCGATACCGCGGCGCCAGCCTTGGCTATTTTCCAGCCCTCTGACGGCCAATCTTTCGAATCCAGCCAGCCTGTGGCAATTGAGGCTGTAGCCAACGATGACACGGCGGTAACAGAAATAAAACTATTCATCAACGGCGTAGAAAAAAAGTCCTGCCCGGGCGCCAATGTTATTTCCTGTGGATTAACCGGCTGGGCGAGTGCGCTGTTTGTCAGCGGCAATAACACCATAAAGGCTTCTGCTTTTGACGCCGCCGGTCATAGGACCAATCGTTCCATCGGCGTCTTTCGGTACACTGATTCCGGCGAAGGCGATACCCCCCCCGGACCCAGTCCCCCCGGCCTCTAGGTCGCGCGCTCATAATTTCCGGTCGGAGTATTCACTTACCCGATTTATGAAACAGCATCATCAACTTAGGGATTGAAGAAATAAAAAAACCGCTCCGACCCGCCAAGTAGCGGACCGTCGGAGCGGTTTTGTTATTTATGTCATCTCCTAAAATTCGGACCGTTCGGCAATAAATTTGCCCAGCCCGACCAAATAAAGCACGGGCAGAACCAGCCAGACGAAACTGGCGTAGGGCTGTAGAAATACGAATTGGACCAGAGGCGAAAGGCTCTGCCGGGTTTCGGGGGGCAAAAATCCCAAAATTATGTTAATAAGGAGGCCAATCTGCAAAACCGCAAAGACCAACCCGAAGACAAATGAGCTGATCTGCCGGCCGTCGGCCGAAGTCTTGAAAGCGTAGCGCGCCAAAAACATGAACAGCAGCAAAAATAAAATTACGAAAGTTACGAGCTGCTGCAGGGCCACGAGACCGCCGGGCAAATGTTTGGATACGGCCGTCTGCAGAAACGGCGCCTCTATAACCAAAAGTTTAGCCATATAAACGCTGACCAAAATGGACAGGCTGCGGCCGCGGCCCGCGGCGAACGCGTAAATCACGCTGGCTACAATCCAAAACAAAAAAATAAACAAATCCCACGAGGGAGCGTGCCAGTTGAAATTACGGACGAGCTGCAAGACGGCATTATACTGTTGGCTGAAATTCATTTTTGTTTCGCTTGAAGATGATGTTTCTTGCAGTATAGCATAGATTTACGGCTGTTTGTGGAGCGCGGCGGGGTGTCAGCGGCGGCAAAACCAAAATCCGCGCCGGAATGAACCGACGGCGGATTTGGTAAACGGGCTTGGTGCTTTGATTCCGACAAGTATTAACATACTAATCCGACTAGGATTATATGTCAAGTTTGCGGCGGGCTGGCGAGGATTCGAACCTCGGCAAAACGGTTTTGTCGGAACCTATTGCGCACCAAAGCCCAGCCCACTTCTGTCATTATAAAACGCGGCGGTTCAAGGCGCGTTAAATGGAAGTTAGAATCTTTCTAAAAAGAAGATCGACCCGCCAGGTTACTTGGAAAAACAAAAACCGACAAAGAACCAACATTTTATCCCGGTTTCGAAATCGCCGACAATAAAAAATGATCAGAAACTGTCTTTTATCGAATCCCAAAAACCCTTATCCACTGCCACGCTTTCGCCTTCCAGTTCGGCCAGTCTCTTTATAAGTTCGGATTCTTTTTTGTTGAGTTTGCCGGGAATGACCACGCGCGCGGTAATATAGAGGTCGCCGCGGCGGGAAGAGTTCACATATGGCACGCCCCTGCCGCCAACGCGGAAAATCTTGCCGGACTGCGTACCCGCGGGAATTTTCAGCTCAATTTCGCCGTCCAAAGTGGCCACGCGCACTTTCGCGCCCAGCGCGGCCTGGGCAAAACTCACCGGCACATCTTTATATAAATTATAGCCATCGCGCTTAAACTCTTTGTGCGGCGAGACTCTCATCACTAAATACAAATCGCCCGCCTGCGAATCGCGGTAACCCACTTCGCCTTCGCCGGCAATGCGGATGCGCTGGCCGTTATCAATCCCTGCGGGAATTTTCACCTGCAAAGTTTTTTCCTGCTTCAGCACGCCGCTGCCTCTACATTTACTGCAAGGATGTTCCGGAACTTTACCGTCGCCGTCGCAGCGGTCGCAGGCCGCGCTGGATTGGATGGCGCCGAAAATGGTCTGCCGCACGGTGCGAATTTGCCCCTGGCCGTGGCACTTGGGGCAGGTGCTGATTTTGGTGCCGGGCTCGGCGCCATTGCCTTTGCAGGACGGACATTTGTCTTTTTTTTCCAGCGCAATATTTTTTTCCACGCCGAACACGGCTTCCTCAAAATTCAGGTTAAGCTGCATTTCCAGATCAATGCCCCGAGCGCGGCGGGTCTGGCGTTGACTACGCATACCGAAGAGATCGCCGAACATATCGCCGAGATCCCATTCCATCTGCGCGCCGTTGCCCGCGAATCCGCTAAAATCAAAACCGCCGAACGGCCCGCCCTGGAAGCCGCCCGGTCCGCCGGCGCGGCCAAAACCGCCTGCGCCGTCGTAGCCCGCGCCAGGCCCGCCATATCCGCCAAAGCCTTGGCCGTTTCTCTGGGCCTGTTCAAAAGTCTGGCCGTACTGATCATATTGCTGGCGCTTGTCGCTGTTAGACAGAACCTGATAAGCCTCATTGGCTTCCTTGAATTTGGCCTCATCGCCCTTGTCCTTATCAGGATGATACTGGTGCGCGAGCTTGCGGTAGGCGCGCTTAATTTCGTCCGCGGTCGCGGTTTTGCTCACGCCTAATATATCGTAAAAGTTTTTGGCCATCAAAAAAATTTACTCCGTGCGAAATCCCACTTGGTGCGCCGGGGCGTCGCTGGATTTAATCGAACCGAACTGGTCTTCGTAACGCTTCAAATTTTCCTGGAGTGCGGCCAATATGCGCTTCATGTGCGCCGGACTCACGATGACCCGGCTGGTCAGGATGCCGGAGGGCGGGAACAGGTTCATGAAATCCAGCAAAAACTCTTCCGGCGTATGCGACACCTGGACCATATTGGCGTACACGCCTTTGAGCACTTCGTCGGTCACTTTGACCTGGATCTGCTGCTGCTGCTGGCTTTGGCCGCCCTGGGGCGGCTGGGGGCTATTTTGGGGCATAGATTTATAAATTTATAGTTATTGTTGCGAATTAATTGATAAATTTTCAGAGATGGTTTGCAAATATTTTACGAAAGGCTATACTTATGGCAACAAGGGGGAGTGATCCTCTTTGTTTTGAGCATCCACCCAACGATGCTCGCAAGGTACAACCTGAGGGGCCAAGAGGGCATCGGGAGGAGGACTGCAAACTCTTTCCGGTGCCTTCATTCTTTTTTTATTACTGATTATCATCTTTCGGCACTTCTTTATACTCCGCGTCCACCGGGCCTTTATCGCTGCCGGGCTGGGCGCCGCCGCCTGGGCCATTGGCCTGGTCTCCGCTCTGTCCGCCGGCCGCGCCGGCGTCGCCCGGACCCGCGCCGGCATCTCCCCCGCCCGGCGCGCTGCCTTGCGCATCGGCGGCCGCACCTCCGGCTTCCGGACCGGCCTGCTGATACATGGCCGCGCCGACCTTCTGAATGGCGCTGGACAACTCATCCATGGCCTTGCGGATCGCGTCAATATCATCTTTGTCTTTTACATCTTTCAGCGCTTTCATTTTTTCTTCCACCGCGGTTTTATCTTCCCCTTTAACTTTATCGCCGGCATCTTTTAAGGTTTTCTCCGAAACAGACAGCAAAGTGTCGGCCTGGTTGCGGATTTCCACGGTTTCCTTGCGCAGACGATCTTCGGACGCGTGCGCTTCAGCTTCCTTTCTCATCCGTTCAACTTCATCTTTAGACAGATTTGATGACCCCTGAATGGTAATGTGCTGTTCCTTGTTTGTGGCTTTGTCTTTGGCTTTCACGGTTAAGATACCGTTGGCGTCAATGTCAAACGAAACTTCAACTTGCGGCACGCCACGCGGCGCCGGTGGAATTCCGTCCAAAATAAACCGCCCGAGCGATTTGTTGTCCGCGGCAAATTCGCGCTCACCTTGCAAGACATTAATTTCTACTGATGTCTGGTTGTCAGCCGCGGTCGAAAAGACCTGCGACTTGGAAGTCGGAATGGTGGTGTTGCGGTCAATTAACGGCGTGCGCACGCCGCCCAAAGTTTCCAGTCCGAGCGTTAAAGGCGTGACATCCAAAAGCAAGATTTCTTTGCCCTGGACTTCCCCGCCCAAAATGCCGGCCTGAATGGCCGCGCCTTTGGCCACGGCTTCCATGGGGTCAACGCCCCGTTCAAGCTTTTTGCCGATGTAGGTTTCTACGAACTGCTGAACCGCGGGCATGCGCGTGGGTCCGCCGATGAGAATAATTTTATTGATGTTCTGGGGCGTAAAGGGCGCGTTTATTTTTTTGGCCACATCGTTAATGGCGCTTTCCACGGGTTTGCGCATGCGCTCTATAATAGGCTTGATCAAATCTTCAAGTTTGGCTCGGGTAATTTTCATCTGGAGATGTTTGGGGCCGCTGGCGTCCGCCGTAATGAACGGTAAGTTTAATTCCGTCTCCAAAGTCGTAGACAATTCAATTTTGGCTTTTTCCGCGGCCTCGCGCACCCGATTCATGGCCATCTTATCCGCGCTGACGGCAATTCCGCTTTCAGCTTTAAATGTCTCCGTAATATGTTTGATAAGTACGGCATCCATATCCTTACCGCCCAGCGCGGTATCGCCGGAAGTGGAAAGCACCTCAAAAGTGGCCTGGCCCTCGTGCTCGCCGAAATCCATAATCGTCACATCCAAAGTACCGCCGCCCAAATCAAACACTAAAATTTTCTGATCTTTGGCGCCGGTTTTATCAAGACCATAAGCAAAAGCGGCGGCCGTGGGTTCGTTAATCACGCGCACCACTTCCAGCCCGGCAATTTCACCGGCATTCTTGGTGGCCTGGCGCTGGGCATCGTCAAAATACGCCGGCACGGTAATAACGGCTTTTTCCACTTTATCGCCCAAATAGGCTTCGGAGTCGCGCTTGATTTTTTGTAAAATGAACGCGCTGATTTGTTCCGGAGTATAATCTTTGCCGTTGACCGTATATTTTTCTTTGGTGCCCATTTTGCGCTTGGCCTCAAAAATGGTGCCTTCCGGATTGGTTACGGCCTGGCGGCGCGCCGGCTCGCCGACTAACAACTCCCCTTCCTTGGTGAACGCCACATAAGAAGGAAAGGCCTTGCCTCCAAGCGAAGCGCCCTCGGCCGATGGAATAATGACCGGCTTGCCGGCTTCCATAACGGCGGCGGCGCTGTTTGAGGTTCCTAAATCTATCCCGATAATTTTTGGCATAGTTTGTGCTCCTTGTTCTTAAAATTAAATTATTTATTCACGCTTTTTTTTATTAACAATCTAACATTTTGGAGTCCGCCAGGAGTGTCTGGAGCCTCTTCAAATACTATTGATAAATTAAGCTTATCGTTGGAATTCGCTTGTTCCATCTTTTCATAAAACTCTTTAACAATACTCTCTATCAACTTCTCATAAAACTCTTTATTTATAATCGGAATCGCCCCAACCCTGGCAATGCCGTTTGGTTTAAGAACCCTAATAATCTCCCTAAGCCAAAATTCAGGTGCTTTCTCATTATCCAAACTGTTTGATTTGTAATTTGCAAACGGTGCTGCATAAGAACTCACTGATTTGGCAGCTAAAACTGTATCAAAAGTTTCATTCCTAAATGGCAATACTTGTCCAATACCTGAAACCGACAACTTGCTCCAATTTGGATTATTTTTTAAGCGTTCCCTATATTCATTAAATTTATCGGGGCCCAAATCCGGGTTTAGTGAAATTACTTCCGCATTAATTCCTGCTGTTTTTAAATCTTGCCCAAACGGCTCACCTTCTCCACTTCCTAAATCTAAAATTACATTGCCTTCTAATTCTTCATTAGTGACTCCAAGTTCCTCACGATAAAACTCTAAGGCTTGTTCTCTTGACCATATAGTCCTGTTTCTTTCCCAACCCATGCCGGGGGTTTTCGCAGGATCTGTCATAATTTTCCGGTCGGACATAATCCTAACCTTTCTTACTTTCACCTAGTGATTTTAGAGACTTAATACTTCTCACCTTTTTATAGCTCTTCTACATTAAACTTCTTAAATTCGTTAAGGGACATGCCAATGACTTTCTTGCTGGCCAGCAGTTTCTTGGACACCGGGAACTGATCATGAAATTCTTCTTTCAATTTGACAAACACATTGCCTTCCGAGCCGTCGGATAACCGCTTCATGTGTAAAATAACCTTGTTCTTATTAAGCGCTTTGCCCGTGATCTCGCAGTCGTCGCCGTCTAAAACTTTAATGCTTTTGGATTTATCCTCCCATTCCATAATCTCGCCTACATCAAACATATCTTGGATATTCATAAATTCCTTTCCACTAATTATTTTCGCCGGTCGTTCGAGACTCTGAACGCGGGGCGGAGCCGTCGTTAACGAACTTTTTACTAATCACCACTGTCGCCGGCCGAATTACTTTGCCGTTCAATTCAAAGCCGCTCTGCAACTCTTCCACTATTATTCCATCTTCGTCGCCTTCAACTTCAACCTCGCGCACGGCTTCGTGAAAATTGGGATTAAACTTCTTGCCCACTGCTTCGATTTTTTTGACGCCCATTTCAGCCAAAGCCTTATCTAACTGCCCCAGAATTCCCTGCACGCCCCGATACCAGGTGTTAAACTTGTCGACAAAATCCGTGGCGGCGGAATCCGGCGAATGCCTCAAAGCCTGTTCAAGAGAATCTAAAGTCGGTAGCAGTTTGGCGACCGTAACTTCCTTGGCGAATTCTATCAGCTCTTTATTCTCGGCTTCTTTGCGCTTCTTGTAGTTTTCAAAGTCGGCCTGCGTGCGCTTCCAGCCGTTGAGATTCATCTGCGCCTGCTCGGTGGCTTGGACCAATTCATTTTGTAGCGTCTCTAGATCCTGCTGGTCGTTCTGTGCATCGTCCATAATTAACGGATTAAAATTAATAAAATTGCCGCTGCTCCCCCGCCGCCGAGCAGCTTGGAAATATACTCCATCAGCGACATATTCTTGTGATACTGCATGCTCTTGGGGCCGATGAGGCCGATAACGCCCTTTTTTCCCGAAGGCAAAGACAAGCCGGATACGATCATGGAGTAGTCGGAATTTTTGGACAGCTTCAATTCTTTTCCGATGAACGCCTTGGGATGAACGCTGCCGTAATCTTTCAGCATCTGCTCGGCGTATTCATCTATATTATCAAAAAACTGGGCGATCTCGCGGGCGTCTTCCGGCGACAAATTCTCTTTCTGCAGTAAATTTGATAGCCCGGCCGTGGAAACTTCTTTCGGTAAGACGGCGAAGGAAGCCTGCGAACTGTGGATGGCTAAAATTTTTGCCAAACGGCGGCTGACTTCGGCGTTGATTAACTGCAGTTTCATTACTTCACGGCGCAGTTCATCCCGCTCTTTCACCGAGAGATTAACCCGATCCATTAATTGATTGACGAAATAGCGAAAGCCTTGGTCCGTGGGCACGCGCCCGGCCGAAGTGTGCGGCTGCATAATATAGCCCTGCTTTTCCAGGACCTGCATTTCATTGCGGATGGTAGCGCCGCTCAAATCAAAATAAGCTTTGTCGGACAGGTCCTTGCTGGCTATAGGCTTCCCGGTTTCGCAGTTTTCCTTGACTATGGCGGCCAAAATTTTGGCTTGTCTAAGAGTTAAATTGGCATTTTGAGCCATATCAATTATTATATATTGAAATTATCACTCTGTCAAACGGAGTGATAATATATAATTTGACAACTATTGCCACTCTAACACAACTGGGTTCAAAAAAAGATAAAGAAACTCAAACCTCGTGTAAAGCTGACTTGACATGAGTTTTTAAACAATATATACTGTCTATAACTATTATTTTAGAGCTTTGGCTCTACAAAGGAAATCATAAAATATGCAAAACAAAGCGTTACTGGCCGTAATTGGCCTGATCGTGGCGGTAGCCGTGGGTTACGGCATTGCGAGCCGCCGCGGCAACAAGTCCGATGTGGCTTCGGATACCGAGCAAGGACAGATGATGAAGAAAGAGGGCACAGATGCCATGGAAAAAGAGGGTGAAGCCATGAAAAAGGATGAGGCCATGATGAACAAAGATGAAGGCGCCATGATGGAGAAAAAAGACGGCGCCATGATGACAGACGACAAAATGGCCGGCGACGCCATGATGGCTAAGCAAGGCAGCTATGTGGATTATTCCGCGGAAACTGTTGCCGCGGAACAAAAGGCCGGGCATAAAGTTGTGCTATCCTTCTATGCTCCCTGGTGTCCGTTCTGCAAAGCGGCTGACGCGGCGTTTAAGGCCAAACTCGATCAGATCCCTGCCGGCGTAACCGTGGTTAAAACCGATTACGATTCCAACACTGCCTTGAAGCAAAAGTACGGCGTCACTTACCAGCACACCTTCGTGCAAATAGACGCCAGCGGCAACCAAGTCAGCAAATGGAGCGGCGGCGATATCGAAAACCTGAAAATTTATCTTAAATAATAGTTGCCGGGCCGGATTATCCGCGAGCAGTATTTGCTATGTAAACATGTGAGCGGCTCTGCTACTCGCGGGCAACTGGCGAGGCAACTATTCTCCAAGAATTTATGATTGAAATACTTTTGTCGCTCGCGGCCGGCATTCTTACCATCGCGGCGCCGTGCATTCTGCTACCGCTGCCGATTTTGTTCGGCACTTCGGTAGGGCAAACTCACAAAACCCGGCCGCTGTTTATTACCATTGGCTTTGTTTTGACCTTTGCCGTGTTGGGATTGTCGCTGAATTTTCTTATCCAAAATTTAGGGCTTCATCCCAACGCCCTGCGCAACGGCGCGGCCGTAGTCCTGGCCATCTTTGGAATTTTTATGCTCTGGCCCGCGCCGTTTGAAAAGCTCATGGCCCATGCCAGCGGCCTCATTACCAAAGCCGGCCAGAGCAGTCAAAAGTTCGGCGACAGCCCCTGGGGCGGACTTTTGGTGGGAATTATTATCGGGATTGTCTGGGCGCCCTGCGCCGGGCCGGTCCTGGGTTCCATTTTAACCTTAATTGCTCGGCAACAAGATTTAACGCGAGCCGCGATTTTGCTGATTGCTTATGCCATTGGCGCCGGAATCCCCATGCTGGCCATTGCCTACGGCGGCCAGTATGCCAGCGCTAAAATCCGGGCCATTGCCCAGTACTCCGCGAGGATTCAGCAAATTTTCGGCATGGTTATTATCCTTTTAGCCATTGCCATTTTCTATCAGTATGATACCGCGCTTCAGGCCAAGCTCTTGGAATACATTCCGGCATTAGTCCCTAATTATTAATATGCGCTACCTGCCCTACGGCTTAATTATCGCGGCTTTACTGATTGCCGGCGGCATTTATATTGATAGAACCGCCAAGACCTCCCTGCTCGCCAGACGCCAATCCGCTTCCAATACAACTGAAAATTCGGCAACGGACGGCGCGACGGGCCAAATTACCGCTAATAGAACCTCGATGCCCATGCCTAAAATTGACTTTACAGACCTCGGGCCGGCGCCGGAATTTACCGGCATCAGCAAATGGCTTAATTCCGACCCGCTGACCATGCAAGGCTTGCGCGGCAAAGTCGTGCTCATTGATTTCTGGACTTACTCCTGCATCAATTGCATCCGCACGCTCCCCTATGTGACTAAATGGTACGATTCGTACAAAGATCAAGGTTTTGTAGTGGTTGGCGTGCATACGCCGGAGTTCGCGTTTGAAAAAGATACCGAGAATGTGGCCAGGGCCATCAAACGGTTTAAGATTAATTACCCCGTGGCCCAGGACAATGACTACGCCACTTGGAACGCTTACAACAATATTTACTGGCCGGCGGAATATCTCATCAATAAAAACGGCCGCCTGGTCTATACCCACTTCGGCGAAGGCAAGTATGATGTTACGGAGAACGCCATCCGCGCTTTATTGGAGTTGAAAGATGACGCGGCCGCGGGGCAGGGTCAAGCCGCGGACAGCGGCCGGGATCAAACCGCGGGGCAGGCCGGCGGTCAGGTTAAATCGCCGGAAATGTATTTTGGCATACTGCGCCTTCAAAATTTTGGCAATGAAGGAGCTATACCAGACAGGAAAATAGCTAATTATACGCTTCCCCTTAACCTCCTGCCCGATACTTTTGCCCTTGAAGGTAAGTGGCAATTTGATGACGAAAAAGCGCGGCTGATGCAAGGTCCGGGCAAAATTAAGCTTCGATTTAACGCGGGAAAAGTCCACATGGTGGCCAAAAGCGATAAGCCAACAACCGTGCATATTACAGTAGACGGCCAGCTTCAGCCAGACGCAGCAATAAGCGCATCCCAGCTCTATACCCTGTTCGATTCAACGGACTACGCCAACCATATTATTGAAATAGAAATTCCCGAAGGCGGCTTTGAGGCGTTTACCTTTACCTTCGGTTAATTTTATAACCATATCGGCGAGGGCTGGCGCGGCTCGGGGGAGCCCCAGCGGCGTGCAATGAAATGGGCGCCGATTAGGATTTAATACTGATGACCATTGTCAACGACATCAAAAAATTCCGCACGGAGCGGAACATAACCCAGGAGGACCTGGCGCGCGCCGTTAAAGTATCGCGCCAGACCATTATTGCCATTGAAAAGGGCAACTATGTCCCCTCTCTGTTGCTGGCCATGCAGCTGGCCAGATTTTTCAAAGTTTCCGTGGAAGAATTGTTCAACATTAAATCATGATATAATTAATTCCATATGAAGCTCATCATCTACTATTTGGTCCTGCTCATTTTCATTGCTCTGTTGGGCGGTTTTCTGCTGTCCCAGCACGGGGGAGCCAACATGGGCATGAAGCAGATGCTGCCCGTGGGCGGTGCGCTCATTCTTTATGTGGTCGCGCTGTCGCTGGTGGGCGAAGGCAAAACCGAAGACGAACGGGAGGCCGCGCACCGCTACTTTTCCAACCGCGCCGCGCTCATTGCCGGCAGCGCTATACTTTCTTTAGGAATTCTTTATCAACTCTTTACTCACCAGCTTGACTACTGGCTGCTGGCCGGCCTGATTGCCGTCAATCTGACAAAAATTATTTCGCTGATTTACCTCAATTACCGCAAGTAATTATTCAACCAATTCCGCCATCACCACATAACGGCGCAGGGCCGTGCCAATGGGATAAGAGGTTTGCAGGGTCAGGAGTTTTTTAGCGCCGTCGCCCTGGTCGAGCACGGATAAATCATTGGCAGCCACGACTTTTTGCTCAAAAATTTTATAGATAAACTGCCGACCCCCCGTATCGCTGATGCGAATTTCCGCGCCGTTCTCGATGCGCGGCAGCAAAGCAAACACGGTTTTATACTGGCCGCGCGACCATAGAAAATCAGACGAATGGCCAAAAATGTAAACGTTGCCCGCCTGTCCGGGTTCAGGCGTGCCGGGAAAATGAACCACGCCGTGAGCCAGTCCGGCCTGATAGGATTTTTCCGACTGTTCGGTAACGTAAATAATCGGCACGCTGATGTTCAAACTGGGAATCTCGAGCAAGTTCGGTTGGCCCACGGGCTGGCTTGATTGGCTGGCAGTCTGCGGCGGCGGGGTCCCCTGCCACAACAAGCTAAAGCGAATGTTTTGCCAAAAAAATGGCGCATTCAAAGCGGCAAAAACAATAACTATCGCCACGACAATAACTGCCGCCCGCTTCCAGGGCGGCCAGCCCTGAAGCCGCGAGCGCCAGTTCCAACGGCGCCAGCGCGGCCAACGCGGCGGCGGCGCATTATTCACTTGTTTTATTTCTGATGCAACGTTGGTTGGCATAAAGCTATAATAAATCAGTTCCTCTATTATATCCATATCACTTTCCCAAAGCAAAGGCCGTATAGCAAAGGCCGGCCCTGTTTGAGAGGGCCGGCCAATCAATTACTGTGATTGCACAGCTGATATTATGCCGGGGTTTTATGACTGATGTTTGGGCTCGGTAATTTTCCAGAGTGCGAGTCCGCCGAGCAGGAGAGCCAGCAAAGCGGTGACCGACATACCGGTACGAGGGAGCGGGGGGGTAGTTTCGCCCAGAACCTGGGGCATTTGAATGCTCGGTGGGAAATTGGTTTCGCCCAAAATCCGGCCCGGAGGAGGAGTGGAACCGCCGCTGACGCCACCGCCACCGGACCGTCTGTCTACGGTGATGTCAATTTCATCGTGGTCATTGTCAGTGTTGACATCAATATCCGGATCAAGGGTAACATCGGCTTCGTTTAAAACGGTTTGGCCGGACGAAGCAGTTACCTCGGCTACGATGGTCAAGGTCACCGTTTGTCCGTCGGTCAAAGTGCCGATGGTCCAGATGTTGGTATTTTCATCATAATCGCCGACCGGGGAATCTTCGGAAACAAAGTCTAAACCCGAGGGCAAAGCGTCGGTAACGATAACGTTAGTGGCCGTATCCGGACCGTGGTTGGTCACGTTAATAGTATAGGTAACCTGCTGGCCCGTGAGTACGCTTTGGTCATTAACTTCTTTGGTGACTTCCAAGTCAGCCGAGGGTTCATTGCTTTCACGGAAAGTGTTAGTGACGGTGCAGGTTACGGTTTCATTTAATACAACTGTAATATTCCCGTCAGGGCAATTCTCGCTGAACGTTGCATCGTAATTTGAAGGTCCATCGCTTTCACTGACCGTATAAGGGCCAGTTGGCAAGACATAATCGGTGCCGTTTTCGTCCCCGGCCTGAGGGCTACCATCGACATCACTGCCGTCTGACTTCACGTGCATACTGAATTCATCGGCATCAGCCTCCCCACCAACGACTTGCTTGATAACCTTAAGCGTGCCTGTAGGAGGCGGAGTAAATTTATTAGTGAACGTGCAGGTAACTACATCACCGGCTCCTAAGATAATTTCTACGCCATTTGGATCGCTTTGACCTTCTTCTTGATCTCCATAATCACACTCCACGCTGTCGAGGTCCCAAAACTCTGGGATGTCAGTTTCAGAAACAGTGTAGGTGTCAGGGGCCAAGAAGCCGCTGTCGTTAGGGTCTTGCTGGTCTGTTAAAGTAAAGCCGTCTTCATCATAACTGGCATCAAAGTTAAACACCTGTGAGGACTCGGAGGGGTCGGTAACTTTATCTATGATTATTCTGCCAAGCTTGGTATTGGTAATCGTGCAGGTCTTCTCATCCCCTTCCTCAACTGTCCCTTCACAATCCTCGGAGTAATCAACGTCGTAACCCTCCAGTTCAACTTCTGTCACAGAATAGTCGCCGGGGTCCAAAGTTATATCAGTTCCCGCATCATCTCCCGGGAAAGAGGTGTCTGAAACATTGGTTCCGGAAACGTTTATGGTAAAAGATGAGGCAGGATCGGCATTATCGCCAACCACTTGCTTAATTACATGCAAGGTGGCCGGTTCCGGGGGAGGCGGCGCCTCAAAGGTATTAGTAATCGTGCAGGTCTTTTCATCGCTAAGGGCCAAGTTGACGTTGCCTTGACTATCGCAGTCGCCGCTGAAAACAGGGGTGTAGTTGGGCTGATTGGTTTCAGACACTACATAGTCTCCCGCATCAAAGCCGTTCTGCTCGCCGCTGGTGACTGGCGTTTCGCCTACAAACAGGGGAAAATCTTCGACATCCAAGGGCTCGGGATTGTCATTGTTTTCCACCTCTTTTATCACAGTCAACTGCGGCTGGGCAAAAGTATTCGTAATAGTACAAATTTTGGTTTCACCCGCGGCGATTGTGCCGCTGCAGCCAGCGTCGGCACTCCCGATATAATTGGGTTGGTCGTCTTCGGTCACGGTGTAAGAACCAACATCCACCAATACCGCGGTGCCGCTTTCATCGCCCGGGAAAGAAGATTGTGATGGATTATTAGCATCAACATTCATGGTAAAGTCAGAGGCATCGGCAGGACCGCCATTGACCTGTTTGACCACAATCAACTGCTGGATTGAGGCGCTAAAACAGCCATTGCCCAAAGGCGTATTGACATTGGCTTGAACAGAGTT
>CAYJQY010000009.1:18991-35674 GCA_964372905.1 uncultured Candidatus Saccharibacteria bacterium
GGGCTTAGGCCCGGCAAAAAATTGCAGGGCCAAGACGAGCCCTACGATCGTTGCGATTTTTTTGAATAAGCTCTGTTGCGATGTATTTTTTCCGGCGACGGTGGAAACCACAGTCGGTCTGGCTATCTGGGCACGACCCTTTTTTATCTGGCCCCAAAGAATTTTCTTCATAAATCTTGATCTTGTTCACATTAAGACGCCGGTTAAGTGTTACTTATATGCGTTCTTAATTTTAATGGTTAATTTAATAATTTTTTACTTTTGTTAAAGCTTACCATCATAGGCCATTTGGCGTAGTCTGTCAATACCGCGAGGTTAAAAGATAAACTCCGCTTAAATAAAAGGAGATTTTATAATTTATGCTAACTGAAGTGTACAAGGCGAGCGTCAAATTTACAATAACAAATAATCCACTGTTTATCCCCTGCTTATCCACTATGGATAGGAATTAGCTGCAGACCAAACGGAAATTATAAACGTATTGGTCTATATTGCCGCTGGGCGAAATTTTCAGCTGATAATCAAAGACAAAAAACATGTCGTTGCCCTTGGGGCCTTTTTGATCCAGCTTGAGCTGGCTGGAGCCAGTGGCCTGGTAAGCAAAGTTTTTTAAGCTGCCGCTGAAAGTATCGGCGGCCTGGCCGTTGATGCTGTAGCGCTTGTTGCTAAAGTCACCGACTCCGGCCCCTTTGCTCTGATAGCTGTCTGTGCCGCTGTATTTGTTTTTGTTTACAGTGTACTGGAAATTGTACTCAAAATATCCAGAGGTGGCGGTAACAGTCTCGCCATTGCACTGATTGTAAAATACCTGTCCGGCCAAATCCACGCGGCCGCTTGTGTATCGGTAGGTTTCCCCTTTGGCCAAAGCCGCGGAAGGAAGAAGTACCGACAGCGCGACTAAAGCCGTTGCTATTTGCTTTCTCATTAATGTCCTTTCTTAACTATTAATTACTTTCTTAACTACTTAATTAATCGATTTTTACTTTTTCTTTTGCTGCTGGTTGCCGAAGTCGTTGCCCTCGGACACCAGGCCTGACTTCATCTCAATGGGTTTGATTGCTTTGCTGGTCTGTTTCCAGTTCTTGCGCTTTTCTTCACCCAGCTTGTACTTGCCTGGGCCCAGATCCGTAAAGGCGTAGGTGCCGTCTTCGCCGGTAACCGCATTCATCGTGGAGCCGTCGGGCTTGGTGAGAATTATGGTCCAGCCGGACAGCGCGGGTTCGCCGTCATCTCTCTTGCCGTTGCCATTTTTATCCTCATACTTGAGCCCGCGGATTTCACCGAGCTTGAGCTTGAAGTTGCCGAAGTCCTTGTCTTTGCCGTTATCTTTTTTCTTACCGCCGCCCAACACCACGACATATTCATCCGGATTGGCGGGCTTGGTTTGCAGCCAGCCGTCCTGTGCTACTTCCCGGACATGGTAAGTGCCGTCGGCCAAGCCGGTAAACTCATATTCGCCCTGGGCATTGGTTTCGGTGGAAGGTTCGCCGTCATCTAACGCGCCATTGTTGTTGGTATCCAGGTAGATGGTCCAGCCGGACAGCAGCGGCTCATTTTTCTCTTTTTTGCCGTTGCCGTTAGTGTCGTCAAACTTGATGCCGCTGATTTTACCGGCGCCTTCGGCCGGCGCCTGCAAGGTAAAGGGTTCGCAAACGCCTTCGCTGGGCAGATAGATTAGGTCGCCGCCGTAGCTGGCCTTGTAGCCGTAACTGCCCGCAACAAGATTGCTTCTGACAATGGATTCAGCCACGCCGTTAGTGCCGGATAAACTCAAAGCAATAATTGCTGTGTCAATAAGGCCGGCATCACAATTCGGGTTGCCGTGCAGGGTAAAGGTTACATTGCCGGTTGGAGCAGTCACGCCGTCGCCGGCAACCGTAGCTTGGTCATGCACTAGCGTGCCCACAGGCACTGTTCCATTAGTAATGTCTACATGCGGGTCTTTGTGCACTTGGGTTGTGGTGCTGGATTGTTTCTTCTGGAAAGTGTTGGTGAAAGTGCAAGTCACAGTCTCGCCAGGATCCAGGCTGATATTGCCCGCAGTCTCCTGGTGACCCAAAGAGCTTACACATGCAACCAGAGTTATATAGTCGCCATTCGGAGTTTCAGCAACGTCATAGGGACCGGGTGGCAGATTGTTGAAAGTCTGAGTGTTAGAAAGCGTGCCATCCGCGTCATCGTCCAGACTAAACGGCGCTAAGGTATTGCTGGTAAAGGCAAAGTCAGTGGCGTTATCCGGCACAGTGTCTTTGATGATGACAATTTTGCCTTTTTTGGTATTGGTGAAATAGCAAGTCTTGGTTTCGCCCGGATTGACAGTAACTTTACACTCGGTCTTATCAGGAGTCCAGTCGTCCAGCGGCTGTTCGGTGATGGTAAACTCGCTTCCTAAGTCAACAAAGATATCGAAGAAACTATCAACACTTGGGTTATGGCCGGCATCAGTAATTGCCTCTTTGCTGCGCAGGCCATGATCGCCACTGAAAGTGAAAGTTCCAAACCCGCCCACTGTGGTTTTTTCAATGATGATCTTGCCGGGTTTTTGCTTGTTGGTTACGACAATTATTATTGGAACGCCGCTCTGCGGACTAAAGGTCGTGCCATTGGTTGGATCGGCGTCGTTGTCATTACTATATGAAGTTGTGTCGTAAGCCGCGTCCGGAGTTTCAGTAAGAGTGTGCGGGCCCTGGCCGACGCCGCCGTAGAGAGCTTCCAAGCCTTGATTGATCGCGTCATCGATTGGCTGTGGGTTCTGCACATCCCCGTCCAAAACTACGTCAAACGGATGCGGATCGTTCACATCGTTCCCCTGCGGATCAACCACATCTTTTTGCACTCTCACAGTAATCAGCTCAAAGTTGCCGAATTCCAAAGGCACAGGCTGGCAGACGCCGACAACCGGGATTGGCTGACAGCCGGGAAGAGTACCGTGATCAGCCGTTTGGCCCGGCTCAACATTAACATCAAAGAAAGAATCTGCTAATGGTATTGGCACTAAACCTATGCGGTAGGTGATGTCAAAGAAGGAATCTATGCTTCCACCGGAGGGCGGGGTTGTCGGCACCCATCCGGTTTGCTTTTTCTCAAAAACCTTAACTGGTCCCGTGGGGATATCATGCAATGTAACAACCCCGCCGCCGGTTAAGTCCATGGCAATAATTTCAATCGGGATATGGTTATTCGGGCCTTGCGGCGGGCCGGTTACGCGGCCCACAGCCACAGTAACGGGTTGCGCCGGGGCCTGCTCGCCCTGATCTTTCACGCCGTCGCCATCTAGGTCTTCAAATTTCAGGATAGTAACCGAGCCGTGTTTGGTATTGGTAAAGGTACAGGTCACGGTTTCGCCTGCCCCCACATCAATACTATCTGGTGTTGCGTCTAAGTCACAAACCCCGCCGTCAGAATCCCAGCCTGCCGGCACAGTTTCAGAGACAGAGTAAGCACCGGGGACTAATTCTTGGTCATCGGGAGTAGCGGCGCCAGTTAAGGAGAAATCAGCGTAAGAACCACCCGAAGCATCAAATAAGAAAGTGTCATCTCCACCAACAGTGACTTTGTCGACAATGATGTGTCCCCGCTTGGTGTTCGTGAAGGTACAGGTCGTAGTCTTGCCGGCTTCAACCGTGATGCCCGTGATGGCGCCGCCAATCACTGAACCAGTTGGTGCGCCACCATCAAGTGCGCAAGATGCCGAGGTAAGATCCCAACCTATTTCTCCATCTTCAGTCACTGCGTAGGTTGTTCCAGGCACGAGTTTATCAGAGGTGTCTTCGTCTGTTCCGGCGACTGTCGTGAGACTCGCATCAAGTCCTGCGATGGAGTGTGTGAAGCTGAAGGTATCATCACCGCCGGTGGTGTTCTTGATGACTTTGAGGTCGCCTCGTTTCGTATTCGTAAAGGTACAAGTCACAGTTTCGCCAGGCCCGACATCCAGACTGGCTGGAGTTTCGTCCAGGTCACAAGTGGCCGAGGTCAGATCCCAACCACCGGGAACGGTTTCGGAAACAGTATACGCACCAGGGACGACTTCCTGGTCGTTGGGAGCAGCCGCATCAGTTAAGGCGAAGTTAGCGTAACCAGCGCCACCGGCGGTAAAGCTAAAGCTTTGCGAATCGCCTGAAGGATTGGTAACTTTGTCTACTTTAATATGACCCTTTTTAGTATTCGTAAAAGTGCAGGTTACGGTCTCGCCGGCCGCAACGTTAAAAGTCGCGTTGGCATTTGGCACGCTACCTACGCTGTCGCCATCATCACAAGTAACGCCGGTTAAATCCCAGCCCGAAACCAAAGTCTCGGTAGAAACATATTGCCCGGGCACGACTTGGGAGCTGATTGTGCCGCCATCTATAGAAATCGCGCCGCTCGGCGTGCCGGTAAAATTAAAAGTATCTGTTCCGCCCACCATAACTTTCTTGACAATCACTGTGCCTTTTTTGGTATTGGTGATGGTGCAGGTCTTGTTGTCCCCTGCCGCTAGAGTAATTGTTCCGGCCGTGGCGGTGCCGCCGCAGCCAGCGCCGCTGACAATGCTGGTGTAATCGCTCAAACTGGTGCCAGTACCCGCGGCTTCGGCAAAAGTGTTGACTCCCACAACGCCAAACTGGGCTCCGGTCGTGCCGGTGTTGCTCACATCCGTCGCGTACTGCGTGCCGTTGATGGAGAGGTTGAACTTGCCGGTATCGTTGGTTGGATCAGTAACTTTGATGATTGTTAACTTCGGTTTCTTTGTATTGGTGAAAGTACAGGTGACAGTTTCGCCGGCTTCAACGTTGAAAGTCGCGTTGGCATTTGGCACGCTACCTACGCTGTCGCCATCATCACAAGTAACGCCGGTTAAATCCCAGCCCGAAACCAAAGTCTCGGTAGAAACATATTGCCCGGGCACGACTTGGGAGCTGATTGTGCCGCCATCTATAGAAATCGCGCCGCTCGGCGTGCCGGTAAAATTAAAAGTATCTGTTCCGCCCACCATAACTTTCTTGACAATCACCGTGCCTTTTTTGGTGTCGTAAAAATTGCAATAAATAGTTTCTCCAGGGTCTAAGTCCAAAGTGGCGGTGGCGTTTGGCACATCAACAGAAGACCCGCCATCCGGATCAATGCAGACCAAGTTAGTTAACGTCCAGCCACCCGGTACGGTTTCCTGCACAGAATAACTGCCGGGAACAAGCGCTTGATCATTTGGCGGGTCAGCATCTGCGAGCGAAAAATCACTGTAACTGCCGCCGTTGGCATCAAAACTAAAAAAAGTCAGGTCGCCTGATGGATCTGTAATTTTATCCACCACAATGTGCCCGCGTTTGGTGTCTGTGAAAATACATTTCACTGTCTCGCCCGCGTCCAGCTTGAATGTGGCCGTGCGAGTGCCTACGTTAAAAGTGCTGGGCGTAGCTGATTGCCCATCGTCGCAGGAAATGGAAGTTAAATCATAAGTTGGGGTTGGATCGTTTTCTGTGGAAGTATAGGTAGCCGGGACAAGATTATTAACGGTAATTTGACCACCATCGCTAATCGTGCCAGAAGCGTCGCCCGTGAAAGTAAAACTGTCCTGGACGCCGTCTGGTAGAGTTTGTTTCTCTACAATAATTGTCCCCTTCTTGGTGTTGGTAATCGTGCAGGTCTTATTATCCCCGGCGGCAAGAGTAATAGTTCCTGCCGTAGCAGTGCCGCCACAGCCAGCGCCGCTAACGACGCTCATATAATCATTCAAATTGGTGCCAGTTCCCGCAGCTTCGGCAAAGGTGTTGGCGCCAATGGTGGCAAACTGGGCGCCGGTCATGCCGGTGTTACTGACATCAGTGGCGTACTCCGTGCCGTTGATGGAGAGGTTGAACTTGCCGGTATCGTTGGTTGGATCAGTAACTTTGATGATTGTTAACTTCGGTTTCTTGGTGTTCGTGATTGTACAAACTTTATTATCCCCGGCTGCCAGCGTAATACTCCCGTTTGCCGCGCAGTCCCCGTCGATGACGGTAGTGTAATCAGACAAAGAAGTAGCAGTGCCAGCAGTCTCGCCCACAGTGTGCGCTCCGACAGTCGTGGTGACCACGCCAGTCGTACCGTTGTTGCCCTGGTTGGCGCCGGTCCCGACAGTCACGCTATCAATCTGCAAATTAAACAAACCATTGTCGTTGCTCGGCACAGTCACTTTGTTGACAGTGAGTTTCGGTTTCTTGGTATTGGTAATCGTGCAGGTCTTGTTCTGTCCGGAGGTCAATGTAATAGTTCCGTTCGTCGCGCAATCGCCACTAATTACGGGAGTGTAATCGGAAAGCGTGGTGCCAGTACCGGCAGTCTCGCTAACTGTACGAGTACCGGTGGCAACCAACACTGCTCCAGTGGTTCCGCCGTTGCCGACGTCAGCGGCTTTGGTTATGCCGTCAATTTGCAAATTGAATTTACCGCCATCACCGCTCGGCACCAAAACTTTATTCACGGTAAGCGTGCCGGAAGCACTGACCGTCACTGTATCAGAACAACTGTTGTTGCTTTCGTTGCTTTCGCTGGCATTGTCGTCGGGGTCAGCTGCGCAAGTTTTCGTGGCTCTGGGATTAACCAGTGTTCCGGCTGCTGTCGGATGAATATCTACGAATACATCAAAGAAACTATCAACCGGCATGGTCACCGCACCAACTGCCTTACAGGTCAAATCGCGATTGTTTGTTCCCCCTTGGGTGCAACTTATCGTTCCAGTTGTGCCGGAGGTAACTAGCACTGGAGCGCTATGCGGACTAACGCCTGTATCAGGCATTTCATCTTTGAGAATTTTGCCATTGTTGGCAAAACTGGCTGTGGCGGTGCCGCTATTTTGCACCCTGATTTGCCAGGTAAATGTTCCACCAACGAGCGCGTTGCCACCATTAAGATTATTAGTCTTAGTGGCGGTGAGATCAGGGGCAACAACAGTGACTGCATTAGAAAGCGTGAGAAGAGATCCTTGTGTACCAGTACAATCATCTTTTGCGTTGATTCTGAAGTAGACATTGTATGTGCCAACCGTTGTCGGTGCAGTAATGGAAAAAGCTTCGGTGAAGCTTGCGTCGGAATTATGATTGCCTGTGTTCGCGCAGCTGGTAGCCCCGGGAGGGGTAGTAGCAATACGCCACTCTGTACCCTTCCAGTCAGTCCCTCCTGTCAGCGTTCCTGTAACTGATGCATTGATAGTATCACCTAGGCCCACTGTTACATTAGCCGCGCCGTTTAGCGTCGCGGAGTCTGTTGTTAAAGCTGCCAAAGCCACGGCAGGCACGAGTAGGCCGGCCGTGACCAACGCGAAGCCCGCGATGAGAACGAAAAAAGCTTTTTTTCCGCCAAAGGCGGGCAATGCAGTATTCATACTAATATCTTTCCTAAATTAAATGCCTAATCCAAACTTGGCGCTTGAATCAGGCGTTAAATTAATAATAGTTAAATTGATGGTTTTTTGAGCCAATTGTTTTATCATCCTGAAAAATAAAAAGTCATTTCCTCACATGGTTCATGGAAATGAGCTTTTATTTTACTTTCTCTTTATACACCTAAACACAGTCTTTGTCAAAACTCAAGAAAAAATAAACTTGGCTTATTTATAGCAAATTTAACAACCATGAAACACTTTCATCATAATAAAAACTGCCAAAAAGCCCTAAAAATGCCAAAACCCCGCCTGGGCGCGAGCCAGCAAGGCGGGGTTTGGCTGAAAACTAGGTCTGCGGCACAGCGGCGTTCATGCTGTTCGGCGCCAAAGCAGACCACAATAGATAGTTCAGGTAATCCATCTTGACAATGCGGATGTATCGTCTATACTAATATTTACAAAATGCCTACGGGTTCCGAGAAACCCCTGCTAATTATTAGCAGGGGTTTCGATTTTATGGCTGAAACAAAAAATTCTGCAGTCTTTTCCTTATTAAACCAAATTCGGTCTGACCAAGCTTATACATCTTCCTTCGACATCTTTTCGCGCTTATTAAACGCAGTTGCGATAAAATAACCGCGACTTTTCTGCCTTGCGGATCATTATAATTATGATAAAAATCCAACTTGTAAAAATGCGAAGCCTATACTCGATCCGGAGTGGATGAGTTTCTTTCGGCTGTTCCACAAATCAAATAGCTGATTTTCGTTCATCAAAAAACAATTTTAATAGCCTTTTACAAATCTAGCACAAGGCTAATGAAGATCAATCAAAGCAAAGCTCAAATCTGGATAAAGAAAATAGCGGAATAACACCGGACAAAGAGTTATTCTTTGTTCAAATTAGTGAATATAAAAAAGGGATCGTGGACGAAGGAGAGAATAGCCACGACCCCTTAGGGCATACTGGCACCCAGGAGCATTAGAGTGACAGTTTCCCTAATTTTGTGAGGCGCGCCAGCTAGCCGCGCCTCTCTCTTGGAGAAGAGATGGCAAGTCCAATTTGTCTGGATTTCGAGTATGGCGTTGCTCCATACTCCTGGAGGGCTGGACTTATGAAACCCTACAGATCCCCGAATTGCTCCGGGGAAATTTGATAGCCTGTTATTATAATCCCACCTTAAAAATCATACCGTGGAGAGTAGAGTCGCACCTGGCTTTGGTTAGAGAACCCCACCTCTACTCTCCACCAACATTAGCCAAGTATAATCCCATCTGACGATTTTTTCAATGACCGATTTGAATATAAAAAATGAGGAACGGACAGTAGGGCAAAGTCGCCGTTCCTCAAATGGATCGCGGAGTCTGCTGTCTATTATTTTTAGGGAACAAACTCTGAACCATATTGACAGCGCTGATATTACTGCTATACTAAATTTATAAACGGCTTCGGCCCTCTCCCGCGCAAGCGGGGGTTACAACCCGCTTGACAAAGAAATAAAACCTGTTAGAATATAATTACTTTTGGGATTCTCCCACCGATCCTCGCCCTTTGCAGGGCGAGGTGAATATTTTTTTCGGGCAGTACAGGCTTGCAAAGCCTGCTTTTATTTTTCTATAATCCGCATCGCCTGCTTCTCCCAAACGAAAAACCAGGCGCTTTTTATCATAAATTCGGGCCTGGCTCAACAATACCGCAGCTTTTTTCCCTTTATGCGCTATTGTCGTGTACCAAGTGCCGCACTTGGTTTGGCTGGTCAGCGGTAAACCCAAAAAAATATCGCCGGACAGTTTTCTATAGATTAACACCGGCCGAGTAAAAGTCTTGCCTTTGCCATAACATTCCATACCCAAATTCTGGCCGATATTGCACCACCAAATCTCACGTTCCCTAAAATATCGGACATAATCTTTTGACTGGATGCTCTTTTTTACGCGGTTCCAGTTGTCGTATAAATATAAATCTACGTTTATCCTCATTGCCTGATATATCTCCTCGCTCCAGTATGACACAAGGCAATACAAGAACTTTTAAACACTTTATCAAATGCTGATGAATAAATCTTCATAATAAGCAAAACCCCGCCGGTAAGGGCGGGGTTATAGCTAGATCTTCTTACCTTTCCACACAAATGGTTGTGCTGCCCGGAATCGCGGTTTCCGCGCCACCCGGAGCGCAGACTGTAATGCGCTGGGTAATACCATCCCGCTTTATGGTGTATTTAGTATCGTAGTCGGTAGCAGAGGTCCACTTTGCGCCAGCCGTGCTGGGATCGAACGGCAAAGCAGGAATATACGTTGGTGTAACGCACGGGCCGATATCGGCACTGCCAGAGTCGTCTATGTTCGTCGGTCCCGTGGGTATCGTAAAGGCAACTGGAGGAGTACCACAGCTAAACACGCCTTTGTTGTCGGCAATGTTCTGGCCTACGGCATTCAAAATCGCGTTGACGTTTGAAGTGCGCTGGCTGTTACGAGCCTGAGCGAACTGGCGGGCTGGGTTGATGGCAATAATAACAATAGTGGCCAGAATAGCGATCAAGCCGATAACAACCAAAATTTCAATCAGGGTGAAACCGGATTGGTTGGATGAATTTGATTGATGAGAGTTGTTCATTATTTCAATAATAATCTAAAATAATCTTTATTCGACCTTTAGGTTCAATTTTTAATTGATGGAGGGAAAATAACTGACTTGGTATGATAGCACAGCGCGCGGTTTTTGGCAAGGGTCCAGGGGGGCTATTTGGCGGCCCTTTTGGCCGGTTAATTCGGCACTTCTTCCCAGGAAATTAAGGATAAATCCGTGCCGCTGGCCACAATCTTGATGTTGGTAATGGCCGGGTTGCCGGCGCTGCCCGGGAATTTGGCTTGGGTCCTTACGGTATATTGCCCGCCGGACAGCATAGCCGATTGAATGGTGCAGGGGTCGCCGTCAATGGTAACGGTTTCCGGGCCGGTGTATCCGGGATTGTTAGCCAGCCGCAGCATAGACATATCGCCGCAGGCCTCGGCCAGGGCCAGACTGCGCTCTTTGTATTCGGAATCCAGAATGTTGCCCCGGCCAAAAAATCCGATCAAGCTAAGCGATAAGGTAATGGCCATGAGCAGGACGGCAATAATTAGCGCCGACATTAGGGCAATGAAACCCTGTTGGGCTTGGCTTGCAGGATCGGGGTTTATTGAATAGGACTTAATTTGCGCGGGCATATTTGTCGCCATAATCATATCTATTATATCTATCGCCTATATGTACTGCTATATCTATTGCCGCAGGAATTTAGTGGTGGAGAAATCTTCGCTGAATGGCTGGCCGTAGAGATTGCTGCTAATCGTAAAACTGGTGGTTAATTTATCGGGCAGTCCGGCGGCGCCGGCCACGCGCTGGAAAATAAGATTGCTCACTGTAACATTACTGCTATTAAGGTTAGTGGCTGTTCCCGCGGCTCGCTTGAGGCGGAGGTTGCCGCTGCCATCAGCGTCAGGATCATCAAGATCAAAGACCAGAGGGTTTTGAGCGAAGCCAAGTTTGGTTACGGCTAAACTCGGCGCGGGCAGGCCCGGAGCTGGCGTGGCTACGCTGGAAGCGGCGCCTAAGGCCCAGTCAACTTTGCGCAGGAGAAAGTTGGCCTCTTCTTCCACAATAACTTTGGTGTTGTTCCGGTTGCTGCCTTCAACAATTTGGTAAACTGCCACCATTCCTCCGCCAATGACGATGGCAAACAGCGCCAGGTAAATGAGCGTTTCAATGAGCGTAAAGCCGCGTTGGGTGGACATGGGTCTAGTTGACCGTAAGTGGTTCGCACGGCCCGTCGGCCGGGTTGTAGTTGGCGTCGCCGTCATAGTGGACTTTGTAGGACATGTTTTTAGTGCCGGTTGTGAAGTTGGTTGATTCGGCCGCCCCGGAACTTAAAGAAATATTTGAACCATCATTGTGTGATTTCCCAGAACAGTCAATTTTATCGTAACGCAAGAAGTCAACCGTACCGGCTACTGTAGGGCCGTTACCGGATACAATGGCCTTATCATGAACTACTGTACCGGCATTTACCGAAGTAACCGGATTGTGGCCGACATTATGGATTTCACTCATAACAGTTGGATTTAGCTTTTCGGCCAACAACAATTTGCATGCGCTGTTAGCTGCAAGGTAAGTGGAATCGCCATTATAACGGGCCTTAAACGAGTAGTCGCCCGCGCCCAGATTATTAGAACTGTTTGATGGGTGGGCGATGCCGCTGTTTAGGGTTATCGTTCCCAGATTAGATGACCCGCCGCCGCAATTATTGCTGGTGTAGAAGGTAAAGGTCACCGTGCCGGTCGGGGTTGGACCAGTACCGGAAACCGTTGCTTTACCGTGGACTTTAGTATTAGGCAATACAGAAGTCACGACAGCTTCCGAAGGGTCATGAATTTCCAACACTACGGCGGGCGTGGGCTTTACTACTGTCAGCGACAGGCACGCGCTGTCCATTGGGTCATAGACGCCGTCGCCGTCATAATGAATTTTGTAGGACATATTGCCCATTGGTGGATTGAAAGCAGAAGATTCCGCGGCGCCGGCGTTGAGCGCTACGTTATTTTCATCCGTTGACGTCCCGTTGCAGCTGCCGGTGGTGTAGCGCTTAAAGTCAACCGTGCCGCTGGGCGCCACGCTCCCGGCGGTTAAGGTTACGCTAGCGTGCACTGCCGTGCCCACGCTGACCGTGGAATTGGTCACGTCGTTGTGGCTGGGATCGTGGATTTGCGCGGTCATCACCGGCCCGGGGCCGATAATTTTTAAAGCATCGGCGCTTTTATCCGTCGCTATGTAAAACACATTGTTTTGGCAATCCAAGCCGCCGGCCGGAGCCCGGGACGGATTGCTGGCAAAACCCAGGCTTGTTACGTAGCTCATATTGTCCGGATCGGAAATATCTACCACGATAAATGTCCGGTCAGTGGTTTGGGTGGCCACGAAACCGTATTTGCCGGAACTGATGATGCCGCTTAACCGCCCGTCTTGCGAGGTGGATGTAATCGTGAGCGGCGAATTGGCATACTTGACTATGCTGGCTGGGTTAGTCGCGTTAAGCATAAACAGCTGGGTTTTAGGGTCGGCATTTTTTCCGTGGCCGCCCAGCAAAATGTGGCTGGGGTCTTTAGTGACCATGCCGTAGCCGTGGTCATTGGAATTGTAGTAGCCGACTAATGTCGGAGCGGAGCTCGGCACATTGCTTACGTCAAACACGGTGAAGCCGGCGCCGTTGACCAGGAGCAGATTGCTGTTGTCAAAATTTTCGGTGCTGACGTAGGCCTTATTGTTATAAACTTGGATAAGGTTGATCTGATCGCTGACGTTGTTGAATTTATACTTCACCGAAGCCGCAGTGATGCCGCTCGGCGTGGACACGTCAACCACCATAAATTCGTATCCAGTCGGCAAATTAAGCTTTGAACCGGCCACCACCTGGGGGCTGGTCGGCGTAGATATGTCAATAATGGCGAACTGGGTTAGCTTACCGTCGTTGGTGCCGATGTAGGCGATATTGTTTCGAACGAACACGGTGCCACCTTGGTCGTTGAAACCGCCGCCGTGATCATATCCCACCACATAGGCATAATTGCCGGAAAGAAATACGCTGTCCAGCTCATTATTCAAAAATTGGGAGCCCGGGAGCGTGGCCACGGGCGTGGCCGAGGGGTTTTTGGAATCCGCTACATTAACGACCGAAAAAACATTGTTGCCGGAAGAAGTAACATAAACGTAGCTACCGCGGGTCGCGAGGGCGGTGGCAATATTGCCGGAGCCGAGGTTAACATTTTTGCCTTCGTTCAACACCCTCGGGTTGGCCCAATTCGCGTCGTTCGGAACCTGGCACGTGTCGCCGCTAAGGGCAAAACTCCAGTTGGCCACAATGGTGGACAGTTTAATGTGCTGGGGCCGGCTGCCAATGGACCACGAAGTGTCCACGGTAACCTTTTTGGAATAGGGATCGGGATTGCCCGAGCTGTCCACGCCCTGACTCACCGTAACCATGGTGGTGTAAGCTCCGGCGGTCGTGGTGGTGGTGCCTATGGCCAACTGGCTGAAATCTTCGCGCGCTTTGGCGCGCGCCTGTTCCATCGCCGCCTGGGCGGCGTAAATCCCTTGGTTGTTGGTGACCGAATCAGCCGATACCGACTGTCCGCCATAGACCAGCAACAACACCGTGGACAAAGTTAAAATAATAATGGCCAGGGCAATCATCATCTCCAGAGTGCTGAAGCCGGTTGGCTGATTTTTATTAAAATTGCGGGATTGAATTAGGCGCGGCATAAAAGTAAGGGCAGTAGAATTAGATCTGTAAGAATGTTACCAATCAATTCGCCCTTCGCTATTCACCGAAATCGTGGCCCGGGGCGTGGGGCACTCGCGGTCGGTGATAGGCAGGCTGACTGCCGGCGCCGCATCGCCGTTTAACTGGGTGAAGATAATATCAATCGGCGTGTCGGACGGAGGCGGAGTAATGCAGATTTTGACATTGTACTGGGGGGAAATCACTTGGTCCAGTCCCGGCTGGCGCGAGGCATAAGTCAAACCCGGCCCCGGCCCCTCAAACAGTATATAATCATTCCCGTCAAAACGCACCCCATGCTCGTTGCCGTTAATATTGCTTAATGACTGGTTGCGGGCCTTTTCAATAACGCTGACCATAATATTCCGCTCCGAAGCAAAAGCGTAACCGCGGTAAAAATCCATACTGACAATGACTCCGAGCGAGGCAATGATTGCCAGCAAGCCAATGACCACTACAATTTCAATCAGGGTGATGCCCGCGCTGCCCTCTTTACCTATGCCCCTGCCGCGGTTACCGCGGCTGGCCGCGGCGCCCCGGCGGCGGCCATTTTCAGGGATGAAGGTTTTGGGTAACGCCATAAATAGGAGTGATGATTGAAACGGCGATAAAGCCCACCAGCAAACCCATGAACACCATCAGCACGGGCTCCAGCAAGGTTGACAGATTCTTGGTTAAGTTATCAACTTCATTTTCATAGATTTCCGCCAAAAAAACCAGCGTGCCGCTCAAATTGCCCGTCCTTTCGCCCACGGTAATCATCTGGGTCATCATGGACGGGAACAGTTTGCCGTAGCTTTCCAGATTGGCGGAAACTTTTTCTCCCTTGCTCACGCTCTCGGCCAAGTTCTGCAAGGCCCGGCGGTACGCCAGGTTATTGGTGGTGTCCGCGGTAATGGTGGCAGCGCGCACAATGCGCACATCGCTTTTAAGCAACAGGCCCAGCGTCCGGCTAAGGTTGGCCATGTTGTAGCTTTGGGTTATTTTCCCGACCAAGGGAATGCGCAGCAGCTGGCGATCGAACCAGTGGTGAAACTTGGCGCTTCTCATCAAAAAAATCCAGCCCACGGTTAATGCCGCGATGCCCAACAGGATAAACGGCCAATAATTGATAAGGATGTTGCTGATGAAAATTAGCATGCGGGTCGTCCACGGCAGCTGGAAATTCAACCCCTGGAAAATCGGCAGGATTTTGGGAAACACGTACGCCGTCAGCAAACCGGCAATGCCGAAAGTGGCCAGCACAATAAAAATGGGATAGACCATAGAGCTGATGATCTTGCGGCGCAGCTCCTGCTTCTTCTTCAGCTCCTCGGCCAGATAATTGAGATTTTCATAAAGCGTGCCGCTGATTTCGCCGATCTCTACGATATTGATGGCAAACGGCCCAAAGAGCTTGCCGAACTTAGCCATGCCGGTGGCCAAAAATTGGCCGTTCTCCACGGCGCTGGCCACGGCGCCGAAAATGTGGCTCGCGCTGTGCGAACCGGCCTGCTTCTCTATCATGCGCAAGGCTTCCACAATGGGCACCCCGGCCTTAATCAGCAGACCCAGGCGCTTGGCGAACAGGATTTGGTCCTGGGCCGACAAGCGCAGAAAATAGATTTTCTTGCTGCGCCTGGCCGCGCCTTTCGGTTCGCCTTTCGCGTCGGTCTTTTTTGCGTCTTTGGCATTTATGCCTTTCGCTTCCTGTTTCCCGTCTTTAGCGCTGCTATTTATTGTATCTTGCGCGGCGCTGACATCTTGCGCGCCGCTGGTTATCGTCGCCTCTTTATTCATGCAGCATCCTCAACACTTCTTCAATGGTGGTTATGCCCGCCTTGGCCTTATCAAAACCGTCCTCTACCATAGCCACCATGCCTTGCTGTATGGCCAGCTCGCGCAGTTCAGCGGCAGAGGCCTTGCGCAGTATGGCCTCGCGGATGAGGCCATCCACCACCATGACCTCATAAATGCCCAAGCGGCCGCGGTAGCCGCTGTTGTTGCAGTCCCCGCAGCCCTCGCCGCAGTAAAATTTTTGATTCTTGGGCAGGGCTTTTAACGGCACGACGCCGCGCAGACTCTTGCGCTCCGCTTCGGTCAGGGCTTTTTCCATTTTGCAGCTGTCGCAAATTTTCCGCACCAGGCGCTGGCCAATAGCCAAATTCACCGTGGAGGCAATAAGAAACGGTTCGACTTTCATGTCGAGCAGGCGCGGCAGGGTGGTGGCGGCGTCGTTGGTGTGGAGCGTGGACAGCAGAAGATGGCCGGTGAGCGCCGTATTTACGGCAATGCCGGCGGTTTCCGCGTCGCGGATTTCCCCCACCATAATGATGTTGGGGTCCTGGCGCAAAATTGAGCGCAGCCCGTTGGCAAAAGTCAGCTGGGTGCGGGCATTAACCTGAATCTGCTCAATGCCCTCGATGGCGTATTCAATCGGGTCTTCCACCGTGACAATAGATACGTCTTTGGTATTCAAAATTTTTACGATGGTGTAAAGCGTAGTGGTTTTTCCGGCGCCGGTCGGCCCGGTAGCGAGGATCATGCCGTAAGGCCGGGTTATGGCGTGCCTGATTTTTTTCTGGTTTTCCGCGCTGAAGCCCAGCGTTTCCAAAGTGAACTCCTCGGCCTTATCCGACAGCAGCCGCAGCACGGCGTTTTCGCCGTAATAAGTCGGCGCTATGGACACGCGCACATCCACGGCTCCGATGCCCTCAACCATGATGCGGAAGCGGCCGTCCTGGGCAGCCTGATGTTCGTCCGTGCGCAGGCCCGCCAAAATTTTTATGCGGCTGATGACTTCGCCGTGAATAAGCTTGGGCAGGGTCTGGGCGTCCCGCAGCACGCCGTCAACGCGCAAACGGACGCGCACCTGGTTGTGCTGGGGGTCAATGTGAATATCCGAAGCCCGCTGGGAATGGGCATGCTCAATAAGCAAATTAACAAGATTGATGATGGACAGCCGCGCGCCTTTTTCCAGCTCTTCGGCGACTTTGTCGCGCACTGGACTGGTTTGGATTTCAACTGCAGGCGTTTCAACAGGCGTTTCAAC
>CAYJQY010000009.1:35774-37700 GCA_964372905.1 uncultured Candidatus Saccharibacteria bacterium
CAGGCGTTTCAACAGGCGTTTCAACGGACGTGGTAATTCCCAACAATTTCACTTCGGCTGCGACGGCCGCACTCGCAGCGGCAGTTTCCGGATCCTGGACCGAATCCTGGACCGAATCCTGGGATTGCTTGTCCTTTGTGCTCTCTGTATCTTTTTTATCATCTGTATCTTTATCGCCATCGGCTCTGCCAGCGGCGCCGGCGACCGCTTTAGATTTGGCCAGCAGGGGCAGCGTCAATGAGGACAATGAAAATTTGGGCATAAAAAAATTCTAAAAAAATCCTAAGGTTGACCTAAAAGGGGTCTATATACCATGCCAGAAATCGGCATTTTTGTCAATCCACGCCCTAAAAACCGAATTATCCACAAAAGGGTGGACAAGTAATGTGTATAAAGGCGGAATATCCGGTGGATAAAAAGTTAACGAAAAAACCCTCCCGATAAAAAGTCGGGAGGATTTGGGAGGATTTGGGAGGATTTTTAGAAAAATTTTATAGGTCCTGATTTTCGATTTACAGACTGCCGGCTTCCAGCACTGGTTCGGGATGCTTGCCGGAAGGATCAGTATGGCCGCCGCCCAGCGGTTCACCCAAAGCTTTCAGGTCGTCGCGCACCTGCGTCCAGGAACTTCCCGGATGGCTCTGCAAATACAGAGCCGCGGCGCCGCTGACATGCGGCGCAGCCATGCTGGTGCCGCTCAAAGTGGCGTAAGCGCCGCCCTTGTAAGTTGAGAAAATGCTCACGCCGGGCGCACCCAAGTCCACCGCACTGCCGAAATTAGAGAACGAGGCAAAAGTGTCATCCGCGCCATAGGGCGTTGCGCCGCCCGTACCGCCGGGGTTGCCGTCAGAATCAGCCAGGGCCGAAACAGTTATGACCGCGTCATCGTAGGAGGCCGGAACCGACAAACTGGTATTCTGATTACTGTTGCCCGCCGCAACCACATAAGTCACACCGGCGGCGACCGAGCGGCAAATGGCCTGGTGCAATACATCCCTATCGGTAAAGCCGCAATTGTTGTCGCTGCCGCCGCCCCCGCCCAAGCTTATATTAGCCACTTTAATTCCGAGCGCGCCGGCATTAGCCGTGACCCAATCAATGCCGCAGATGACCGAAGACCAGCTGCCCGAACCATTGCGGTCCAAAACTTTCACGGCGAACAATTTGGCTTGCGGCGCCGCGCCCACTACGCCCGAACCGTTGTTGACCGCGGCAATGGTACCGGCCACATGCGTACCATGGCCGTTGTCGTCGTTGGCATTCTTTTTCGAATTGATGCAATTTCTGCCTTGCGCCGCCAAATTAGCTTTCAAATCCGGGTGCGTGAGATCAATTCCCGTATCAATAACCGCGACCCCTATGCCAGCGCCAGTGGAGGCGGCGGCCGGAGCGTTAATGCGCCTGACTCCGGTGGGCACGGTTTGGGCCAGCGGTTGAACCGGTCCGGGTTTGGCCAACATTTCCACTTTCCGGTCTTCCACCACATAGTCCACGCGGCTGTCGCGCTCGAGCGCGGCGAGCTGGGCAGAATTAAAATTTGCGGCAAAACCTTTCAACGCTTTTTTGTAAGTCTGGAGATGGACCAACTTATAAATCTTGACTAAGTCATTCGCAGCGCCATTAGCATCAGTAACCTCATCCTTCAACACCACTATATATTGACCGGGTATGTTTTTGGCAGCCGAATCATTATTATCGTTATTTTTAGCGCTGGTAGCGCCGGCTCCCCCGCCAAAACTCAAAGTTAGCGAGACAGCAATAACCGCCGCAAGGCCCAGACTAAACCTAAAATGACTAAGTTTCATAATAAGCTGATTCTTTAAATGTTTCGTTGTTATGCATATTATAGCACACGGAAAAAGGTTGGTCAATTACGGCAACTGCAAAAAATCTAAAAATTGATGGCTATACTGTAGCCGCGTCCAA
>CAYJQY010000010.1:0-32243 GCA_964372905.1 uncultured Candidatus Saccharibacteria bacterium
GTTTGCGCATAGTTATCCTTTATTGTAGATGAAATGGCGATTTGGCTCAACCGCCGCATTCTTGCTGCCATCGGTCTCAAGTTACGGGGCTAGTCAGCATTGGTGCGCCCGGTGTTTTTTGGTATAATAGATAAGTTAAGCTGCGATTTTTCTCTTTTTATGGCCAAATTTCTCATCAATGGCGGGAAAAAACTGTCGGGCGAAATAGCCGTGAGCGGGGCCAAGAATTCGGCTCTGAAGGTCTTGCCCGCGGCTTTGATGCTGGACGGGCCGACTACGGTCCGCAATGTTCCCGCCATTGAAGACATCAAACGCAAAATCGAACTGATGCGCGAATTGGGCGCCGGCGTGCAGCGAGACGGCAGCACGGTGAGGATCGATCCTTCCAGCTTGTCGAAAACCGCGCTTCATCCCGGCCTGCACCAAAAGGTGCGCACGTCTTTTTTGCTGGCCGGGCCAGTGTTGATTAAATTCGGCGAAATCGATTTTCCTTATCCCGGCGGCTGCATTATTGGCAAGCGCCCGATTGATTTTTTCCTGCATGGTTTTGAGGTGTTGGGAGTGGATATAGAAGAGCGGCCAGACGGCTATAAGCTGCGGGCCAAAAAATTGCGGGGCGCCAAGATTTTGTTTCCGCGAGTGAGTGTTACCGGCACCGAAGCTTTAATGAGCTTTGCGGTTCGCGTTTCGGGCACCACGACCTTGGTTAACGCGGCCATGGAACCGGAAATTCCGGCCCTGGCGGAATTTTTGAATTCCTGCGGCGCGCGCATTTCCGGCGCCGGTACGCCGACTATTGTCATTGAGGGCGTGGATCATCTTTCCGGCGGCAGCTTTGAGGTTATTCCCGACCGCATTGAAGCCGGCACTTTCGCCATTATGGGCGCGGCCGCCAATTCGCATATTAAGATCACAGGTATGATCCCCGGACACCTCGAAGCTCTGTGGGCCTTGCTGAAACGGGCCAATGTTAAATTTGAGCTGGGTGCGGATTTTGTTGAGGTTTTTCCGCAAAAAAAGCTTCTGGCCATTACCAAAGATATTGTTACTCACGAATACCCCGGTCTGGCCACGGATTTGCAGGCGCCCATGACCGTGCTTATGACCCAGGCCCAGGGTAATTCTCTTATTTTTGAAACGATTTTTGAAGGGCGATTGTTTTACATTGATTCTTTGAATACCATGGGCGCTGATATTTTGATGTGCGATCCGCATCGGGTTTTAGTGATGGGGCCTACCCAGTTAACCGGCGGTAAGCTGGCCAGTCCCGATTTGCGCGCCGGTATTGCCTTGGTGATTGCCGGGCTCATAGCCGAAGGGCAGACGGAAATCGATAATGTTCAGCACATTGACCGCGGTTATGAAAGGATTGAGGAGCGGCTGCAAGCATTGGGCGCGGATATTAAAAGACTGGAGGGCTGACGGCCGGCTTGCCTAAGAAAAACTATTGGAGCGTAAGTTTTCAAGCCCTGGCGAAGCCAGAGCGCAGAAAACCAGCGACCTAGTTTTTCGCGGCAATCGGCGAGTCAGCCCTAGCTAACTAATCTCACAATGTTCCAATCAAAAATCGGCATTGACCTAGGTACAGCTAATACGCTGGTGCATGTCCCCAAAAAGGGGATCATTATTAATGAACCGACCGTGGTAGCTATTGCCATCGACGACAACAAAATTTTAGCTGTGGGCCAAGAAGCCAAGGACATGCTCGGCCGCACGCCGGAAACCATTGTGGCCAGCCGGCCCATGAAAGATGGCGTCATTGCCGACTACCGCGTAACCGAGGCCATGCTGCGCTATTTTATCAACAAAGCTTTGGGCAATATCCGCTTCTTCCGCCCCGAAGTTTTAATCAGCGTGCCCGGGGGCATCACTTCCACGGAGCGGCGCGCCGTCATTGATGCGGCCCACGCCGCCGGCGCCAAGAATGCTTATGTTATAAAAGAAACCGTGGCCGCGGCCATCGGCGCGGGCATTCCCATTGCTTCGGCCAGCGGCAATCTTATTATAGACATCGGCGGCGGTACCACGGACATTGCCATTCTTTCACTTGGCGGCATTGTCAATTCTACATCCGTGCGCGTGGCCGGCAACCGGCTTGACCAGGCTATTATTGACTATGTGAAAAAGAAACACGGCCTGGCCATTGGCGACCGCACCGCGGAAGATATTAAAATTACTATTGGCAGCGCTGTTCTCATGCCGGAAGAAGAAATTATGGAGATAAAGGGCCGCGATATGATTACCGGTTTGCCCAAGACCGTGACTATTTCGACCAACGAGGTCGTGGAGGCGATCCAGGAAGAACTCCGGGACATCGTCAAAGCCGTGAAGAATGTGCTCCAGGAAACGCCGCCTGAATTGGCCAGCGATATTATCGATAAAGGCATGGTCATTACCGGCGGCACAGCCCTGTTGCGCAATCTCGACCACTACATTGCCCAGCAGGTGGGCGTGTCTTGCTATGTGGCCGAAGAGCCCCTTTTGTGCGTGGCTAAAGGCACGGGCATTGCCCTCGATCATCTTGACAGCTATAAAAAGAGCATCTTGAGTATCAAGTAGTTGTCTAAATTTATTAAATCGATTATACTGGAATTGACAAGATATTTTAAAAAGAAACTAAAATAAATTTTTGCGGGGGAGCAGGAAAACCCGCCAACAATATGCACAACCCACCAATACCACATCAATCCAAAAAGGCCCTTTATCTTTTCTTGTGCGCGGTTTTAGGCCTAATCATGTTCAGCTTTATCCAGCAGTCCTTCTGGGTTGCTTATATTGCTCTGGCGCAGCTGGGCTACTGGCCGCAGCTGGATCCATTTAATCCTCTGCCAGTTTTGACTTTAGTGGCGGCTTTTATTTTTGGCATGTGGTATGGCATCTGGCTGGGTTTGTATTGGTATGAGGTTGTCTATGAGCGTGCCCAAGCGCGCTGGTTTTACGCTTTTGGCGGTAAGCGTTCGCGGGGCCATTCGTCAGAAAAGTCGGAAAAAATAGAGCGCCTGCCGTGGCAGGCGCATGATGCCGGCGGGCCAAGCCAGCAGGCCAATGCCAAGCGCTGGCATTTGGAAGACTTGCTGGACGATCGTGAGCTGGAACCTGACGATATTAGTCCCAGGGTAGAACCGGATTCAGGCCTCAAGCACATTATCGTATCATCACAAGAGGTTCCGGTTAAAAAACGCGAACGAAAGAGTCCGAGCAAACCCGTCCGCCCGCGCAGAACATCGGGCCTGTAATCTGAATCTTGTAACATAAATTATGACTCCGAAACGTTTTTTACTCTTGGGTGTTGTCCTCGCCGCAGTCGCGGGTGTTATTAAATTTTTTTTCTATAATGTCGTGGCAGGGGATAGCGCGGTGTTTTATTATATCGAGTTGGCCCTCATTGCCGCGGCTAGTATTGCCGCCGTGCGGCGGCTGGGCATCATCAATTATCTCGAGTCTGTATTTGCGGCAATTTGCTGGTGGCTGTTCGCCTTGATTTTTGATTTTCTGATTACCAGCGCTTTTGCCGGACTGGGAATGTTCCGCGATATTCATCTCTGGGTCGGGTATTTAGTGATGATGCTGGCGATTTTCCTTTTCCATAAAAAGCGCCACGTCCAGCTGCGGCACGAGATGAACTATCATTATTAGCTGTGTTTAGATAACCGGATAGTTTGACCGGGCTTGACCCGGTTTTTTTTCGTCTTGCCAAAAGGTGAACGATCGTATACCATAGAGATATGCCTTGCCGCCTTGCTGGCTGCCCCGAAAAACTAGGTCGCTGGTTTTCTGCGCTTTGGCTTCGCCAAAGCTTGAAAACTTACGCTCCAATAGTTTTTCTTGGGCAGACCAGCTTCGGCGACAGGCGATAATATGTTTATGCAGAAAATCATCATGCATATAGATATGAACAGTTATTTTGCGTCCTGTGAACAGCAGGATAATTTGGCGTGGCGAAATAAGCCTCTGGGCGTGTGTGAACACCTCGGCGGCATTATTATCGCGCCGAGCATAGAAGCCAAGCGCTGGGGCATTAAGACCGGCACGCCGGTATGGGAGGCGCGGCGGTTGTATCCAAAGATAATTCTTGTGCCGACCGCGCCGCAGCGCTATCGTTATTACACCGGCAAATTTTTGAAAGTCCTCGGCGATTATACCGATCAGATTGAAAAATATAGTATCGATGAAGCTTTTTTGGATGTGACAAAAGCTTGCAATATCCGTCGCCGGTGCTTGCCGCTGGAAACCGTTCCAGTCCGGCCGCCAACTGTTGAGCCAACCTTCGCGGAGTCGACGGCGGCAACACCGGCGACAGGAATAGAAAATAATCCATGGCAGCTTGTCGATCCATTCGACGAAGCCCGCGCCATGGCCAGGGAAATCAAGCGCCGCATCACGCGCGAGGTCGGCGATTATCTCAAAGTGTCAATCGGCATCGCTTGGAACAAACTCGTGGCCAAAATCGCTTCGGATATGCAAAAGCCCGACGGCTTGGTGGTGGCGCGGCCGCAAGACAAAGAGAATCTTTATAAAAAATTGCAATTAACCGATATCCCCGGCATAGCTCACAGCCAGGAGCGCAACTTAAACATGCTCGGCATTAAAACTCTGGCTGACCTGCGCGACTATCCCCAAAGCAAACTCGTGGCTCACTTCGGCATTATGGGTTATCATCTGTACCAAATGGGCCAGCTGGAAGCAAGTTGGAAGGAAGGGTTTGACGATAACGAGCCGATTAAATCCATGGGCCACGTTTATACCATTCCCCAGGAGTATCGGGCGCGGCCGATCTTGAAGCCGGTGCTGTATAAACTTTCGGAGATGGTGGGCACGCGCCTGCGCGCCAACGGCTTGATGGGGGACACGGTCAGCGTGCACGTGCACGATAGCGGGGATAATTGTTACGGCCGCAGTCATCGGTTGGGTTATTATGTTTTTGACGGCCGGGAAATTTATCTGGAGGCGATGCAGATTTTGCGCACAGTGTTTTCGGCGTCTGCGGCATTGCCCTCATCTGCGGCATTTCCCGTGGCCGATGGCAACGAGGCATTGCCTGTCAACAACAGCGCTCTATCCCCTGTTCCTATCAAACTGGTCGGCGTTACAGTTTCCGGTATAGCTGATTTAGAGCGCCAGCAGAGTTTATTTCCGCGGGAAGAAAAGCAGCGGCGCGTGGTGGCCGCGCTCGACCGCATCAACGAAAAGTACGAGGATTTCACCGTGGCGCGAGTCCCGGCCTTTCTGGCCCGTGACATCATCCGCGATTCCATCGGTTTTGGTCGCATGAAAGAGTTTAAGACGTTGGGCCGGTTCGTGGGAGTGCACTAGCAAAGCGTGTCTGCCGGCAAGGGAGCATGGTATACTGTAAGCATGGATACTTTAGCCTACGCGCTGTGGACCAGCGCGGTTTTTTACAAGAAATACGTCCGCCAGAAGCGACACCGCGGGAATGAACAAAATTAAATTTTTCGTCATCGCTCATAATATCCGGTCTTTGCACAATGTCGGATCCATATTCCGCACGGCCGACGCCTTCGGGATCAGCAAGATTTTTTTGACCGGACACACGGGCACGCCGCCGGACCCAAAAATCGCCAAGGTGGCGCTGGGCGCGGAAAGGTTCGTGCCTTGGGAATATCAACATACGGTGGCTGGTGTGATAAAGCAGCTGCGCGCAAAGCATCCGAAAGTTTCCATCTTGGGCCTGGAAAATAATCTTCCAGCCAAATATCGGCGCCGTGTTATGTATCTGAATAGATTTAAGCCAACTTTCCCTCTAGCGTTAATTATCGGGGAAGAAACAAAAGGCATCCCAAAATCTATATTGAAATACTGTGATAAATTTTTAGAAATTCCCATGCGGGGCAAAAAGGAAAGCCTGAATGTTTCAGTGGCATTCGGGGTGGCTGTTGGTTATATAATGAACGTATAAGTTCTATTGAAATGGATTAGCTTGACATCGCCACCCCCTCGGGCGGCGATTTGTACAAAAGCGCCAAGCATTGTGGATAGTGGAACCATTGCCGGGTTCCACGTTTTTTATTTTTTGCTTAAATAAGGGTGGTTTGCATTATCGTTAACCCTAACTTTGCACTTTTGACGGAATGGGGTCAGGTGGAGTATAATAGTTTTGGAGTGGTGAAAAGTGGATAAAAGTGGGGAGAAGTGGCAAATTCTGTGGATTACCCATTTTGAAACAAAATCCGGCAAAAGTTTATTGGCTAACCAGTTTTGGGGGATTCACCCGAATTTTCAATGTTCATCGGCGAATATACAGCAACTATAGACGAGAAGGGAAGGGTCTCCATTCCAGCGAAATTCCGTCCGCAACTTAAAGCGAAAGTTGTAGTGACGCGCGGACTGGATAATTCATTGTTTCTTTATACCACGGATGAGTGGCGCAAGCTGGCAGGAAAATTGGCTAGTCTCCCAATTTCTACTGCGAACACGCGGGCGTTTGCGCGGCTCATGCTGGCTGGCGCCATGGATTGCGAGCTTGATAAGCAAGGCCGCATTATCTTGCCTGCTTACTTAAAGGAGTTTGCCAAAATCAGCAAACGGCTGGTGCTGGCCGGACTGTATAACCGCATCGAAATTTGGAGCGAGCAGCGCTGGCGGCAATACAAACGCCAGACCGAAAAACAGAGCAATAAGATTGCTGAACAATTAGGTAATTTAGGAGTGTAAGTAGGTAATTTAGGAGTGTAAGCTTCATTTGCATGATTGGCGAGCCGGATTTGCCTAAGAAAACTATTCGAGCGTAGGTTTGCAAGCGATAGCGCAGCAAACCAGCGAGCTAGTTTTCGGGGCAACCGGCGGGACAATCAAAATAAATCTTAATGTATGTGCATAAACCGGTTTTGCTAAGTGAGGCGCTGTCGCTGCTGGAACCCCAGCCGGGACAGTACTTCATTGACGCGACACTTGGCGGCGGTGGGTACAGTGAAAAGCTTTTGGAAGCGGTCGGGCCAAACGGAAAGGTTCTTGCGATAGATCTGGATGAAGCGGCCATTAACAATTTTCGCCGGTCAGTTGAGCAGCGCGGCTGGCAGGATCGGACGATAATAGTTCACGGCAACTTTGCCAATCTGGCCAGCATTGTCCGCCGTCACGACTTCGGCCCCATCCGCGGCATCGTCGCCGACATCGGGATCAGCAGTTTCCATCTCGATGAATCGGGCCGGGGCATCAGCTTCCAGAAGCGCGAACCGCTCGATATGCGGTTTGACCAGCGCGGCAATACCGCAACGGCGCGGTTCATTCTCGAGCATTCTGACGAGCAGGAGCTGGTAAGGATCTTTCAAAACTTTGGCGAAGAAAAATACGCGCGGCGCATGGCCCAAGCCGTAGCGCGTCGTCGGCTTAAGCAGAGCATTCACTACACTACCGACCTGGTGGAAGCGATTGTGGACGCCCTGCCCAAGCCGGCCAAACATAAATGGGCCCAAAGCAGCCGCAGGATTTTTCAGGCCTTGCGCATTGCCGTCAATCATGAACTGGAAAATTTGGAGCAATTCCTGCCGAGCGCCTTTGATTTGCTCGCTCCCGCCGGCCGGCTGGCAGTGGTAACTTTCCACTCGCTGGAAGATCGCATGGTCAAACGGTATTTTGCAGGTCTGGCTAAAGGATGCGTTTGTCCCCCGGATTTCCCTCTCTGCCGTTGCGGCCGCAATCCGGAAGCCAAAATTTTGACAAAAAAGCCTGTGACAGCCGGCGCCGCCGAACAAGCCGGTAATCCCAGAAGCCGTTCCGCCAAACTTCGGGCCGTCCAAAAAATTTAATTATATTGTGGCGTTGCCAGGCAACGTAACGACAAGTTATTTTATTTCAACCACTCAACATTAAAACAAAAATAAATCCATGCAAAAAGCTGCAGTTGCGTTTCTTCAGGTTTTAGGGCTTCCGTCAATTTTTGGCTCCGGCTCGGCCCGGGCCGGCTGGCGCCGGGGAGGCCGTTCCGCGTTTCACCTGGCCGCGCGATCCGCGCTGGGCCGGCGCGCCGGCCATTCAAGAATCTTTGCCGCCCAGTCGCCGTGGCGGCTCCGCCTGGCTTACGCGCTGGTGGCAGTCAATATCGCACTGGTTCTGGCTTCCATAGTTTCAGTTAATGATTACGCGGCCGGGGGCTACGTGTTGAGCGAACTGCAGACTAATATCGATAAATTAAGCGAGCAGAATAAAAAATTGATGGTTAAGTCCACGGAACTCGGTTCCGTGGTCGAGCTACAGGAAAATTTAGCCGCCAGCGGCTATGTGGCGGCCGGAACCCCCCAATTCGTCCAAGCCGGCCAGTTGACCCAGCGATAATTTATGATGGCGAGCCACCAACAAAACCAAGTGTTCCGCAAAAGAATAGTCTCCCTGACTGTTTTTTTGTTGCTGCTGTTCGGGCTTATCGCGGCGCGTCTGTTTATCCTCCAGATTTTTTCCGGCGGCTATTACCGCGTGCTGGCCGAGGACCGCTATACTCTGGTGAAAAAACTTATCCCGGAACGGGGCAGAATTGAAATCACCAACAAGTTTTCGCCTGATCCCGATGTGTTGGCCGACAATATCGCGCAGGATTTGGTCTTTGCCAATCCTTCGGCGATTAGCGATCCTAAAACCGTAGCCGAGCAGCTGGCGCCAATTTTAGGCCTGGAGCCCGAAGATCTTTTGCTTAAGCTTACCGACAAGCAAAAAAAATATGTGGTGCTCAAGAAGCGTTTGAGCGACGACGAGAAACAAAAAATAAAAGATTTGCGCCTGGACGGAATTGCTTTTGAGCCCGAGGTCGTGCGCTTTTATCCAGAAAAAACTTTATTGGCTCATTTGCTGGGTTATGTCGGCTTCAAGGGCGATGACAAGGCCGGTCTGTATGGTTTGGAGCGGTCCTTTGAAGAGGAGTTGAAAGGGGAGCCCGGGTCGCTGGCGCAGGAAAAGGACGCCGGCGGCGCCTGGATTTTCGGCACGCGCCGCGATTTAACGCCTGCAGTCAACGGCGACAATCTTATTCTGACCATCGACAAAAATATTCAGTTCAAGACCGAGGCGGTGCTCAAGGACACGGTGGAACGCCACGGGGCGGATAGCGGCAGCGTAATTGTCATGGACCCCCAGACCGGTGCGGTCTTGGCCATGGCCACATATCCGACTTTCGACCCCAATCAATATAATAAGGTTGAAGATCCTGCGGTCTTTTTGAATGAGTCCACGCTGGGCAACTATGAGCCAGGTTCGGTATTCAAAGCCATTACCATGGCTGCGGCCATAAACGAAGGTAAAGTAACGCCGGATACTACATACAATGATACCGGTCAGGTTGTGGAAGCGGACGGCCATATCATCAAAAATTCTGACGGCAAAGCCTACGGCGTGCAAACCATGACCCAGGTGCTGGAACAATCTTTAAATACCGGCGCAGTGTTTGCCAAAGACCAAATTGGCAACGCCGACTTCGTCAAATACATAGAAAAGTTCGGCTTTGGCAAGACTACGGGAATTGAAGTTCCGGAAGCGGTCGGCAATTTATCTAATTTGCGGACCAGCATCAAAGTCAATTTTGATACGGCCTCCTTTGGGCAGGGCCTTTCCGTAACGCCGATCCAGCTGATTCAGGCCTACACGGCTTTGGCCAACGGCGGCAAGATGATGCAGCCGTACGTGGTGCAGGCGCGTGTGGGCCCGGACGGAAAGGTTACAAGAACGGAGCCGCGGGAAATTGCGCAGGTGGTTTCGGCGCAGACGGCTTCGACTCTTTCGGCCATGTTGGTGAACGTGGTAGAGAACGGCCACGGTAAGCGCGCGGCCGTGAAAGGATATTATATTGGCGGCAAGACCGGCACGGCCCAGGTGCCGCGCAAGGACGGCAAGGGTTATGAGTTAGACAATAATATCGGGACGTTTGTGGGTTACGGCCCGGTGGAAAAACCGAAATTTTTGATGTTGGTGAGGATCGACCACCCGCGCGTTGCGACTTTCGCCGAATCCAGCGCGGGCCCGGCGTTCTCGCAGATTGCCCAGTTTATTTTAAATTATTTTGACGTGCCGCCGACCCGGCCGGTGGATGATAAGAAGAAGTAAGCCATTCTAATATTTTAGGATAATACTAGTTTCAGGCGAATACGCTATCTGCTAAAGCGCGGCGAACGGCGTTGATGTTTTTATAATTAGCATCGCGCTGCGGGTGGACGTGGTTGGACAGCATGACCATGCCGACGCCGCGCGGAATATCGCACAGCACTAAACAGCCGGTATAGCCGGTTTTGCCAATCGTCGTTTCGCCGGCGTTCGTGCCCATAAATTCAGGTTGATTGAGCTGCCAGCCCAGGCCGGCCGATGCTCCGATACCGGCCAGCTGATTGAGATACATTTTTTTCAGCATTTCCTCCGAGAAATACCGATTGCCATTATATTCGCCCCCGCGCAGCAGCATCTCCAAAAAAGTTAGTAAATCCGGAGCGTTCGAAAACAGTCCGGCTGAACCCGGGATTATTTTTTGTTTTAATTTCCAGGCGGTTTCGTCGTGGATTTCGCCTTGAAGCAGACGGTCGCGCCAGGGATCGTCTTCGGTGGGCACGATATTGCCGCGATTCAATTTTTCTGGATGAAACGACGTGCGTTTTATACCCAAGGGCCTAAAAAAGTTCTCGTCAGCTAGTTCATCGAGCCGTTTACTGGAAACTTTTTCAACAAGCAGGCCCAAAAGAATACTAGTGGCATTGCTGTAGGAATAGCGCACACCGGGAGCGCTCGTAAACTTAGCATCAAAAACTGTTTGCAGGATTTGTTCTGGCGTTTTATCTTTGAGCGATGATAGCGCAAAACCCCAGTCCAAAGTTTGGGTCAGCAGGTGCCTTACTGTAATAGGTTTGCTTGGATCGCTTCGCAATTCGGGTAGATAACTGGCTACCGGATCGTGCAGACCCAGCCTATTTTGATCAATTAACTGAAGAGCTAGACAAGCTGTGGGAATACTTTTGGTAATGGATGCGACATCAAAGATGCTGTCTTCTTTGACAACTGGAGAATCGTTATTGTAAGTAAAATACCCGGATGGAACGATGAATTGTTGTCCATCGGCGCGTATTATACCAACCACGCACCCGGGGAAAACGCGGCTTTGAATAGCGCTGAAAAGAATTTTTTTTATTGATTTTGGATTAATGGGCGTGAAAGTGTTAAGGTTTTTGAACAATCATGAAATAATTTGTGCTGGTATACGAGCGGCCCAACTTGCGCGCCGCCTTTTTAATTTCCTTTAGATCAAAAAATTCGTCTTCAAAAGGCCACGGCTCGTCGATTGCCGCATTTATGAAGTTAATTCGCTCATCTAGCTTGCGTTGCTTTGCAGGCTTCCGCGCCGCATCTAGTGCGCTTGAGATATAGTCCATGGCATGAACTTTGAAGCCCTGTTCGGCCAGGTAAATGCCATTACGCCCCTTACCGCAACCAATATCGATTACCGTGGCTGGCGGTGTTATGTTATGCGCACTTAAAAATTTTGAAAAAAACACAACGGCGCTAGAAGGTTCAGAGTCTGCAAGACCAGGCAGAGCTTGCGCTTTATTATGCTCATCCTGCCATATGTGCTGCTGTTTTCTCATATTATGTCCATCAACTGGCGTAAGGAAGAAATAGTAAAATTTGGCTGCTCAATTTTTTTTGTACCTTTATTTTTAGTGTAGCGACCTGATTGCCTTTCCAATTTAACAGAGACGCAGCCCAAGCGGTTGGCGTGCACAATGTCTTTGTCGATGCGGTCACCAACGACAAAAATTTGTTTGGGCTTTACTTGGAGTTTCCTGATGGCACGTTTCAAGGGTAGAGAGGTGAACTTATTTTTTTCCACTTGTTCGGAAATGACCATACTGGAAAAATATTTGGTCAATTTGAGTTGCCGCAAAATTAGGCACTCCCGGTATTCGGTACCATCTATTACTACAGCTATTTTTATTTTCTTCCGCCGCAGTTGGTTCAGAACAGGACGGACTTCTGGATAAAGGACTGCGTGCTTGGCGAACTCGCGGCTATAAGCGCGGAGCAGATGCTGAAATTGTTGAGATGAAATCAAAATATTAAAAGAGATGAGGAGTTTGCGGACAAACAGAGCGTTCCAATCGTGAATGTTGGGATTGCCGGCATGTTTTTTGCGAATCGAATCAATGGCATGATGTAAAATTGCGTCAAACTTAGTTTTGCTCACCGGCCGTTGCTCGCGCACCCATTCAAACAAAAATCGGTTGGCCGCGGCATAAGAGCGGTCAACCCGAATCAGCGTATCGCGGCAATCAAAAATTATGCTTTTAATCATGTCTGCTCGCGCCGCTTAAGCTCCGTCCGCGACCTCATGAAAAAGTAGCCAATCACGGCGAACGTCGCAATAGGCGAAACCCAGGCGGGAATGTGCAGGCCGAACGCGTCCAAAAGCATGACTGTGCCTAGAACCAAAATTGAATACATGGCGCCGTTTTTTAAGTAGGCGTAGCGCTTGACCCGCTCAATGTTGCCCACAGTGAGCTGGCGCACCACAATGGCGCCCAGTCCGTTGCCAAGCAAAATCAGCGGCACTGACAGAGTGAAGGCGAACGCGCCCAGTACGCCATCAATCGAAAAAGTTGAATCGATAACTTCCAAATACAGAATTTTGCTGATGTCAGACAGGCCGCTTTTGCCGGACATGAGCTGCTGTTCGCTCTTTTCGGCATTTTCTTTAAAGCCATGGGTGATGAAAAACGCCGTGGAGCCGATGACCGCGCCGAAAGCCATGAACGGATTAACTTTTAGCGCCAGCCAAACGATGAACGACAGTAGCACCGAAACCACGGCGTAAAACCAGACGCCTTGGGCGTGGAAAAACCGTTCGCCGCGCAGGCCGTAGTTTTTGGGTTCCAAAAACAGCCAGTGGAAAAACAAAAAGACTAAAAACATGCCGCCGCCGGCCAGGAGTATGGGGGCGGAACTTTCGATGGCGGCGTGGACGCGCGGGTCGTTGGAAAAGGTGGCGGTCAGCGCGCCCAGCGGCCCCAGTTCCGAAGCCGTGGCCCAGACAATTACCCAGGGCAGCACGCCGCGGATAACGATCACGGCAAAAAGAATGCCCCAAAACAAAAACCAGCGCCGCGCTTTGGCTCCCATGGTGGAAAGGACCTCGGCGTTGATGATGGCATTGTCTATGCTGCTGACTGTCTCGAACAGGCTTAAGCCGGCAACGGTGAGGAGGATGGAGAAAATGTTCATGATGCTGATGTGAGTTGGCGCTTTTCAATCATAGCAAGTTTTTGCAGAGTTTTGTAGCGGCGCGTTTTCCTGTTTTATGGCGGCGCGGCAAGAATATTATTAGATAAACTCCAGACGGGTGAGTACTTCCTCGCCGTGGATGTAGTAGATTTTTCCGCTGACGAGAAAAATAAAATGTTCGTTGGTGCTGTTGGCGGTATGGTAGCCGACGCCCTCGTGGCCGCGGTAGATCACGCGCTCGGTTGCGGAAACATCCGGGCTGCCGGCCAATATGCGTTGCATTGAGTCAAGTGTTTCGCCCCCCAGATTGGGGTAAGATTCTACTCCGCCAAAGTTTACGCTGCCAGTTTCATCGACAAAGAAAATTTCTTGGGTTGGCGCCGCGTCCTTTTCCGCGGCCACCCATTGCGCGGGCATAGTTAAGTTAAAACCGAGTTGAGGATTTTGGTAGATGGTAAACCTGGGTTTGGACGCGGGGGTGGAAGACGGGGGCGGGGGAGGTTGAGATGCAGTTTCGGCGCCGGGCGCGGGTTCGGGCTCGCTTGCCGACGCGTCTGACGGAGAATCCGTTGACGGCGAGTCTACAGGCGGGGCTTGAATATCTGGCGGGAGGGCCTCGCCAATGCGCGGGTTGAGCGCGGTTTCAATGACCGAAGTTTGGTTTTCTTGGGTTTCAGTTTTCTTTTTTCTGTCCACAGCAAACCAGACGGCTCCGCCAATGAGTACAGCGGCGCTGGTTACGACAAGGGTGCGTTTTAGCGTCAGGTTCATGACATACTATTATATCATGGATTTTTGGCTTAAGCATGTCCAGAAGTTTATTTACACTATCTCTCTGGCGCTGGCTCTCGAGGTCTCGGCTTTCGGCTTTAGCCTGCTGCATTCTTACTACATTCTTTAAGTTGCTCGGGGGGTTTGCGGGTTTGGGTTTTTTTGAGCAGCCGTTATCTAACGGATATTACTTTACCATTTATCGCTTTGCTCATTCTTGGCGCAATGGCTTTACCTCCAATAATTTTAGGATCGATACAAATAGAGCCGGGCCAAGCGCCAACAACCAGAGCAGTAAAAATCAGCACCAGTCGCGGCGATTGGCTTTGATTTGCTCGATCAGATTTGATGGCGGATCAAAGCGGTAAAGGTTGAGGTCAACCGCGAAATTATCGGAAACTGCCACGCCGTCGGCCTCCAGGAGCTGGCGCTGCTGCTCGGGCGTGCTGTCCCAGTTATTTTTGATGCTGATTTTACCCTGGCTGTTGATAACGCGCCACCAGGGTACTTTGTAGCCCGCGCGGGCATCCGCGCCGCGGCTAGCCCCGCCGCCTGCGTTGCCACCCGTGGCGCCACCTGTGGCGCGGAGCGCCCAGCCGACCTCGCGCGCGGCGCGGGGACGGCCCAAGGCGGCGGCGATCTGACCGTAGCTCATGACCTGGCCTCGCGGAATGTGTTTGACCAGAGATATAATTTCATCGCTAAATTTCGTCATAAACAAATAAGATGATTAGGCTCTTTGTTTCCGAGAAAAATATTTACGCAGTTCCTCGACAATGACTATGGAAAATGCCACCAGCACAATAACCGCCCATTCGGAAACAGACAAAGCCGTGGTGTGCAGGAATTTTTGCATAAAAGGATTATACACAGCCAGGAGCTGGAGGACGATTACGGTAAGAGTGGCCCCGACTAGGAATTTATTGGAGAACGGATTCATCTTAAAGATTGATTCTCTTTCGTTGCGGCAGTTCCAGGCGTTAAACCATTGGAAGACAGCCAGCACGCACAGGGCAATAGTATTGGCTTTGATTGGATCGCCGCCGGCATATTGTCCGAACAGCCAAATGGTGCCTATACCCATGGGTGCGGCCATAAATACCATGCGCTCAAGCATCATAGAATCGACCAAAGAATATTTTTTTATGGCATAAGAGCCGTGCAGCAGCCCGCGTTCTTTCGGTTCCATGGCCAGTGAGACATCTAAAAATCCGTCAGTCACAAAGTTAAGCCAGATGATTTGCGCGGCCACGACGGGCAAAGGCAAGCCTATTATAATTGCCCCGGCAATGGCCAGCACCTCGCCGGCGCTGGTGGAGAATAAATAGAGCATAACTTTTTTGATAGTCTTGTAGATGCTCCGGCCTTCTTCGACCGCCGAGACAATGCTGCCGAAATTATCATCGAGCAAAACAATGTCGGCCGCTTCTTTGGCCACTTCCGTGCCAATCTTGCCCATGGCCACACCAAGATCGGCAGCCACCAAAGACGGCGCGTCATTGACGCCGTCGCCGGTCATGGCAATGATTTCCCCGCGCGCTTTGTAGGCTTCAATGATGCGCAATTTGTGCTCGGGCGTGACGCGCGCGAACACGGCCACGTCGGGCAGCGTCTCGGCCAGCGCGGCGTCGGAAAGTTTTTCTATATCCTCGCCGGACAGCGTTTTGCTGCTAACCGTGAAAATCCCCGCTTCTTTGGCAATGGCTTCGGCGGTAAGCTTGTGGTCGCCGGTAATCATGACTACTTTCATGCCAGCTTCGCGGGCGCGGGCCAGCGCGTCTTTGACTTCCGGCCGCAGGGAGTCTTTCATGCCAATGAGGCCGAGCAAAGTTAAGCCAGTAATATCTTCGGGTTTGACAAATTGGCCGTGCCAGGCGGCGGTGGCCGCGGCAACTACGCGCAAGCCGTGGCTCGACATGGTCCTTAACTGCTGCTCTAATATTTGCCGTTTGTCATTGGTTAATTCGTTGGCAGGGGATCGGCGTTCCTGTGCGCGCCAGAGTGAGTCGCAGCGTTCCAAAATTGCTTCGGGCGCGCCAACCACGGTTATCATGGAAATATCGCCGGTTTTATGAACCACCGCATGGAATTTGTTTTGATAGGAAAAGGGGATCTCCGCAATTTGGGGAAACTTCTGTTCGATTTCGTCCTTGCGCAATCCGAGTTTTTCGGCCAGCACCAGCAGCGCGGCCTCGGTTGGATCGCCTGAAACCTGCCAAGACTGGTTGTCTTCGTTAAAGCTGACTTTGGCGCCCGCAGCGAAAGCCGTGGCCCGGGCAATTGTTTGGAGCGGGGCGCTGCGTTTGGGATCGAGCGGTACTCGGTTGAACCACACTGCGCCATGCGGGTCGTAACCAGTCCCGTCTACCGAATAATTTTTTCCATCGATATAAATTTGCTGAACCACCAATTCGTTTTTGGTGATGGTGCCGGTTTTGTCCGCGGCAATAATTTTGGCCTGGCCGAGCGATTCCACAGCCTGAAGTTTTTTGACCAAAACATTGCGTTTGCTCATGCGCCAGACGCCGGTAGCCAGCACCAGCGTGAGCACAATGGGCAGCCCTTCGGGAATGACGGAAACAGACAGAGAAACTACGGTAGTGAACATGTTTTTGAGCGGCTGCCCGCTGGCCACGCCAAGCGCGAACATGCCGCCGCAAATAATGATTACGGCAACAATAATCGCCCGCGATAATTTGCGGATGTCCCGCTTGAGCGGGTCTTCGGACCGGATGGTGGAAATTTTTTGGGAAATCGAGCCGATGACCGTGGCCGGCCCCACGGCCACAACAATGGCCTGACCGTACCCGGCCATGACCGCCGTGCCCTTAAAGACCATGTTTTTGCGTTCTGCCAGCGGCAGGCTGGGGTTAGGCAGAGGGTTGCTGATTTTATACACCGGCTGGGATTCGCCGGTGAGCGCGGCTTCATCCACGGTCAATCCGGCCGCTTCGGCAATACGCGCGTCGGCCGGCACTTTACTGCCTTCGCGCAAAATAATAATGTCACCGGCTACGACTTCACGGTCGGGAATAATCTCCTCAATGCCGCCCCGTACAACCACCGCGTTAGCCTCTGCAAATTTTTTGAGCGAGGCCAGGGTATTGTGCGCCCGGCCTTCCTGGATGGTGCCGACAGTGGCATTGAACAAAAGCAGGAGCAATATAATGATCGCGTCACTATGATCGCCGATGAGGAAAATAATGATGCTGACCACAAGCAAAATATAAATGAGCGGGCTTTGGAACTGCCGCAAAAACAATAGCGCCAGGCTCTCCGAAGGCGGTTCGGGGAGGACATTGGCGCCGTAAACTCCCCGGTTTTTTTCGGCTTGCTCGGCGGTTAGCCCGGTTTCCGGGACTTGAAAGTGTTCACGTATTTTTTCTGCGCCTTGAGTGTGCCAGCTATTCATTTTTGTCGGGCGATGTTTTAAGCTAAGTTAAAATTTTATTTTGATAATTTGGTCGTCGTTTGCCGCGGGTTGACCGCGGCCGGCGAGGTTGGAAGGGGCTATGGCTATATAGAAAAACCCGTCCGGTCCTTTTGCCGCTCTCCACATATGAACGGAGAGAACTCATTGATGTTTTGCTATTTTATTATATTTTGCCAAAGTTTTTTTGAAAATTTCATCGGCCATTTTTGGAAAATGTTTTTCTAGTACTTTGATACCCTCGCGGGTAATGCCACCCGGGGTCGCGACTTCATCAACAACATCTTCTAGGTTTTTTTCCGTCTTAAAACCTTGAGCAGTCCCAAAGAAAGTTTGTAAAGCCAGTTCGCGCGCCGTCGCAAAATTCAGCCCGTGCCTGACCGCGGTTTTTATGAACTGGTTCAGCATGAAAGCCCAAAAGGCCGGACCGCAGCCGCTAAGGTCAGAGGCCACATTGAATTTTGATTCTGTAATTTTGACAGGCTTGCCGATGTGGCCAAGCAGTGCCAGGGCCGTAGCCAGGCGCTGGCGGTTTAATTTTTTCTGGGGTTGATATAAAATGGCGCCGGCCGCGGCTTTTTGAGAGTAGCCGGGCAGGATTCTTAAAATTTGGGTCGAAGCAAATAATTTTTGAAGTGTTTTGATCGGCAACCCCGCTGCAATGGAAATGATGACTTTGCTCGGAACGAGTTTGATCATTTTCGCCATTGCTGGAACATCCTGGGGCCGGGTACAAACAAAAATAATATCGGCTTCGTCAACCACTTTTTGGGCGTCTTTTATTAAATTGGCCCCTTTCGGAAAAGTTTTGGATTTCCACGTTCGGGTATGAATATATATCTGATTTGGGGCAACCGCCCTGGTGGCGATAAGCGAATTGGCAAGAACCGATGCCATTCGGCCAAAACCTAAAAAGCCAATTTTAGTATTTTTTGCTGACATGCAAAAAGTATATCAAAAAATCGCCTTTGAGGCGATTTTAGCTGATCTTGCGGTAGCGATTTACGGCCAGCGGAATGAACACGATCAAAATTACAACTATCCAGGCCAGGGAATACCATAGATCATTCCCCACCTTGCCGCCCAGCGAAAGCGCGCGAACCACGTTAACCGTATAAGTGATGGGATTGTGCACGGCAAAGCTTTTTATGACCCCGGACAAAGTTTCGATGGGCACAAAAATCGAACTGGCGAACACCAGCGGAAAGACCCAAATGAACCCAGCGCTCTGGGCAGTTTCAACATCCTTGACCCATAAGCCAATGGCGGCCGAGACCCAGGAAAAGGCAAAGCCGAAGAGAATCGTTAACAGAACGCCATAGACAAAATTCACAAACCCATGCTCGATGCGAAAGCCAATGGCGTAGCCGACTAAAGTCATGATGATGATGACAAATACGTTGCGGATGCTTTCGGAAATGGTCCGGCCGGCCAGCACGGCCGAGCGCGCCATGGGTAGGGAGCGGAAGCGGTCAATTATGCCTTTGGAGGAATCTTCAGCCAAGCCGACTCCGGTCATCATGGCGCCAAAAATTACCGTTTGCACAATTATGCCCGGAATTAAATAATTTACATAGTCAGTGCCCGGCACTTTTATTGCGCCGCCAAAGACATAGGCAAAGAGCAGCACGAACATGATGGGTTGAACGAAAGAAAACACAATCAGCTGCGGCAGACGCAGGTAGCGCAACAAGTTGCGTTTGACCATTATTAGAATATCGAAAAAGGTTGTGGTCATGGAGCGGGATCTGAAATTTATTGATTAGCTTCGGGTTGATTTGATTGTAGTTGATTTTACCCGGCTTGATTAGGATCTGCTTGATTGGAATCGCCTTGTTCGGCAGCGTGGCCAGTAAGCTTCATGAATACGTCATCAAGGGAAGGCCGGCGCAGGATGACGTCGGAAATTTGCAATTTGGCGTTATCCAGCTGGCGCACCACATCGATTAAAATGGTTGCGCCGCCGCTGGTTGGCATGGTAACCACTCCGGTGCTCCTGTCGGCATGCGGTTCGCCGGCGCCGCCAAACTGACTGACAACTGCCGCGACTCGCTGGGCATCGGCATGATTGGTCATGTGGAGTTCCAGCACGTCCCCGCCGACCTGGCGCTTGAGTTCGTCGGCCGTACCTTGGGCAATGATGTGGCCGCGGTCTATCACAAAAATATAGTCGGCCAGCCGGTCGGCCTCTTCAAGGTATTGCGTGGTCAAAAGCACAGTAGTGCCTTCTTGCACCAGATCGCGGATGATATTCCACAGGGCAAAGCGGGAGCGGGGATCCAAGCCCGAGGTGGGTTCGTCCAGAAAAAGCATTTTGGGGCGGTTGACTAAGCTGGCCGCCAAGTCAAGGCGCCGGCGCATGCCGCCGGAATAAGTTTTGGCCTGGCGGTCGGCAGCGTCTTCAAGTTCAAACTGGTTCAACAGTTCAGCGGCGCGCTTCTTGGCATCTAGTTGGGAGAGATGATACAGCCGCCCGACCATTTCCAGATTTTCGCGACCGGTGAGAATTTCGTCAATAGCCGCGTTCTGCCCGGCCAGACCGATGGAGGAGCGGAGCTGTTGGGCATCGCGCATGACGTCGAAGCCATTGACTGTAGCCTGGCCGCTGGTGGGCTTGAGCAGGGTGGTTAAGATTTTTATTAGCGTGGTTTTGCCGGCGCCGTTGGGACCGAGCAAGGCGGTAACGCTGCCGCGCCGCACATCCAAGCTAACGTATTCCAACGCTTTGACCTTTGTGTAAAATTTGCTCAAGCCGCGCACCGCGATAATGTTATCGGCCGCCCCGCCTTGAGCTGCCGTGGTCGATGTTGCCAGGGCGCGTTCCAGAATGATGTCAAAAATTTCATGAACCCGCCAGCCCGACTCGGTCAGCGCCTTGAGGATCTGGTCGTTGGTCATGCCCTGCTGCCGGGCTTGTTTGATGTATGTAGTTACCGGATGTTCGGCCATAAAATATACTTTCGTTGATGGCTGCCCGGGATGGATTCGAACCATCGAATGGCGGCTCCAAAGGCCGCTGCCTTACCGCTTGGCTACCGGGCAATGAGCGAGCGTGGACAAAATTTGACGCGTCCCCAAATAAAATTGCCTATACATAATACGATATTTGTCAGTCTTTGAAAAGCGGTAAATTAGTGGTATAATGCACAGGCACTATGTTTTGGAATAGAAACAAAAAACTCATCGCATTTGTGGCGATTTTTACCGTCTTAGCGAGCGCTGCGGTATTATTATATGTCCCGCTAACGCGCGCCCAACTTAACCCAAGTTCTGATATAAATTCCGCTTCAGCTTCCGTTCCCGCCTCCTCTACGTCGTCCTCCATGTCTACGTCGGCATCGGCAGAATTACGGCAAAAGCAAGCCCAGAAATCCCAGCTGGAACAGCAACTGGCCGAAATCCAAAAACAAATCGACCAGTACGAGCAGCAATTGACCGGTGTAAAATCGGAAAAAAATACCCTGGCCAACAAGATCAAGCAGCTCAAGACCCAGCAGTCAAAAATCAATCTTCAAATTAAGCAAACCAATCTCAACATCCAAAATATCCAGCTGGACATGGACCAGACGCAAGACAAGATCAGCGAGAACGAGCAGAAGCAGAAGGTTTTGGAGGGCGAGATCGCATATATTCTTAGACAAATTTACGATAAAGATCGGGCCTCGCCTATGCTCAACGCGCTGCTGTCTAGCGAAGGTTTTTCCGGCCTGTACACGGAGATAAATGATCAGATTAAAACCCACCAGGGTTTGGCCAGCGTCTTGGAGCAATTGCGCAATCAGGCTGCCGAGCTGCGCCAGTATCAAGTTGATTTGGCTAACCAGCAGGATCAGCAGGAAAATTTGATCCGAGTGGCCGGCCTGCAAAACCAGGAACTGGCCGGCAGTATCGGCGAACAGAACAACCTGCTGCAAATCACCAAGGGCCGCGAGGCTGATTATCAAGTAGTGCTGGGCGACGCGAAACGCCGCGCCGCGGAAATCCAAAATCGTCTGTACGAATTGCTCGGCGTGAGTAAGAACATAACTTTCGGCCAGGCCGTGGAAATTGCGCAGATGGCCTCGCGCCTTACCGGGGTGCGCGCCGCGTTCCTGCTGGCGATTCTTACCCAGGAATCTAATTTAGGAAAGAATGTTGGCACGTGCAACCGCCCAGGCGATCCGCCGGAAAAAAGTTGGCGAGTGGTCATGAAACCCGAGCGCGACCAGCAGCCGTTTTTGCAGATCACCGCCGAGCTCGGACTTGACCCGGACACCACACCAGTATCTTGTCCCATGCGCGATAAGAACGGCAAGCAGATTGGCTGGGGCGGCGCCATGGGTCCGGCGCAGTTCATTCCCTCAACTTGGATGGGTTATAAAGATAAAGTTTCTGCGATTACCGGCAAAAGCGCCAACCCTTGGGATATTCGCGACGCGTTTTTGGCCGCGGCCATAAAATTGGCGGCTGGCGGCGCTGGCACCCAGGAGGGGGAATGGGCTGCGGCTATGCGCTATTTTTCCGGCGGCACTAATCCGGCGTTTCGCTTTTATGGCGATAATGTGGTGGCCATGGCTAACCGCTATCAGGGGGACATAGAGAGTTTGGCCGCTAATCAATAATTTGATTTGACGATAACTCGCGCCGCGCAATTGGCCAGCGCGAGTTTTATCTTTTCGTGTTATACTGTTAAATGCTATCGCGGCCGCCACAGATAATTTATTATTCCAATGTCCGACTACTATATTCCGCACCGCGTTAAAAATTTGTATGTTCCCGGCGTGCGCGAGCCGTTCAAACTCTCACGCTCTAAAATAGACGCGTTCGTCAAATGCCCGCGCTGTTTTTACATGGATCGCCGCCTCGGCGTAGGCCAGCCGCCCGGGTATCCCTTCAGCCTCAACTCGGCCGTGGACATCTTGCTCAAAAAAGAATTTGATTCGCATCGCGCCAAAAATATGGCTCATCCGCTTATGAAACATTACGGCGTAGATGCCGTGCCGCTGGCGCATGCCCAACTCAACGCCTGGCGCGATCCGTTCACAGGCGTTCAGTTTTTGCACAAGCCCAGTAATTTTCTGGTGTTCGGCGGCATTGATGATGTCTGGGTCAATCCGGCAGGGGAGTTTATCATTGTAGATTACAAAGCCACGAGCAAGGACGGCGAAGTCACATTGGACGCCGAATGGCAGAATGACTACAAGCGCCAGATGGAAATTTACCAGTGGCTGTTCCGCCAGAACGGCTTTAAAGTTTCTGCGACCGGTTATTTTGTGTATGCCAACGGCAAGCGCGACCGCGCGGCCTTTGACGGCAAACTGGAATTTGATGTCACTATAATTGCTTATAAAGGAGATGATGGCTGGGTGGACGGCGTTTTGCGCGCGGCGCGGAGATGTCTGGACGGGGATATTCCGGCCCCGGGCAAAAACTGCGATTATTGCGCCTACCGCCAAGCCGCGGGGGAGGTGGAGGGGGTGACGCCGCCGCCGGCGGTTGGGGCTAAACCTACGGCAAAGCGCGGGCGTTTTGCATCGGCGCGCGGAAAAAAAATATCCGCCGCGGCATCATTGTTTGATTAGGCTAGATTATTTCCTATACAGATACCAGATTCCGAAATTAGGGTCTTTTTGTGCTATAGTTAAGCTCGATATTTATGGCGATCGATCAGATAAAATTCGATGAAGTCAGGCAAAGGGCAGAATCAGAGTACAAGGCAATGGGAAAAGTAAAATGTCCTTATCTGAATGATTTTGTCTATTTTAACGCCGAAGGGTTTAAACCTATATTGTTTAAGGGATGGAATATAGCGAGGTCAAGAGAAGATCGGTATGTCAGATTATGCTTAATATCTCTCGCGTTAAAGGTTTTATCCAGATCTCATACTTTGCAGGAATATTTTGAATGTAGAAGGTTCGAAAGGGTCCAATCTAATTCGATTTGGAAAGAAGAAATAAAGTTGGTAAAATATTATGGTTTTGTAGCGGTTATAAACAGTGCCTTGATAAAACCTGCTAGTCAAACAAATTATTTATTTCTTTTAACTCCTAGATAATAGCAACAAATAAAGGGTTTTTAGGGTATGCATTGACAAACTCCTGAAAATTTGATATAATTAATATTAAGTTGCAGCTTATACTTTATTCTCGAAAATCAGCAGCTTTTTGAAAGTTCTGAATCGTTTTAGAAACTTTTGAAGATTTTTTGAGCAAGAAACTCTTACCGCGTAAAACGGTTATCATCATTTAAATGAATCCCAAACTAGCCGAGGCGATTGTCGCGCCTGCCGCGACCCCGGCCTCTTTCAGTAATTTAGGCATCGCGCCTAAAATTTTAGAAGTACTCCATCTGCGCAAATTCGTGCAGCCCACGCCCATCCAGCATCAGGCCATTCCCGTGGCCATCGAAGGCAAGGATGTTATTGGCATTGCCCAGACCGGCACAGGCAAAACTCTGGCCTTCGGCATTCCCATGATTCAGCGCCTGGCCTGGCACAAAGGCCAGGGCTTGGTTTTGCTGCCCACTCGAGAACTCGCGCTCCAAGTAGATGAGTCGCTTCAGAACATCGGTCGGTCTTTTGGCCTCAAGACCGCAGTGCTCATTGGCGGCGAATCCATGGGCCGGCAAATTCAGCAAGTGCGCCGGAATCCCAATGTGGTCATTGCCACGCCCGGCCGCCTTATTGATTTTCTCGAGCAAAAAGTTTTGCGTCTGGACAAAATCACTATTTTAATTCTCGATGAAGCCGACCGCATGCTTGACATGGGCTTTGCTCCGCAGATCAAACAGATTCTCAAGCATGTGCCGGACAAAGACAAGCGCCAGACCATGCTGTTCTCCGCCACCATGCCCCAGGAAATTGCCAATATCGCCTTAAATCATATGAAGATGCCGGTGCGTGTGGAAGTGGCGCCGTCCGGCACCACGGTGCGGCAGGTTGAGCAGGAAGTGTTCTTCGTGGAAAAAGGCCAGAAGCTTTCCTTGCTGGAAAAAATCCTGGGCGATTACAAGGGCAGCGTGCTAGTATTTTCGCGCACCAAATACGGCGCCAAGAAGATTGCGGTCATTGTCAACCGCATGGGCCACAAAGCCGCGGAAATTCACTCCAATCGTTCGCTCTCGCAGCGCCTGGAAGCTTTGAACGGATTTAAGTCCGGCAAGTATCGCGTTTTGATTGCCACGGATATTGCCGCTCGCGGCATTGATGTGACCGGCATTGAACTGGTCATAAATTACGATTTACCGTCCACGGCTGAAGATTATGTGCACCGCATTGGCCGCACCGGCCGCGCCGGCTTGGTTGGCCGCGCCATTTCTTTTGCCGAACCGAATCAGCGCCATGATGTGCGCGACATTGAACGGTTAATCAAATTGAGTTTACCGGTGTCGAAAGCCGAAGGGTTGAGCGCGCAGGCAAGTGCATTCATGGGCCCCAGCACCCGGGTCAGCCCGATGCGCGGAAATCGTCCAATGCCCGTGGGCGCCGGCACAGGACGTACCGGCCGCAAGCCGTATGTGGGCCGCTCGAAGTTTAAATCCCGCCAGTCGTCTTACCCTGTTGGCCATTGGCGCCGACACACGGCCCGACCGCACGGCCAAACGAGTGGCCGAAGCTCCCGTCCCGCCGGCGCTAATGCTGGCTGGCGCTAAATTTCCTTCCTGACATTAAACCCGACCTAAATCCGGCCGGGTTTTTGTATTATTGCCTTCCCGGCCAAAAAAATCTATACTAGATTTAGCGTAAAATTAACCTTCAGTTAAAGAACTTATGAAAAAATTGTTGATGGCGGCTGGGCTCATGTTTTTGGCTGTAGGGAGTATAAATACGGCCCAGGCAGCCGAATTTTTGGCCCCAAGCCCCGATGGAGGCTCTCGGAATATTACCATTGGCAGCACCGAGGAACATAAAAACCTCTACGTTGTCGGCGGGTCCGTCGTTATTAACGGCAAAACTTTAGGCGACCTCTACGCGGCCGGCGGCAATGTCGACGTGGCAGGCGAGGTGGAAAAAGACGCCGTGGTCGCCGCCGGTAATGTTACCATCGACGGCAAGGTCGGCGATGACTTGCGCGCGGCCGGCGGTTCCATAAAAGTTGACGCTCCGGTTGCCGGCGACCTGCTCGCTGCCGGCGGCAATTTGGTTATTTCAGAAAAGTCTAGTGTGGGCGGCGATGCTAGCATTGGCGGCGGGACGATTGTGCTTGACGCTCCGGTTGCCGGCGACCTGCGCCTCGGTGGCGGGGACATTTCCATCAACAGCCAGATTAAGGGTTCAGTCACTGTTATGGGCGCCAATAAGAATCAGCATATTGTTTTTGGCTCCAAGGCCGAAGTTTCCGGCAAGTTTATAATTTACGGCGAGGGAACCTCTATTACTAAACTTGAAGGTGCCAAAGTTTCCGATCCCGAATACCGTCCGGCCCGCGGTGGTTACCGCCGCGGCGGCGTCGCGAAAATGATTGGCGGCGCAATTGTCATCAAACTTTTGGCTTTGATTCTGGCTATACTGCTCGTCCTGCGGCTGTTCCCGCGCCGCGCCCAAACGGCCATCAATTCAGTTATGAGCGATCCTTGGTCCAACCTCGGCATTGGTTTCTTGGGCTTGATTGTGATTCCCATAGTGGCCATTATCGCCGCGATATTGCTGGTGGGTTACTATGCTGCGTTTGCCTTGCTGGCCTGGTATGTATTGATGCTGCTTTTGGCCGGGCTTGTGGCCGCGCTGTTCGTGGGTGCCTGGATCATTAAGGTTTTAACTAAAAAGCCGGAGCTCAAGGCCGATTGGCAGGCCGGCGTGATTGGCGCCGTAGTCCTAGTCCTGCTGGGCTTTATTCCCGTGGTGGGATGGATCCTTTCTTTCGCTTTGTTCTGCATGGGCTTGGGCGCGCTCTTGCGCATGGCCAAGGCTGATGTGAAAGCAAATTAACTTATGGGAATTTTCGACAAGTTAAAAGACGTCAATGAAATGCGCAAGCAGGCCAAGCAGATTGAACTGGTCTTGGCCAAGGAAACCGTGACCGGTTCTTCAAGCGGCGGTAAAATCAAAATAACTATTGATGGAAATCAGCAAGTGAAAAGCGTGGAAGTGGACGCGAGCATTGCCGGCGACAAGAGCGAAGTGGCGCGGCACATCCGCAGCGCGCTGGAGGATCTGTTCAAGCATCACAAAAAGTTGCTCCAGTCCAAGTTTGGGAAGGCGATGCAGTAATGAAAGTTCTTATTGCCTTATCAGGCGGAATTGATTCCGCGGTTTCGGCGTATTTGCTGAAAAAGGCCGGACACGAAGTGGAGGCCGCGTTCATGAAGAACTGGTCGTCTACGGCGGGCTTGCTGCGGAGCGAGTGCCCGTGGCTGGCGGACCGCCAGGACGCGTTGCGCGTGGCGGCTTTTTTGCGCATCCTTTTGCACACGCTGGATTTTGAAAAGCAGTATCGCCGCACCGTCATGGATTATTTTTTCCGCGAGTACTCGGCCGGGCGTACGCCCAATCCCGATGTTGCGTGCAACAAGGAAATCAAGTTTAAGTTGCTGTATGATTGGGCCGCGGCTCGCGGATTTGATTATTTGGCCACGGGGCATTATGCGCAGATCAAAAAAATCTCAAGGGAATTCTTAATAAAGAACAGCCGAAAAAAAGATAAAATAGATGAAAAGCAAAATAAGGAATTAAAGATAGATGCTCAAGAATCAAATTTTGGGCTATTCCGCAGCGCGGATGAATTCAAAGACCAGACCTATTTTATTTATAACATCAAGCGCGAGCAGCTGCCGCATTTATTGTTTCCGGTTGGCGGCATGAAAAAAACCGCGGTGCGGGCGTTGGCCAAAAAGCTCCATCTTCCCAATGCTGACCGCAAGGAAAGCATGGGCCTGTGTTTCGTGGGTAAAATCCGGCTGAAAGATTTTTTGGAGCAGAAATTAAAGCCCAAGCCCGGCGCTATTATCGATCAAAAGGAAAAAAAAATTGGCGAGCATCGGGGGCTGCATTATTATACCATCGGCCAGCGGCAGGGGATTCGCGTGGGCGCGACCGGGCCGTACTATGTCACGAAGAAAGATTTGAAGACGAATACGCTTTATGTCACTAACAATGAGAAAGATAAAAATCTCTTTGCCAAAGAAATTCAGCTCCACAGTTTGAATTGGATTAATCGGCCCAAAAAGTTTCCGGCCAAGTTGAAAGGCCGTTTCCGGCACCAGGGGGATTTGCAATTGTTGACCATCAGGCCCGTGGACAAAAATCATTATCAGATCAAATTCGCCAAACCGCAAAAGGCCGTAGCCAGCGGGCAAAGTCTGGTTTTATATAATAAAATGGAGTGCGTGGGCGGGGGAGTGATTGGATAAAACTCACGATAAAGTAAAAAGCCGCCCATTCCTGGACGGCTTTTGAAATTTCTGCGCAATATTGGCGCATCTCAGTTTGACACCTGTCATTAGCTTAATATTGTTTCTCATGCTTGTCAAGCCGTGGTGGACAGTTATGGAGTCGGATCCACAAAATCTCGGTGTCAAACTGAGATTGGCCTCCGCGGCGCACCAGCCCACTCATTTTCAGTCTAAACAATCGTGGTTCAAGGTGCGCTAAAAGGAAGCTAAAATATTTATCAAATAGTTCGATTTTTGCTTTCTGTGAGAGGAATAATATATAATAAGCTAAACTAATTACAAAGATGCAAAACCTTCATTCTTCTGAAAGCGGGCCGAGAAGGGATATAACCCAACTGGTGATAGACTTATGCCAACTAATTTATGCTGCACTGCCCAGCGACACTTTTGAACGGGACAAATTAGCGATATTTCAACCAATCCACAATTTCGTTCGGGACTTCAGCATGGGCGCATTTGAAGGTTCATTGGCTGATTTGCAAGCGCAGATCGCTACATACTTGCAGAAAAAGAGCTTCGCTCCGGAGGTTATCGAGCAGGTGAATGCTTTGTTGACAACAGAATTTGGCTTGCATCAAGGCGGCGAAGACAAGCTTGACCGCGAAAAACAGTTTTAGATTAATGTCAAGCTGAAAGTCAAGTTACAGTTTAGCCCTTTATAAATTTCACCATCAGCAGGGCCACGATGTTGATGATCTTGATCATCGGATTGATGGCCGGGCCGGCAGTATCCTTGTAGGGGTCGCCGACCGTGTCGCCGGTTACCGCGGCTTTGTGCGCATCGCCGCCCTTGCCGCCGAAGTTGCCTTCCTCAATATACTTCTTGGCGTTGTCCCAGGCCGCGCCGCCGGTAGTCATGGAAATGCCCACGAACAGGCCTGTTATAATAGTGCCGACCAAGAGGCCGCCGAGCGCCTGCGCGCCTAACGTGTAGCCGACTAAGATTGGAACGACTACGGGAATGAGCGCCGGTACAATCATTTGCTTAATTGCCGTTTTCGTAACGATGTCCACGGCGCGCGAGTAATCCGGTTTGGCCGTGCCTTCCATCAATCCTTTAATTTCTCTGAATTGCCGACGAACTTCTTCCACCACGGCCTTGGCGGCCTGGCCGACCGCGCTCATGGCTAAGCTGGCAAAGAGATAGGGAAGGAGGCCGCCGATGAGCAGGCCCACGAGGACGCGCGTGTCAGATAAATCAAATACGGTTTTGATGCCGCGAACCATTTCCAGTTCCTGGGTGTAAGCTGCGAACAGAACCATGGCCGCTAGTCCTGCCGAAGTAATGGCATAGCCCTTAGTTACGGCTTTGGTGGTGTTGCCAACAGCGTCGAGCGGGTCGGTGACGTTGCGCACGCTCTCGGGTAAGCCAGCCATTTCAGCAATGCCGCCCGCGTTGTCGGTGATGGGTCCGAAGGCGTCAATTGCTACAATAATTCCGGTCAGCGAGAGCATGCTCATTACAGCCAAGGCAATGCCATACAGTCCGGCGAGTTCAAAGGCCACTAAAATCGCGGCCACAATTACGAGTACGGGCAAAGCGGTTGATTGCATCCCAATGGCCAATCCTTGGATAATGTTGGTTCCATGTCCGGTCGTCGAGGCCTCGGCAATTTTTTTGACCGGCGAAAACTTTTTAGTCGTGTAATATTCGGTGATGAGGACTATGGCGGCAGTCACAACCAGACCAAGCAGGGAAGCGTAGTAGAGTTTTATCGAATTGTCACCCATGATTTTCATCGTGATGGGGTAAAAAACTATTGCGGAAAGAATGGCAGAAATTATCAACCCCTTATAAAGGGCACCCATAATGTTGTTGGATTTGCCCAATCGCACAAACCAAGTGCCAATGATTGTTGTAAGGATGGAGGCCGACCCAATTAGCAGGGGGTATAAAATGACATTAGTGTTGCCGTTATATAGGGCATCGCCGAGTAAGATTACGGCGACAGCGGAAACAACATAGGTTTCAAACAGGTCAGCGGCCATGCCTGCGCAATCGCCAACATTGTCACCGACTGCATCGGCTATTGTCGCGGGGTTGCGAGGATCATCTTCGGGAATACCTGCCTCAATTTTACCAACCATATCTCCGCCGACATCGGCACCTTTGGTAAATATGCCACCGCCTAAGCGGGCAAACACGGAAATTAGAGAAGCACCAAAGGCCAATCCCACCAAACTTGAAAGGTCAAAATAACCATCTCCACAGGTCGAGTTGGGAATCAGGCATTCTCCAACCCCGTGCCAACTTGCCAGTAGTATTCCAGTTACGGCTAATAGACCTAGGCCCACAACAAAGAAACCAGTGACGGCGCCGCCTTGGAAAGCCAAACTCAAGGCTTGTTTCAATCCGGTTTTTGCCGCTTCCGTGGTGCGCACATTGGCGCGCACGGAGATGTTCATGCCAATGAAACCGGCTACCGCGGAAAGCGCCGCTCCAATGATAAAAGCCAAAATGGTATCTCCCGAGAAACGCGCCAAGTACATTAATACAATAATTATAACCGCGACACTGCCCACTGTTTTATATTGTCGCGTTAAATAAGCGCGGGCTCCATCTTGAATGGCCTTGGCGATTTCCAGCATCTTGCCGTCGCCGGCTGGTTTGGCCAAAATCCGATAAATTAAAAAGACTCCGTAGAGCAAGGCCAGGATGCTGGCGCCCAGGGAGTACCACAGTAGTTGATCTGTCATAAGTTTGGTCCGGTGCCTTTATTTATTAATTCTTGATGAACACGCTGGATGTGCGTATAATTATACTGCGTATAATTATAAGGAAATTTGGGAAAAGTTCAATCAGCGCAAGAATTCCTTTTATTTATAACCAATTTCTAATATGATACGAAAACTTAATAAGGCCAGGACTTACGCATTGGTCAGTGGATTAGTCTTGTTTGCTTTCGGGATCATTAAGTTCGCTTTTCGCGGCGCAGCCCAATTACCTGATTACATTCTCATCTTCAGCATTATTTTTGGCTTTTGGGGAATACTGGCCGCGTTCAGCTCCTCATCGAAATAAAAATAATTGCCTCGCCGGTGCCCGCGAGGAGCAGAGTTGCTCACATGTCGGCAGGTAACAAATGCTACTCGCTGGGCAATCCGGCCTCGGCAATTATCAATCAAACAAAGAGATTACTGTTTCGGCGCGTACACCACGCTTTGGACAATGGCGTTAAATTCGGCCTGGTTGTTTATAGCACTGCCGATATCAAAAGTATAGTAAACATTTTCGTATTTCACGCCCACGAGCAAGTCCTGAACATTTATGCCGGCCTGGCCGCTAACCGTAATGGGCTGGCTTTGTAGGTTGTCCATGCCGAGGTAACCGGTTTTGCTTAAGTAAACGTGCATGGGCGAAGCGCCGGTACCGCTAGGAGTAATGGTTATAGTATCGTATTCATCCGAGGTGGGAGTGGGAACAGCGGTCCAAGTCGACGGATATTTGAAAGTGAACGGGTAGTTACGGCTAGTGTAAGTTTTCCAGCCCGTGGTATCGGCTGGGGGAACGCTGACTGGTTCAGCCGGCGGTTCGGGCTTGGTTTCCAGGTGCTGGGGCAGAGGCGTGTTCTGTTCCATTATCGCTATTTCTTGCATTGCCCGTTTGTTCAAAACAAAGGCCACTAGGGCTATTGCCACCCCTAAAATAATAATAAAGATAAAGGATCTGGTTTGTTTTGACATGGTTGTGTTTCTTTAGAGAATGGTGATACTAATATGATACCAATCGGGCCGAATTAAATCAACTATTTAAAAAGTTTTTCTAAACTGGCGTTGGCGCCGCAGTAGTAAAGATGCTTGGTCAAGTTGGTGCAATAGCTGGGATTTTTGCGGATGTAGGAGTATTTGGGCACAAACCAATAGAGAAAGATGATGGCGGCGGCGATGAGGGCGTAGATGAGGAGTTTTAGAGTACGGAACATTTTGGTTTCGGCTTCATTTTAGTGGTTTGTTTCGGTCGAGCTTTATTTACTTGCAGTTTAGTAGATTTGTAATTATTTGGCAAAGATTGGGACGAAAGCCGTTCCGAAAGCTTGAATATTTCGACCAAAAACTGTAAAATACAGCGTACCGATGGGGTGTAGCCAAGCGGTAAGGCAGTCGCCTGGGGCGACCATTCCCAGGTTCGAATCCTCTATGTTTTATGCCTATGTTTTAAAAAGTCTTAAAAACGGCAGCCTTTATTTCGGGAACTCGTATAATCCTAGAGGCAGACTGGAGAAATATCATAATCGGGGCCAATCACCCTATACCAAAAATCTTGCGCCATGGATATTGGTTTATAAGGAACCATTCCGCACCAAAATTGAGGCAATGAAACGCGAGCGATTTTTTAAAACCGGCAAGGGAAGAGAGTATCTCAAAAAGAAAATTAAATAGTTTATACAATCACGATGGGGTGTAGCCAAGCGGTAAGGCAAACGGCTCTGAACCGTTCATTCCCAGGTTCGAATCCTGGCACCCCAGCCAT
>CAYJQY010000011.1:0-25528 GCA_964372905.1 uncultured Candidatus Saccharibacteria bacterium
AAGAGTTTGATCCTGGCTCAGGATGAACGCTGGCGGCGTGCCTAAGACATGCAAGTCGAGTGGGTTTAGACCCACGGCAAACGGGTGAGTAATACCTAGGAACATCCCTTTAGTTGAGCATAACTCCGAGAAATCGGAGATAATTCTCAATGTGCCCGCAAGGGTAAAGTCGCAAGACGCTAAAGAAATGGCCTGGGCACCATCAGCTAGTTGGTAGGGTAAAGGCCTACCAAGGCTATGACGGTTAGGGGCCCCGAGAGGGGAAACCTCCACACTGGAACTGCGACACGGTCCAGACTCCTACGGGAGGCAGCAGTTTGGAATTTTGGACAATGGGCGAAAGCCTGATCCAGCGACGCCGCGTGGACGATGAAGGCCTTCGGGTTGTAAAGTCCTTTTATCAGGGAAGAATATTTTGACGGTACCTGATGAATAAGAGGTTGCTAACTCTGTGCCAGCAGCAGCGGTAATACAGAGACCTCAAGCGTTATCCGGAATCATTGGGCGTAAAGCGTACCGATCGGTGGTTTAGAAAGTCAAAAGTGAAATCCTAAGGCTCAACTTTGGGACTGTCTTTTGAAACTTCTAAGCTAGAGGGGCAAAGAGGAAGCTGGAACGAACGGTGTAGTAGTGAAATGCGTTGATATCGTTCGGAACACCAATAGCGAAGGCAGGCTTCTGGGTGCCACCTGACACTGCTAGGACGAAAGCGTGGGGAGCGACAAGGATTAGATACCCTTTTAGTCCACGCTGTAAACGATGCACATTAGGTGCTAGGGAGTATCGACCCTCTTTAGTGCCATAGCTAACGCGTTAAATGTGCCGCCTGGGGAGTACGGCCGCAAGGCTAAAACTCAAAGGAATTGACGGGGACCTGCACAAGCGGTGGAGCATGTGGTTTAATTCGACGATAAGCGAGGAACCTTACCAAGATTTGACATGCAGCTGCATACTCTGGAAACAGGGTAGCCTTCGAGGGTGCTGCACAGGTGATGCACGGTAGTCGTCAGCTCGTGCCGTGAGGTGTTCACTTAAGTGTGAAAACGAGCGCAACCCTTATCTTATGTTACCAGTGTCATAAGAGACTGCCGGCGTTTAAGCCGGAGGAAGGCGGGGATGACGTCATATCAGCGTGTTCCTTACATCTTGGGCGACACACGTGCTACAATGGGTTGGCACAGAGGGACGCCAAGTCGCAAGACGGAGCAAATCCTTTAAAACAACCCCCAGTTCGGATTGAGGGCTGCAACTCGCCCTCATGAAGCCGGAATCGCTAGTAACCGTGGATCAGCCTCGCCACGGTGAATACGTTCTCAGGTTTTGTACACACCGCCCGTCAAGCGATGGAAGTGGGGAGCGGCTGAAGTTCCTATTTATAGGGCCCAAGCCGAGACTCATGACTGGCGCTAAGTCGTAAATTTGTTGCGACCTTAGACAAGTAATTGTCTATGAAAAATTTGGCTATATGCTGGAATATCTGAGTATCTCATAGTACTTTAAGAAATCTTTAAACCATCTTGAACAGCAATGTTCTATGATGTAATAAAGACAATTAAAGTGACAATCTATGAGTGCAGACAATCAGCAGGAAAGATTCTTAATCTCACTTAATCCTGACTATGTGACAGGACTAATTGATGGTGAGGGATACTTTTCAGTTTACGCCCACCAAAGAGTTCAAAAAACTTGGATGGCTCGTGAGGTAAAATTTACCTTTGGCGTAAAATTGAAGGAAGCCGATGGAATAGTTATATTGAATTCCTTACAAAAGTTTTTTCAATGCGGATTTGTATATTTCCGCAAAGATGAAAGAACAAATTTTTGTAACTGTTATGAATTTCAAGTAAATACTCACAAGGAAGTATTTAGCAAGATCATACCATTCTTCCAAAAGTACCCCTTAAAGTTTCCCAGTAAATTGCACGCCTTTGAACAATTTGTAAAAATTGCTCGAATGGTGCAATTAAAAGAACATTTGCAAGTTGGAGGGATAGAAAAAATCCAACAGCTTGCCCAGATGATGCATTAAGAAAATCCTCAGAGACTACACGCCAAACTCCTAATTATTTAGGATGATGATATAGTCCATGCCTTATGGCGACATAGGGAGTACATGAACAAGGCATCGGTAGGGGAACCTGTCGATGGATCACCTCCTTTCTAAGGACATTTTCTTGACTGCACAACTTTTCGAAGTTTCTGTCAAGCATCCTGAAAGGTCGATCGAGAACTTCGGTTCTCGCAGAGTATATGACTCAATAAGATTGACGTAACGTTGCAGGGTCATTTCTAGCCCATATATCCTTGCGGAAATATGGGTCCTGAACCGCCCAAAAAGGTTCGGGGTCACTATTTAGCCGTTAAAGGCTCAAAGAACTGCCCATAAAAGGCCTGGTTTCAATTGTTGAAGCGAGGCCTTTTATGTACCAGAAAACTGTCTTGGAAACGGGGACGAATGCCACTACTTTGTCGGTGTCGCCCGCTCTGCCGCAAAGCAGCCCCAAGATAGCTAGCGTTTACTAAACCAAATTATGAATTCTTGAAGCAAAAGTTGGTAATTGGTGATGCGGAAGCGCTTCGGGGCAAGCTAATCGAGGTATCTGCGAATTTGGATTTTGGACGATTGGCAGTAGACATAGAGCAGTTTTTGTTTAACCCGGACGACAGGAAGAGAGTCGAACGCTTTCCCGAATTTATCAAGTCCGCCCAGTTGCAATGAAGTGCGTTATCTCCTTTCTTCAGTCGCTCTATTTATGCTATAATTTTTGTATCATCAATAACCATCCCTCATCAGTAATCTTAAATTCATGCAAAAAATTATCATCATAATTGTTTTCGCCCTCGTTGTTATTGGCGGCGGCGTGGCCTTATTTATCTATGACGTCAAGCATCCGGAATTAAAGAATCCCTGGAGCAACAAGTCCACCCGCGACTTGGCCTTATCTTGTTTGCCCCAGGAATACACTGTTCAGCATATCCATCCGGTTTTGACCCTTACGATAAATGGGCAGAAGCAGGAAGTCCCCCCTAATATCGGTATTCAAAATAATTGTATGCATCCCCTGCACACCCATGACACAGTCGGCACTATCCACGAGGAATCGCCGGAGCCGCGCGACTATACGCTTGGGGATTTTTTCGCGGTGTGGGGCAAGGTCTTCGGCCCGGACCAAATTTTCGACAGCAAAGCCGACGCCGCGCACAAAATCCGCATGAGTGTAAACGGTCAGGACAACACCGAGTTCGGCAATTACGTCATGAAGGATAAGGACGACATCCAGATTTTCTACGAATCTGTCCCATAACTTGTTTGTGTAATTTGCCATTTCGACAATCGGCCTGATATAGGCCCGTGATACCGCATTGTAAGTAATCACAATTAAGTTAAACTGTATGGCTGAAATTTGGGTTTACACTTTAGTCAGCGTACTAATAGTTAGTTTGGTTTCTTTAGTCGGGGTTTTTACCCTGACGCTGCAGCAGGATCGTCTGCACCGCATGCTGTCCCATTTGGTGAGTTTTTCCGTGGGCGCTCTGCTGGGCGACGTTTTTCTGCACATGTTTCCGGAAATGATAGAAGCCGGCCACCCGCTGCGCCAGGGCGCCTACATTCTTGCCGGCATCCTGATTTTCTTCGTTCTGGAGAAATTCATCCGCTGGCACCATTCGCATACCGAGCACGAAGAAAAAGTTCATTCCGTGGTGTATCTGATCCTGGTGGGCGACGGTCTGCACAATTTTATTGACGGCGTGGTCATTGCCTCCAGTTTTTTGGTTGATGTGCGTTTGGGCTTGGTAACTGCCTTGGCGGTGATTTTTCATGAGGTGCCGCAGGAAGTCGGCGACTTCGCCGTGCTCATGCACGGCGGCTGGAAGACCGGCAAGGCGCTGTGGGCCAATTTTCTTTCCGGATTAGCGGCCGTGCTTGGCGCCTTGGTTGTTTTGGTTTTCTCGCGCCAGCTAAGCGCCGCGCCGGAATTCTTACTCGCTCTGGCTGCGGCCAGCTTTATTTACATTGCCATGTCCGACCTGATTCCCGAACTGCATGAAGAGGTCGGGGTCAGAGGTTCGCTCATCCAGTTTGCCTCTATGGGCATGGGCGTGGGGGTGATGGCTTTATTTTTGCTGCTGGAGTAAGCTTGGCTCAACCATTGCCGCGGGCTTGATTATTCCGCGCGCCCATGCTATACTCCCCCTATCATCTGTAGTTTAAGTGTCAGCGAGATTAGGCTTTCGTTCCCGGTGCGTTCCCTGTCGTTACTTTTTAGCAACTTAAAGGAATGCCGACCGGAGTCTTAGAGAGAGTGATCAAGTGAGCATTTAAGATACTTTATTAGTTAGCGTTAGGGGTTTTGGATGATGCTCCTAAGAAGGAAAGCCTAATCAATGGCGAAGAAACTTTTTGTTGGCGGATTGCCTTGGGCAACTACCAACGACGACCTTAAGCAGCTGTTCAGCGCTGCCGGAACCGTCATGTCGGCGACAATCATCACCGATAAGATGACCGGCCGCAGCCGCGGATTCGGATTCGTAGAATTCGAAAACGACGCTGAAGCAGACGCTGCAGTAGCCCAGTTCAACGGCCAGCAGTACAACGGCCGCGCCCTGGTGGTCAACGAAGCCAAGCCTATGGGCGATCGCCCCCAGCGGTCGTTCGGTGGCGGTGGCGGCGGACGTCGCGATAACTACTAAACTATTTTAGTTTTAGCTATTCGTGAGAATTCCCTCCCTAGCAATGGGGAGGGAATTTTGTTTCGTGCGCCAGTAGACAAAAGTCTCCAATCGTGCTATAATATATTTAGAGAAAGTTGAACCAGAGCTTAAGAAAGTCAAAGAGTTTCTTAAGCTCTTGTTGAAACAAAAAGCGAAAAATACAAATAAATAATGAACTACGCTTTGCAGGGAACTGCATATTTCTTTGGGACTGCCGTGGACGGATGCGTACGGGCGCTGCGCCAAGCCGGCCAGCATCTGTTGGATCACGTCGTCCCGCACCATCGCAATAATTATCATCCCCATATTTTAGGCCATCGCACTCTGGCCTTGTTTTCAGTATTGCTCATAACGCTCAAGATAGCGGCAGTGGCTTCCGTGATGTTTGAACCGCCGCAAGTTAGCAAAGCCTCGGCCATCACCGTAAATAATATTCTGACCGTTACCAACCAGTCGCGCAGCGAGAACGGTCTTACACCCTTAAATTTTAGCTCCAAGCTGGCCCAGGCCGCGCAAGCCAAGGCCGATGATATGCTGGCGCGCCAATATTTTGCCCATAATACGCCAACCGGCGAGACGCCATGGAGTTTTATTAAATCTGCCGGATATCAATATCTATGCGCCGGAGAAAATTTGGCCGTAGACTTTACCGAGTCCGAGGTCCTGGAATCGGCCTGGATGAACAGCGCCGGCCATCGCGCCAACATTTTAAATAAATGTTTTGAGGAAATAGGTATTGGGGTTTCCGAAGGCCAGTTTGAAGGCCATCACAGTATTTTTGTGGTGCAAATGTTCGGCGCGGCGGCCGAACAGCCGGTGACCGTGCAGGATGCGCCGACCCCGGTGGCCCAGCCAGCCCCGGCTCCGGTTCCCGCCCCGGCCGTTGCTTCGGCGCCAGCGCCTACTCCAGCTCCGAGTCCGGTTCCGGCGGCAGCAGCGGCTCCGGCTTCCAACCCGATTGTTGTAGCAGATTCATCGGGTTCCGGCTCATCCTCGTCGCCACCAACAGACTCCGCGCAATTCGCTGCCGCTTCCGAATCCAGCGCCGCGACAACATCATCAAAAGATTTAAAAATTATTGATGCGTCAGTTAAGCCATCCGGCGATAACGTAATTATTACCGTGAAAACTTCTTCATCGGCAACACGCGTGATTGCCCAATTCGGCGCCGGCGCGATAATGCTCGATCCGTATTCGGCAAGCGGTGAGGAAAATAGCGCGCAGACCAGCGGCCGAGCCGGCGCTGGGTTATCCGACGGTACCGCAGCAGAGGAAACGGAAAGTCTGTGGCAAGGCAGCGTTTCGCTGGCGCGAGTAGCGGGCGATAATGAAACGATCGTGGTCCGTGCTTTCGATATGCAAGGCAGCGCAAAGCAGCAAGCTCTGGCCAGTTTCAGCGCCAGCGCCGCCTCTAATTTTAGCGGCACGTCGCCCAAAGTCGCGTCGCCATTCAATACCACAGTAGCCAAATCAGTTAGCTTCTTCGGCGCCAACATCAACGTCAAGGATTTCCAGACCAAGTTTTATCTCATCTTCATTGCCGGCGTTTTAGCCGCGCTGATTCTGGCCATTGGCATCAAGCGGCATATTCAGCACTTGTCGCTGGTGGCTAATTCTTCCTTTGTCGTGGTGCTGGCTTTGTTTTTGTGGATGGCGGGGTGAGTTGTTTGTTTGGATAGGCCGAAAGTATTGCTGTGGATAGCTGCGCAACGTTATAGCAACCTTATTCAAAAGAGATTCTGGTGCCAGTTCATCAGAATCTCATTTTTTTATAAAGTTTTGTTCAAGGAATGGGCTCAATCTGGCTTGACGCCCCATTGTAAGGGATAGTACGATGTTTATCTATGGAACTTACGCGAGAATATTTTGACGAACAATTTAAAACGGTAGCGAAAAAGCAGGATTTAGAATCCTTCGCGACTAAACAAGACCTGGACAATTTTGTATCCAAGGAGTATCTTGACCAGCAACTCCAGAATTTGGCAACTAGGGATGAACTGAAAAGTCTTGCTACTAAGGAAGACTTAAAAACTTTAGAAAACAAAGTCGACAGGATCCAGACCACCCTCAATGGCGTAAAAACCTTTGTTTACAGGCATTTGGTGACTAGAGAGGAACTTAAAACTAAAATAGAATCGGCTGTGTCAGACTTGGCCACAAAAGGACAAACCAATCAGCTCATTAATACAGTTGATGCTTATATTAAAGACACTCGAACCTATCATCAAGAAAATAAGGTACTAGGACAACAGCTTGGAACGGTTAAGGATTGGGTTACTCGAACTGCTCCACAGATTGGGGTGGCCTACGAGCCCTAATTAAGGTTCGTTTAGCGGCCAGTTAATTTTATAAATGGCCGTGGCAGAATCGGAATAGACTGGCGGGAAGTCCTGGCTATTGAGATCCAGGAATTCTTTTAGGTTTGGATTGCGGTTTGGCTCGAGGAAAATATATTTGGCCTTGAAGTCATCCATGATTTGTTTGAGTTGGGCGGTGTCTTGGTGCCATTGGGTCGGGTCGTCATCCGAGACCACACGCCATTTAGCGTAGAGAGCGGGGTTTTGTGCATATAAAAAGGTGGGGTCGAGGCCAGCGATGTAATAATTTTTATCGTTGTAATAAAATAATTGCGGAAAAGCATCCCATTGGGTGTTGAAAACGATATCGCCTTGCCGAGAATTTTCGGCGAGCCATTGGGAAGCGCCGGCAAAGGCGGTGAAAGGAGTGGCGTCTTTTAGGTAGCGGACGGTTGTTGAGATGTTATAGATTCCCAGGCCGGCAACTACAAAAAAAGCAATTAGCATGGCCGCGCGCAGCTCCCAGAATTTTGACAGGGATGCTTTTAGATGAGTCCAGCTGACATTATTCAAATTTACGTCATCCAGGCCACTAAAGCTGTACGCCGCAAAAAGAACAGTGAACGGCACCCAGTACTCCACAAATCTTTTACTCCAGACTGTGCCGGCGAAAAAAATTAAACTGACTATCCCAAACCAAATCGCATAGTCCCGGTCATGCCCGGCCAGAGCTTTAGCGCGGATGTTTCTCCACAGCAGTACTGCTGCCCCAATCCACATTATTAACGTAAGATTATTTATCCTAATAAATTCTTTCAAGCTATCATAGGGAAACCATTCCTGGCCAAGCGGGATTGAATGGTGCAGAGTGGTGATTACGCCGGCGGTTTGATAATAGAGGTGCCTCAGTAGTTCGGCAGGGTGGGGGAAGGCCAAGATTGCAATAAGCGTGGCTGAACATGCAACAAGGAGAGGAATAAAGTCCAGCTTCTTTGAGGCTAGGCGGACCAGGGTGTAGATAAGAATAATTCCCGGCAGGAGGATAAAACCGCCATAAGTGAAGACATACAGGAAAGATAAAATAAATAACCAGACATAGCGCCGCTGGTGGACGGTCAATATAGCGAGAAATAAAAATATTAAAGATAAAGTGTTTATTTTTAGTATGCTGATACGATAGAGAAAGTCAGCGGAAACGAGGCAGAGCAAAATTAGCCACAGCGGCATGAATTTTATTTTTAAATTATGCATGAGCAGGGCAAAAACCGCGAACATTATGAATGATAATGATGCTGTCACCCAGGGCATGGCGGTGAGGTGGTGTGCGAACGGGGCGAGCAACAGGTGGAATAGCAAATGCAGGTCAGCAAAGTGATGCGCTAGGGTGGTGAAAGGCAGCCAGGGGAAATGATTTATACTTGGCAGTGCGGCTGAAAACGCCGGGCCGCCTGAAAATGAAAAGCCGTTTGACCAGAGCAGTTGGGCCATGCGCGCGTGGTAAAAAACGTCCGGGTCAGAAAACCCATGGCCAATGGCCACGGCCTGGAGACCAAGGAGGATGGCCAGGACTAGGGTTAGGGCGATGGAAAGGATCAACCAGCGCGCGCCCGGGTCATTTTTGGACTTTATAAATTTCCACATCGGGGCTACAGTCCCATTTTTTAAATTTCGCCAAACAAATAAGAAATTTTAGGCTATCCGCGCCAAGTGAAACAGTACTATCTCTTGGCCCTAGTCGCTTAGTCTTAAGGTTTATAGGCACTTCGGCAATGTTGAAGCCGAGTTTTTTACTTCGAAGTAGCAATTCGGCGTCAAAACACCAGCCTTTTTCTGATAAAGAGGGAACAATATTATCCACAACATTTTGACGCAACATTTTGACACCGCATTGTACGTCAGCTGGCATAGAAGGGAACATCACATGTACTAATGCGGTAGACACAGTTGTTAGGAAATTTCTGTACCAAGAACGATTTATCGTGCTTCCAGGATGTAAACGGGATCCAATACTGATATCGTAACCTTTTTTTAGTTCGTTAAGCGCTGAAGATAATGCGCTGGGATGAATATCCATATCAGCATCTATGTAGCCGTAAAATTCGGCGGGAAATTTTAACCAAGAGTGTTTTAGTGCATATCCACGGCCTTTCATGGCCGTATGGATATAGAATACATTGGGATATTTCTCGGCCAGAGTATTTGCCACAGTGCCGGTAGAATCATCGGAGTTATTATCGGCGATTACCACAAACCATTCATAAGATTTTAAGTGAGCGGTTAAGTGGTCAATTAAGTATGGTATAGATACAGGCAAGATTTTTGCCTCGTTCCAAACTGGTACTGTAATGTTAATTTTCATTATTATTTTTTTTGAAACGATAAATTTTCACGTCCTGGTTTTGGTATTGTAAAAACAAATATTTTCGGGTTTCAAGACTTAACTTACTGAGCGTCCGTAACTCGTTATCCACGAATAGGTAAGTGATTCCGTTTTGCTTTAAAAATTTTTTTAACGGATCACCATGGATTACTTGGCTGGTTAATACCTGGTTAGCCAGTTCATATTTTTCATTTTCGCTGATGGTGAAATCAGGATACCCTAAGTAGACAGTCCTGCCACTTATCCCCGGAATCAGGTTTCCCAACTGAGTACCGGATAAAATAATATCTTGATCAGAAGTATTGCTACCAAGCCATTCAATAGCTTGTTTCTCTGCCTGGGTTATATAAAAAGGATAGCCGCCGCTTTGAAATGATTTTATGTCCTGGTGTACAATAAAAATATTGGTGACCGCGAGCAGTACAATAACAAGCGCATAGCTAATATTTTTAAATACTCTTTTATTACTGATTCTATCAACCCACCAGGTTAAACCCACGGTAGCCAAAATAGTAATGGGAATATGCAATCCCTCGCTAAATTTTCTTTGGAACTTGTACTGCAAAGGAAAATATATTAATAGTCCGGATATAAACAGCCAAATGATAATAAAAGCATAGCGTCGCATACGTTGGTTTAAAATGAGTGCAATACCGACCCAGGCGAACGCAAGAAGTAATCCATACCCAGCCATGAAATGTGTTGGTTGACTAGGCAGGGTTAAGTGTTGTGTGGCCCAGAACGCAACTGCAGGATTTTTTATTAGAACGTATGCTTGCCAAAGAATGGACGGGAAAGTGAATAACAATGTGTACAGAAAGTTGTAAAGAATAAATTTGTTTTTTTGTCGGACTAAGGCGTATAAAGCATAACCTCCAATTATTGTTGTTGTAAGAGCAAAGTCCAATGGATGGATAAGCACTAAGATATTCAGAGCCGCGGCCCCAGTAATGATAGCGGCCACGTTCCCTTCATGAAATTTTTTTAGTGTCAAGCTGAAAACGTATATCATTAAGATCAGAGATAAGACATTTAGCAATGATTCATAAATACTCAAAAAAGTAATTGATTCGGTGACCCATAAATCGGTAGAATATAAGGGTAAAATAAAACCTAGCCCAGAAGAGCTAAGTAGGAGAAGTAGTGCTATGATTCTGTGTTTCTGTTGTTCAAGAAAATTCCTTAAAAAGGAATACAGAGTGACAATAAAAAATATCGTAACAATGATTCGAGCTGCATGATATATTACAATGTTTGATACCGATAATAAACCTGCCATTTGTCCTAATACAAGAAACAAAGGATGAAATATAATATTAGGCTGGGTTTCAGGAGTGTATAAATTTTTAAATAACAGTTTCCCCTGACGCCCTTGCTCGATCCAAGACAGGTAAGTATAAGTATCGGCAGAATTGATTGAGTGGACACCGGTCAAGTATTTGTTTTGAGGGGTGATAGCATAGCCGTAGAGATATGGCGCTATAACAATGAGAAGTGTGACTGCAATAATAATGATAACGGTGTGCCATTCTTTTTTGGTTATTCTAGCAGTGATGTCCATAGTATCATTATAACAGGTCATAAATGAAAAGAAGGTAGAGCGCCTTGCGGGGCTCTACCTTCTCACGATGTGTCTATTTCAGCAGGGGTAACCCTACCGAAAGTCGATACGGATTGGTCCATATATGGCCAGTCCGTTTTTATTCTTTCCTCCTCCTTTTACTTGAAATGTGACCTCATTTTGACCGGCATTTATTGTTACCGGCCATTCGTACGTGTGCCCGCGAGCGTCATCCGGGACCACGGTTGTAGTTGCTATTTCCGTGCCATTTACCATTAGGGTGACGTCTGACGTCTTGCTGAAACTTCCGCTAGTCGTATTTGGGAGCTCCGACGACAGCGTCGCCGTCAGAGTGGCCGTCCCAGCCCGGGTGGACTGGAACCTGTAGGTTGTCGCACCCACAGAGCTCATATAGACATGCGCTGGCGTCATCGATTCTCGTCCGATGTATCCGTCCCACAGGGACTCCGACCAAGACGTTTCGGAAATTGAGAGCGGCGGCAATTTCTCTCCACCGTTCTCTGACCTAATCACCCAAACTTCGGGTTTTGGGTCACCGTCTTCATCGAGCAGACGTATTTCCGAATATCTCAATCCTTGGAACTCAAAGGTGTCCGCTTCAGGAGTTAGAGTTCTGTACCACTGACCCGGATCCAAATACCAAATTTGGCCAGGGGTACTGGAATTAACGGTGCTCACTCCGGCAACTTCACCCTTTGCATCGGTAAGCTTGGTGAAGACTTTGGTTTTTTTGGCCACCATCTGCTCGGGCCCCATGGCTTTGATTTGAGTGGCGACATCGGCCCGGCCGGTTTCTGTATCGTGCAATGCCTTACCCGAAGCGATCGCCCGGGCGTCCTGCGGGAATGCATTGACGAACACGATGAACACCGCGGCGAATGTGATGTGACCCCAGTGCACCCAGGGTGCGAAAGTGGTCGGGGTTCCGAAGATCATTTTTGCAACGTGCCAGGCAAGTATTACGCCGTATTGGACGGTAATCCAAAGTCCGGCGAATCCTTCAAATCCTGGCCCGCCCTCCCACATGGCTAACAGTAAGAAGATCAAGACCGAGTTGCCCACTAGCTCGGGCGGTTTGACTCGTCTTATTCCTGTAACCCTGTTGCGCCCGAATACTCCGACTATACCATCGCATATCGTAAAGACTGCGAGGTTGATAGCCGCAAGAGCAAGGGCAAAGCCAATGACCATCTGTTTGTTTTGTGTTTTGAGTCCCCATCCTAAGCCGATCAACCCGACGATTTCCAGAAGGAATAGGGTGATCAGGGCAACCAAGATGGTCCGTCTGGTGCGTACTGCCCACGCATGAGGCGTCGTAATCCCTAGGAGTTGCAGTACTCCGTTGATCGGGATCAGACCCAGGTCAACAAGTATCTGCAGGATGTTAATTGCCATATTGCGCAGTGCCGGTACAATTAGCACTAACACAATCAGAAACGCCAAGAATCCGTAGCCTGTCATTGCAAACATGTCCGTTCTCCTTTATAGTCCGTGCTTCTGTTTCCAGGCACGTAGTCCGTCGCGTTCCTTTTTTACATCGTCCGGCAGGCCAGTCGCCTCGATACCGGTCGACACAGATTGCAGACCTTTGAGAAAGGCCACACCACCCCGCTTTAGGGCTCTGCCGAATTTGGCGATAAGTCTGTCGGCAGCATCTTTCCTAATACCGAGGTTTGTGGTGAAGTCCTTCCATTGTTCATCGCTCATTTGCGCGTGCCGTTCGAGCTTTTGAAGAATGATGTTTACATCATCGCTCGCCACGCAGATTCGATACCAATTGGCATCAATGTCTGGCTGAGCCAATCGGTGATTGAGCAACGCGCTTTCGGATTCATCCATTCCAAGCTCAGCTTCAGTGTAGCGTCTTTCGTCCTCGCTGTTGGGGCCGAAGATTTGGTACGAAAGCCACGCACCGGCGTTTTTACCGAGCGGTTCGCCGGCGTGCTCAGCTGTTTTACCGAGGAACTGGGCGAATGTCGCTTTGAGCGCGTCGCCCCCCAGTACCCCAACAATAGCCGATGCTATTTCTCTAACCCACGAAGTTGTTGCCATAACGTTCACCTCATATCACATCTGTTGCGGTCGTTATTGTGATACGGTTAAGGCGTCTTCATTAGAATCAATCGTTTGACTTTGCATTTGCCCTCAAGGTACTCAAAGAGAGCAACTTCTTTGTCAATCGTCAATTCTACTTCAAACTCCAGTTTGCCGTCGTTTTCGGTTTCCAGGGTTTGTGACCCCGGACCGAAAGAGTTGCCATTGATTCGGAATGCCTGCTTGAGAGTGATGACCACATGTCCTTTGGCAGGCTGTTTCGAGGTCGGGTCAAGTGTGGTCAGCATAACCTTGGACCTTCCGTCGGGCTTTGGTAGCTTCGTTTCAACCTTCAGTAGGTTGTCGATTTGCGCCTGTTTGCTGCTAACAGAGGCTCTGATTTCTTTAGGGGTAATCTTGACGCTATCGTCAGCCTCTGGTTGACCTGCCCGGAAGATCTCGATTACTATTTCCGGTTGGTTCAGGTTCAGCTTGATCCCTGGCAAGCTGATAGTTTGTTGATCCTTAACATCGTATATGCCGGGAAGGACCCCCTCCTGGACTGCAATCTTACAAGGAACAGCGTCCGAGGGTTTTTTCCCTGACAATCCCACCATGACTTCGATGTCGTATTTATCCCTTTCGCCGCTTGCTGCCGGCGAAATGGGAGTGTCAGTGGGCCATGCAATGTAGGCTTTGTTGCCTCCACCGCCGTCTTTTTTTTGTTTTGCCATAGTTACCTCACCCAAACGATCACTACATCAGCGCATATGTAGATCAGCGTAAAGACAAAGAGGGACTTGTGGATGCATCCGACTTTTTCGTTCCCGCCCCAGATGGGAAAGGACGCCAAAGCCGTTACCACACCCCAAATCATCACCAACGGCGAGATTGCGTAAATCTTAGGCTGGTTGATATACAGGCCGTAGATGAACGCGAGAATGGACAAGCCCACAAGACTCCAGCCAACCAGCTTCCAGAAAGTTGGGACTTGCTGTGCCTGTTGTGGTTGCGCCGCTTGCTGGGCCGCTTGCTGGGCCGCTTGCTGGGCCTGTTGTTGCGCCGCTTGAAGCTTGAATTTGGCTTGCTGCGCCGCAGCTTGTGCCTGTTGCTTGACAAGTTGCGCTTTAGCCTGGATGCTGGCCGCTTTAGCAGCAGCATTGGCTTGGATTATCGGCACCCGGTTCGCCTGACGGTTACGCCAAGCTTGCCCGATGGCTTTGAATGGTGCCTTTAAGACTCCGCCGATTCTGCCACGAGCACGAACCGCGCTAGCGCCAAAAGGCCGTGCGATTGTGAGACTCTCCCGGCAAACTTCGCGACCGGTCGACGTATCTTCCACAACCACTTCAATGCGCCTTTCTTTCACATCTTCGGATACCGTAACATCGGGTATGCTTAGTCTAAAGTCGCCCTGGGCCCCTGCCGTTACAGTAGTCCCTACGCCGCTCGCGGCAGCTCCGCCGATGTCGACATAGTGAGGAGTGATTCTGGCACCTGCAAGTCCGTTGCCGTTCATAATGATTTGACCGGCGACGGGCTGTCTGTACTCGTCCTTGTTTATCATTGTTGCCACGCTCGGAATCCAGCGGATTGAGGCAGGATAGGTGGGTTGCGCTGGAGGGAGCTGAACGGGCGGGAGGTGAGTGGGTGCGTGGAGTTGTTGTGCCGCGGGCCGGGGTAGTTGAACCGGCTGAAGTTGCGGCGGAAGCAGTATGGTCAGGTCGTGCTTGAACTCTTCGATCGTCCGCTGCCGCAGATTTTCGTCCGGGGCGATTGCCTTGCGGAAGGTCCTCTGCCATAGAGCCGGGAGAGCATCCACTTCGGTGAGGCGTTCATCCCAGGTTCCTTGGAATGCGTCGCCCGTCGCAAGATGGAACAGTGTAGCAGCGAGAGAGTAAATATCGCTTCTAGTCGAGGGTGCCCCTGCTACCTGTTCTGGTGACGCGTATTCCCATGTTCCCATGGCGGTACCACGTCGTAGTGTACCGGTTGATTGATCTTGTTTTCGAGCTATGCCGACGTCGAGTACGCAAATCTCATCATTGGGCCGCAAGATTATGTTGGCCGGTTTGATATCGCGGTGTATCAGAGGCTCTGGCATACCGCTAGAGTTTGTGTGGCTATGCAACAGCGCAAGCGCGTCGCACACCTGTACGCCAATCTTGAGCACTTCGACTTCGGCTAATCGCCCGTTGTGTAGGCCTTTAAGAACCTGTTTGAGGTCTCGACCGGCGATGAACTCCATCGCCATAAAGTCTTTACCAAGAGCTCGGTCATTAAAGTAGCCATACCCCGCAGGAAATCTCGCTGTGGCTGGCAGCGATGCCAGAACTTCGGCTTCCCGTTTGAAGCGCATGAGGTTAAGGTTTTGCTGATCTGGATCAGGGTCTTCGAGCAACTCCTTCACGACCACGGCTTGTGAGTGCGAGGAGGTGGCTTTGTAAACAATTCCCATTCCGCCCACGCCCAGAACTCGGTCAACCGTATAGTCATCGGGTCCGGTTATGACCGTGCCCTTTGCCAAAACAGGAGTCGCGGCGCGATTACACGTGCCGCATCTGCCCGTTGCCGATTGACCTACTGGGGGTGGAGGGACAGGCGTAGAACAGAAAGTGCAGAAATAGTCTGACACTTTATTTTTCCTCCAAGTGGAATCATCTCCGCTATGTCAAGGTGCGCCCATTTCTAGTTGCAACTGGCATCTAGTAATGGTTACTTCTTGCGGAGAAGATTATGCAATTAAAAGTTTAATCGCATAATTTTCTCAACAAAGGGGGGTGCAGGGGGAAAAGATGGCGGTGGCCGTCTTTTCCCCCGTGCATTGTTGAAGTGAATAGCTAGCTAGAGGTAGGTGGGAACTGATAGTAGCAGGTTGTCAACTGATGGTGACGATCTCCTCCGGACCGAACATCAGCATGTCTCCGACTTTGACCTCAATCTGCTCGCCCGGCTGTAGGTACTTGATGACTCGGAATCCAACTGAGGTTCCCATGTCGTGTACGGTGACGATGCCGTTTTTGGCTCTGACCTCAACTGGTGTCGAGGAGACATTCTCGGAGTTGATGGGAATGTCGGGTACGCATTTCGTTGAACCCTCGCGTGCAATCACGAGCACGGAGTTGTCTCCGAGTCCGAACTCTTTCGAGCCGATTGACAAGAAGACTAACGCGTTGCTTTTAGGAGCGGGTAGCCCCGCCGACAGGCTGGGCTCTGCAACGTCAGCCGGTGCAACTGTACCGGTTTGAGGATCCGCCGACACGAGGGTCGACGGCTCGTTGACCAATTCAGTTCCGCAGGCTGCGCAGAACTGTTCGCCAGCGGCGTTTTCTGTACTGCAATTTGGACAAGTCATCTTTTTTCTCCTGGATTTTCATCCGTCTGCGCAGCCGGCTACGACTGCTTGTTCATGTTTCGAAGTGCGGCAGCCGCCTCGGCTCCGCTGAATCCCTTGGTCGCGCGACGTGCGTTTTTCTGAGCCTGCTCGGGGTCGGCTTGTACTTGAGCATCGATCTCACCCATCTTCTGACGAAGGGCGTTGGCTACCTGATCGTTTGAGAAGGCTGCCGTACGCCTTGCTTCATCAAGATGTTTCTTCATCTCGTTGACGTTTGCAGCCTGGCCTGCCTTGAACAGTTCTCGGGCCGTCGCAGCGTTGTTGATCATGTTTTTGACTTCTGCGTTGGTTCCGGGGACTGCCTGATCGCTGAATTGGACTGCAATCGGAGTTGAAGCAAGGAGCTGATTGTTGATACCCTGGCTAGGGACATCGCCGAACAGCTCCAGTTTTCCGAAAGCGCGTCGTCCGGCAGCAATGTTTTCCGGCAGAACGACTTGCAGCCCGAGGTAGGAATTGAGAGTATCGCCAACACCGATTTCGCCGAGGTTGATAAGCTTGCCGCTTGCGTCTGAGGGGATATAGTTTACTGCGCCGCCCCTTGTGACAAGCTCGAAGTTGAGGACTTCTGCAAAGTTGACCGGGGTAACCTTGAGCTGAGCGTTGGTTACTGCGGCGAGTGCTGCTTGCGCTTGAGCGCCAGCGAAGAATTCGCTGACATCTTCCGCCGTGGTCAGGCTCTTGAAGTTGATACCTGCCATTTCGTCGAGCAGCTTTTCGCCTTCATTATCGACCCCAATCCCTCCAGCGTAGAACATGGCCCCGCTATCTTGTATTCTGCCGACGATTGTCACAGGGTCCGCTCCTCCGCCGTTCCTGCCATCGGTCAAGAAAATTACTGCCCTCTTGCGTTGCGGGTCAGCAACGAGCAGTGATGCCGTTTCGTTCAGGCCGCAAGCGAAGTCAGTTCCATGCATTCGATTCGGGATTCGAGTGTTCCAGATTGCGTTACCGGCCTGCACTTTACCCGTCCCATCGCAGGGAGTGAGTGGCAGCATGGTGTTGGCTTCATCGTCGAATGCAACTATCGCAATCCGATCGCCGTCTTTGAGCGTCTCGATGATCTTCTGTGCGGCTGAGCGCTCAACATCAAAGATGCTTTCGGTGCCGCCGGTGATGATGTTGCCGGTTGAACCCGTACGGTCGATGGCCAACACATAGTCGGTGGGAACTTCAATTCCCAGTTCCGGATAGCCCATCGCCGTCGTTACCATCAGGTGAAACGTCGTTCGCAGACCCGGTCTGGCCAGAAGCGCCATCACTAGGGACTGCACTGTCATGTGAAGAGGTAGGTTCTGTTGAGTCATGATTTTTTTTCGTTGCCTCCGTTTCTGGAATATGGACGCGAAGTCCGGTTATGGTGATGTTGTCATCACCGGTTCGAACGCGCTCATCTTGTTCGCGTCCATAAGGAACTTCAATGTTGAGTGCGTCGTCAAGCAATGAGGCGCACAGTTGGGGCGGTTCCTCGAGGGCGGTGCAGTGTTGCACCAGCGTTTCAGGTGAAAGCATATTCCACAACCCATCTGAATAAAGGAGCATCCAGAATGATGTGAAGTTCGCTTCCCCTAACCACGCCTCCCATGTAAATGAAGAACCGCCAATTTGGTCCCTGCGGCCGAGAAACCTGTTAGGCGCCCCCGCAATTGTATGATCATGAGAGAGTTGCGTTAGCTTCTCTCCTACGACCAATGCAGCGCGGGCATCTCCTTCGTTGTAGCCGTGGATGCGAACGTGACCTGTTTCCAAATCACAAACAGCAACGGCAACAACTATTGTAGATCCGCATTCTCCTTCTTCCAACTTTTTTGCTCTGACGCAACGCACCACTCGGTTATTAGCTGATGCGACTTGCGCAGTGAGGTACTTATCGAGCTGGGCGTTCAGAAATTGCCAGAACGACAGCTTGTCAAAAGCATCCTGTTGCTCAAAGTCTGGGAGAAGAAAACGGAGTCCAAGCCAGGTTTCGTGAACCGCGATATGGGCGAACACCTCGCCTGCCGGAGGGCTTCCCATGCCGTCAGCGACAATAAGTGTATGGACTTGGATCTTGTGTGCAGGGTAGTATACCTGCTCCACTAGATACACGTCTTCATTATTGTCTTTTACTAGCCCGACATGGGTGACGCCGCCCGACTGAACGCTTATAGGAACCCGCGGAGTCGTATAGAACTTCAGCTCTTCGAGTGCCCCAGCGTCCATTGGCTGAGATGTCAATGCATCCGGAATTGTTTCAGCGACAGAGTCGCCGCTCTGCAAAACATTGGCGCTTAATTCTGTGCCGCAGTTTATGCAGAATTCATCATCCGGAGCATTCTCGTTGTTACAGCTTGGGCAGTTCACTTGATTATTTGCTCCTTTCGTTAGTATCACGCTAAGTACAAACCTGCATCCAAAGCACCATTGCGGGTGCTCTAAATGCAGGTTTCCACCAGCACAATACCTAGAAAAGAGCGTCTCTAGCTATTCACTTGTCAAAGAACTATGTTCGGGCCGAAGCCCGAACGGCCTCCTAAAAAACTGGTAATCTGGCAAGAAAATTACTTATCTTGCCGGAAGCGGCGACAACAAACCTTGTCAACCCTTCCAGAGAGACAAGCCAATTAGTATAAAAGAATTTTATTTTTTTAACATCATATTATAGCAGATTTTGGTAATTTTGTCAAGAGCCAAAAGTTCTAGCCTTATTGTAAAAAATAGCTATATTTAAGCCAAAAAATCTTAATTTTTTTGAGAAACTTTTTACAGCGTGGATAATTGACCTTACCGCATAAAAGTGTTAAGATTTTCGGTTGCACCCAAACCAAACCTTTTCAGGGAGGAGGAAATATGCAAATACTAGAAACAACGGCCTTCATTGGCCTCTTCTTTTACTATTTCTTCGTCCCTGTGAGCGCTAATAAGCAGGGACAAAGAAGCAGCAAGCCAGCTTTTTCCAGCAGGCCTTTCAGTAACAAGCCTTCGGTTATCTGGCTTGCTAAGAGGAACCTTACAGTCCCGCCCGGCCGCACCACGTCAGTACGGTATCGTCTGGAAAGTAGTACTGCTACCGATATCGTGGTCAGACAACTGCAAGGGTCAGACGTGGCGTTGCGCGTCACCGTATCCAAAGAGCCAGGAGCGATTATGATCCAGGCTCCGGAAGAGACCCTTCACCAGCCGGCAATATTCCGCTTCGTCGTCACCCCTTTAGGAAGCGGAAAAGTCGCAACATTTTTTACTGTAAGCGTAAGCCAGTGAGCAGGCATTGAATGCGTTCAATGCAGCGCAACAAAAAGCCGATACCAACCGGGAGGACTGGTATCGGCTTTCAATCTTTGCAGATGGTTATTTCAGTTTGTCGCGTGCTTCCTCTGTGTCGATAGTGTCCATTTGTGCTGAAACCGCGACCCGGACTTTATCAGCTTCATCATCTATTTCGGTCAACTCTGTTTGTAAGTCATTATACGCGCTGTCTACTTCTTTCTCCATATCACTATGGATCTGTTCCAATTCCGCCACTTCTTGGGGATGGTCATTTTTCATTTGCGCCGCAATTTCTGCAAATATTTTTTGCACCTGCGCGGAATCAGCACTGCCGTGTTTTTCTAACTCTGCCAGCAGGACTTGTTTTTTATCGTCGCTGATGGTAAGCGAATTAATAAACTCTTTTAATTCTTGTTTAGTCATATATGTGATCTTAATTGGTTATCAAAACTTTTTACGCCGCTGCTTCTTCTCGGACTTCTTCCATACCCACTTCCGTAGAAGGGAACATATTTTTTAGGCTGGAAGCATCAAGGCCTAATTCTTGCCCTAAAGCAAAGAATTGTTCTTGTTTGCGGAGAAATGCTTGCTGTTCCCTGCGTTGTTTGAAAGCTTCAATGCGATTTCTGGCACTCTCTTTGGCCGCGGCCACTCTGTCGCTGAATCTGACATAGGCTTCGAGACTTCTCTGTTTAAGCCCTTCATACTTCGTTACTGCTCCATCAACCACATTACGGTATTTTTCAGAAACCCCATCTTTTATTCCTCCCCAGACAATTTTTGCGTTTTCATAATCACCGTAAACCCGTTCGGCAATATTGTGTTTTTGTTCAGCAAATGCTTCTTTCGTAGTGGCATAACCGGCTTTAGCTTTTTCGATGCCGGCATGACCTATATCTTTTCCATGTTCGTAGCCTGTGAGTACGGTGCGCACGCTTGATTCCGCTCCTCCGAGTGCGGCCCGTTTAAGTTTTCCCGGCATCTCTTTGAATCGAGAAATTAGACCGCGGAATCCGCTTCCTATTTTTTTACCCGTATTGGATAAAAATTGTTTTCCTTTGGCTATTCTCGCGTCGACTCTTTCATCAACTGATAGACGCTCTCGACTTTCTCCTGACCTTGGCGCCCCCGCGGCAGCTTCTGGCCTGTTAAGGCCGAGTTCTATAGATTTTGGCATAATTTTACTATGAATTATCTCAAAAGCAGTATAGCAAATTTGGCTTGAAGAGTAAAGGAATGGGCTTTTATTGGGCTAAAAACACTCATGCTGCCACAGGGAAACTGGCTGGGCTGGGGATTTAATGTGACTGTCCGGAGTAGTACCGCTCGGTGGCTGGGTCCATTCCTGGACGTAGAAAATCTCAAAGCTTTCTAAAGCGTCGGGACCGGTATTATAGTTGCTGGTGTTAAAGCCCGCGCCCGCGCTGGCGTTGTAGTTGCCGCTGGCATTATTATTTCCGTCTGCTATGCCATTGGCTCCGCCGTATTTAGCATTCCACGCGCGGCAGAGATAGCGGCCAAAGTAAAGCCGATAGTTTTTGTAGCTGGAGTTGGCCATATTCATCAAATATTTTTGCCAGCGGTAGTCGGGATAGCTGTCCGAGACGCGCGCGGGCTTGGCAAAGTCTGGCGGTGCCACAGCCGCATTAGCATCCTTAATGATTACGTCTTGAAAGACATCTACACTGCGGCCATCCGTCAGTTGCCCCGGAATAACGTACCAACCATCCTCATGCGGCGGCGTAGGCGAAAACATATTCCACATTTGGTCGAGCCGCAGGAGTTGGCCGATCCAGGCCAGCCGTTGCGGGAAGCGATAGGAAGAGCCAGTAGAAAAGGACGTTGCGGGCAGAGTGCTGATATTCCACATTAAAATATAGATGATGAAAAATCCGGCCAGGCCATTCTTTATAAACCATGCGAAGTGGTCTTTGTGAGTGCGGGGTCGTTGCGGCGGTTCGAGCGAACAGGCTACGGTGCGATGGCTGGCTATGTACTCGTAAATGCGCGTGCCGATTGGCCGGACAAGCGGGTTATCGAATAAATATTTCAGGGGCCAGAACAGCGGGGAGCTTGTTACCAGCGCGATAAAGCCGTTAAATTTTAAATGAAGGCCGCCTGAAGAATCTTCAATGACCCACGAATTGTTTTCCAGCATCAACTTGAGGATTTTAGGAGATGCTTGGGCGGATTTTATCTCAACTTTATCTAAGAGCAAAAAAGTTTTTATGAGGTGGGCCGCGTTTTGGCAGAAGCCGCATTCGGAATCGTAATAAATAGTCGGTTGGCCAGAAATTTTGTAGCCGTGATGTTGCCGCCACTGCCGCCATCGTTCCCGCAATTGTCCCAGCCAGTTCCAGAATCCGGTCGGCAGCAAACCTAAAGTCACAATGGCCGAGATCCAAGGGAACATTCCCAAGTGCATGGTTAGGCCGATGCCGGCATGCAAGCCGACAAACCCAAGCACAGCCGCGCTGCGGAAGAAAGTCGTGCCGAAAGGAATAATGAGCAGCCACGGACCAATGGTTTCAAACCACAGCACAGCGTGAGTGCTCCAGGCCATGAGCGTGGGGTATTGAAGCATGAAGTAGCCCAAGTCGCGGGTGAAAGCCTCTTGGCTTAAAGCATAGTAGATGGCCGTGCCATCGGCGTGCCAGTCCGGTCCGCTTTTGAACATGGCCGCAAAAATGTACACTAGCATCATCTGAACCAGATAGCCCACAGTGGCCAGGGAGATAATTTGTTTGCCGCTTGAACTTATCGGACCCTTCGCGCCGGCTTCATGCGGTTTCAGCGCGGAGTCGAGCGAAAAATATTTTCCCCATGGCAGGAACATACACCAAAACAGGGTGACGCGAATAAGCGTGTCGCTGTTATGGAGAATTATGGGATTGCGGTTTTGCAGGGAGATAAGCAGGATGAAAGAAACAATTGTGGACAGCCGGGTCTTGTAGCCCAGGATGAGGGATACGGCGAAAATTCCGGCGATGATGAATAACAGCGCCTGGATTTCCCACGCGCCGCTGATGCTATGAAAAGAAAAATACCAGGGATTGCTGGCCAAATCGAGCAGGGCTTGGCGCGGCAGGACGCCGAAGTCGCTGTAGTGCGCCACCAGATCTTTTGAGCGGTTTATGAGGTCGGCGAGCAACAGCGCGCCAACCCCGACGCGCAACAGCGCGAGCGAACGGATGTCCGCGCCAAAGAGCTGGTAGAGTTTTTTTTGCCACCAGGGTTGCACGTGTTCAATAGTCGTGATGCTGCTCGATGCTGATTTTATTGCCACGCCATAGTTGTTATTTTGTTTCTTTTTTACGGCCATATTTGGTTTTATTATAGCGATTTACCTTGAAATAGCAAAATTTTTTCATAATTGATTTTTATTTGAACTTTCGTTTAGCGGGATTTCATCATTGACCATGTATGATCAGAATCTGGTGGGCCCTGCCGATGGTTCGCGAGACCAGGTTTGTCATCCGGTCTCCGGGGTTCGATCCCCCGAGGGTCCACCAGCTTGACAAAATCTTATTAATCGATTATGCTACCGTTAGATGACAAACCTGGTTAATTGTCAATTTGCGAATTATCAGCGAGATTATAAAGCCGCCCTGAAAAGGGCGGCTTTTGCTATCGAATTATTGACTCTCGTATAGCCGGATTTGAACTGGGCGCGATAATGGGCTACAATATAACATCTATAAATAAATTGTCTATGCCACAAAAAATTATCCATGAAGCATTAACTTTTGATGATGTTTCGCTCAAGCCGGGATACAGCGAAGTTTTGCCGCATGAGACCGACGCCAGTACTGTGTTTTCGCGTAACATCAACATAAACATCCCTATTAGCAGTGCCGCCATGGATACGGTAACCGAGAGCGCCTTGGCCATTGCCCTGGCCCGTGAAGGCGGCATTGGCGTGATCCACAAGAACATGACCATCGAGGAGCAGCGAGATGAAGTGGATAAAGTCAAGCGTTCGGAGAGCGGCATGATTGTCGATCCGGTGACCATGCAGCCGGAGCAGAAAATTGCCGAGGCTGTGGCGATTATGGAAAAATTCCACATTTCCGGCGTGCCGATTGTCGACACAGGCAATAAGTTGGTGGGAATTTTGACCAGCCGGGATTTGCGTTTTGAAACCAGAATGGATTTATCTGTCGCTGAAGTGATGACGCGCCGCGACCTGATTACCGTGCCGGTTGGCACTTCGCTGGTTGAAGCTCGGGGAATTTTACAGAAGCATCGCGTGGAAAAACTGCTGGTCGTGGATGAAGGGTTTCATCTCAAAGGGTTGATTACAGTTAAGGATATCCAAAAAGCCATTAATTATCCGCAGGCGACCAAAGATAAGTTCGGCCGCTTGCGCGTGGCCGCGGCCGTGGGCGCTAGTCGCGATTATTTTGAACGGGCCCAGGAATTGGTGAAGGCCGGCGTTGATGTTATCGTTATTGATACTGCTCACGGCCACAGTAAGCGCGTAATTGAGGCCGTAGAAAAAATCAAGAAAGCAGTTAGCAGGGTTGATGTTGTGGCCGGGAATGTGGCCACGGCAGAAGCCACTAAAGAACTTATTAAAGTCGGGGCAGATGCGGTGAAAATTGGCATCGGGCCGGGCAGTATTTGCACCACGCGCATTGTCACCGGCATCGGCGTGCCGCAGATCACGGCGATTCTGGACTGCGCCGCGGCCGCTAAAAAAACCGGCGTGCCGATTATCGCTGACGGCGGCATTAAATTTTCTGGAGATATCACTAAGGCCATTGCCGCGGGCGCCGATTCGGTTATGATTGGTTCGCTGTTTGCCGGCACCGATGAAAGCCCGGGCGAAATCATTCTGTACCAGGGACGCAGTTTCAAATCCTATCGCGGCATGGGTTCACTGGGCGCCATGAAGCAGGGCAGTAAGGATCGCTACGGACAAGATCAGAGCGCCGAGCAAAAGCTGGTGCCGGAAGGCATTGAAGGCCGGGTGCCCCATAAAGGCTCGCTCTCCGGCGTCGTCACCCAGATGGTCGGCGGCTTGCGCGGCGGTATGGGCTACTGCGGCACCGCGACGATTAAGGATTTGCAGGAGCGCGGCGAGTTTGTGCGCATTACCACTGCCGGTTTAATAGAAAGCCATGTGCACGATGTGACCATCACCAAGGAAGCCCCGAACTACCAAGTTAACTAAGACTCCCTTCGTACAAAGAGACTCTTCGCGCTGCGCGAAGGGTCTCTTTGTACTAGCCCCACTCAATCGTGGCCGGCGGCTTGTCCGAGACGCGGTAGACTACGGCGCCCACGGCGCGGATTTCATCGGTTATGCGGCGCGAAACATGCTTAATGAAATCGTAGGGCAGTTCGGCGGCGCGCGCCGTAAAGCCGTTTACGCTCCACACGGCCCAGAGCGCCACTACGCGGCCTTGGGCCGCGTCATCGCCTTTAATGCCGGTGGTGATTGAGTGCGTCACCACGGCGCCGGCCTGCCAAATTGAATCGTACAGTCCGGCGCGGCGCAGTTCTTCTATATAGATGCCGTCCACGGCGCGGGCCGCGGCCAGAGTTTCGGCCGTAACTTCGCCTTCAATTCTAACCACGAGTCCGGGGCCGGGGAACGGGTGGCGGGTGAGGAGTTTTTCGGGGACGCCGAGCGAGCGGCCGATGTTGCGGCCCGTGTCTTTGACGCAGTCGGAGAGCGGCGCGAGTTCGGGGATGGAAAATTTCAGGCCAACATTGTGATGGATTTTAATTTGCGCTTTGCGCGCGCCGCTTGCGTAGCCGCCGCCGGATTCGGAGATGTCGGTGTAGAGCGTGCCCTGGGCGATGAAGCCGTTGCCGCCGCCGGAGTGCGGGGCGCCGGAGTGCGGGGCGCCGGAGTGCGGGGCGCCGGAGTG
>CAYJQY010000012.1:0-24716 GCA_964372905.1 uncultured Candidatus Saccharibacteria bacterium
TCTGCGATTTCGGCTTCACTAATAAGCTTAATAAGCGCATCTTTTCCTATTGATGCTTTGTAGTATCTCTCCCTAAGCGAGTTGATCTTATTAAATACTGCGGATGTTTTTGCCATATAGGATAAGTATAGTCTTTTTCACGATTTTGTCAACATAACCGTGAAAAGCTCTATTTTTTCTTATATTTTCACGATTTTGGATATATTAATATACTTCCGAAATAAGACACTTTTGTCTCATATCGGAAAAGTGTACTGGAAGTGAGCTTAAAGGTTACTTCCAGTGCCGGCACATTTAGCTACAAACTCCCCTGCATGAAAACAGGCCCAGAACAAATAAAGCAAAAAGCGATAAACTAAAGCCAGTTTGGCTTTAGTTAGTTGACAACCATTTTATATATGATATACTGTTCATATGATATATTCTTCATATGAAATCTTTTTTGCTACTCTGGCAAACGAAAATCGTTTAGCCATTATTAGTTACCTGGCCCAACATGGCCCAAAAAACGTGACACAGATAGTCAGAGGAGTTAAGCTTGAGCAAACAGTAGTCTCTCACAACCTGCAAAGACTACTCTCTTGCCAGTTTGTTCACCTACAACAAAAAGGTAAGCAACGGGTTTATTCACTCAATCAAGATACTGTTAAACCGCTACTGGCTCTCATAGATAAACACGTGAATAAGTATTGCCGCCAGCAGTGTGACAGCTGTAACGGCGGAGTTCACGGCCAATAAGCATAAAAGTAACGCAGTGAAAGGGGGTGAACAAATGCCATTTCAACAAGGTGAACATTACCGCTGCCCAGACCCAAACTGTGGGTGCGAAGTCCAAGTGGTAAAAGGGGCCGATCCCGGACAGGGGGGCAACCAGAGTCCTCGCTGTTGCTGCGGAAAGGAAATGCAAAAGGTGTAATGTAATTAGAATAATTTGAATGGCCGAGCGAATGCTCGGCTGTTCAAATTATAGTCGGTTTCTTTTTCTGGAAAGAGTTCATTAGCAATTAAAAAAGAGAGCTTGCCTTTGCAATATACTTTTCTGGTCCCGGAGTGTAATTTTAATCGCCAACTTTTAATTCCATCGGCAAGGCTTCGCGCGGCCTGCCTAAAAGGGCCCTCAAGCGGGCCATCAGCTCTGTCCATGAACGCAAGCAAAAACCGAGCTTTGCGCTCGGTTCGTACACGGTGGCTCAACACCGTACAGGACGTTAGAACTGTGTTGCAGGGGCAAACAGAGTATATTTATAATATGAGTATGTTTACATACCAGATTTAGCTTTGACTGGCCAAGTTCGATTTGGTAGTATATGGATATGACAATAGAAGAAATCACAAAAACTATCACTCCACTTTTAACAAAGAGCCGTGTTCAATACGCTGGAGTTTTTGGCAGTGTCGCCCGCGGCGAGGCCAGGGCCGATAGTGATGTGGATATTCTAATAAAATTTTCTGATCCTGGTACTTTCGATGCCTATTTGCAATTAGACGAAAGCTTACGAAATGCTCTCGGCAAGGATATAGATCTGATTACTGAAGGCAGTATAAATAAATTTATGAGACCTTCTATTGAACGAGATTTAAAAATAGTCTATGGACAGAGATAGCATCTATCTTGCAGAAATCACCGAGTTTTGTAATAAGATCATTGGTTTTTCTTCGGCAATCTCCTACGAAGTCTTTTTAAAAGATGAAAAGTTGCAACTAGCTTTAGTAAAGTTAATTGAAAATATTGGCGAATCCGCCAAACGGTTATCCGATACTACTCGTAGTAATAATCCAAATGTTGATTGGAAAAAAGCCATGGCCATGCGCGATAAATTAGTGCACGATTACATGGACGTTGATTTAGAAATTGTCTACGATGTAGCGACTAGGGAAATCCCAGCATTATTAAAAGGTTTAGAGAAAAAATAACTGCACATTAGCAGTTTTTTTATTTCAGTTCTACCGTCCCACTTCCCCATACAAAAACACCCAACAAACATTGGGTGAATTTGTTTGGCTCGGGCTCCCAAGCGACGTTCCTACCTACCTGACGGCAGTTCCATATGTGAAAATAAACGTCCAATAGCATGATGCGTTTTATTTTGTATCATTTTATGATAAATTTAAGGCATGAATAGACGATCGGAAAATCAATCTTCTGGTGGGCTGACCGAAGGAGCGCAAGAATATCAGGAATCAATGAAAAAGCACATGCTTAATTTTCTCGAGCTCAATGAGGAACAGCTCAGCAGTCTACAAGAAAGGGTAGCTCGTTCGGAAGGCAGCGTTAGGATAATGTTCCACCCGTATTGGGAGCGATTTGGAAACAAAAAGTATGGGAAAACCCAATTCCATAAAGATTATCCGTTAATAAAAGCAGTTGAGCGAGGTTATGAAAAACTGGCAATGCTGGATTCGGAGTTGCCGTTGATTGTTTTTGAGGAAGGGCGGAGGGTAGACAGAAGTAAAGCGCAGTTAATTAAGGCCATACAGGCAAAAGGCCTAGACTTTTCCACTCGAAAATTCCCAATATACTATGTGCCAACGTTTAATGGTTTTGGTATTCCTAATATGAAAGGTGAGGATCCAGCTAGTTTTAGAGTACTGCACCAAAATAATCTTGATCTATCGGACCAGGTTAGTTTACGAAACTGGCAGCTATTTAACGAGCGAATGATCAAACTCGGAACAAAAGAAATATTTATCGGCGGTATGATGCTCGAATTATATCATCCTGATCCGGAAGACTCCGACGCCGAATGGTTGCATGCAGAATATCCGTTTGATGCGGAAGCAAAAGAAGAATTTTTAAAGGAAGGTATGGATACTGCCCTCTTAGGACAATGCCTGGGGAACGCCATTCGCGAACTATCCTATTTGCAGACAAACGCCAAACATCCGATTAAAATTACTGTCTCCAACCTGACTAATCCCGTTCCTCGTAGAGCATTAATGGATTTAGGTATTGTGGTAGAAGAAGCTGGCCGTCCACTCTTGCCTAAATTCAAGTCGGCCCACAAACTATAATAAATAGTGGTATTTTTGCTGTTCTGAAAAGACGTGAGAATTCTAAAGAGCCTAGCCAGCTCTTTTTTATTTGTTTAGGTTCGAATTTGCATCAGGGCTACATAAAAATCACCCATAAGCATGAGTGACTTTTATTGGCTCGGGCTCGGGCTCCTGAACGACGTTCGTACCGCTTTGGTGGCGGTTCCGGTCTGATTTTGGGCGTTCATGGGATTCACTGGTTCATTTCAACTGGGTTTTTGTCGAGCGGATTTGAAACTGGTATACTTTAGCCAATTAGTAACTTATTTTTGCAAAACTTTTACCCTATATATTTATGACTGAAACTAGAATTGTTGACCCAACTGAACAATCTAATGAGTTTGAAGTTATAAAACAAAACCTCGCTCAGGCATTGAGTAGTTTTAAGAGCAGCCTCGGCCAATTAAATTTTGAACTGCAAAAAGCTATGGCCGAAGGAGACCTGAGTGTTATTGGTAAGACTATGACAAAAGAGAATCCAACAGCCACCAAATTTCATGACAATTGGGAGGTGGATTTTAGGGAAAATGTCTATACTGGACAATTGAAAAAATTGGCAGAAAGAAATACTGACGCAGAACATTTATTACGCCGGTTCTCGCCGATAATTCATGATATGGGTAATAATATGACAGGTATAGACCTGGAGGCCTGTGAATACCATTTAGCCAATTTAGGCAGTGAAAATAGTGCCAGGGCTGAAGCAAAAATTATGTATGAAGCTCGTAGTTTTCAGTCAATAATGAATTCCATTTCACAGTATACAGACTTGTTGCTTTCTTACCTTACGACTGAAGGATTGGCGGATGCCAGGAAAGTTTTAGTGGAAAACGCCTATAAGAACATGGATAAATTAAAAGAGGTGGAAGTGGCTAAAGTTATTGAAAGTGTCGCTCAAAGGTTTCCGAAACTAACTGTAACAATTCAGGAAAAAGGCTCTCAAAATCAAAGCTTGTTTTCAAACGAGGAATTTTTGGTGAGTGCTCTTGAAAATATTCTAAAAAATGCAGGCGAAGCCGGAGCAAAGAATGTAAATGTTGTCTTAATATTGGGTTCAGAACTTTCCCGTATTGAAATTGAAGATGATGGTCAAGGGGTTTCTAATACCGGAGAAAGTAATCCTGCCAGACTGGAAGAAATAAACGCAAAACTTAGTTTGGCTTCCCGCCTAGAAGATGTTGAACCAGTATCGCCGAATGAAAATAAGAGGGTTAGTCAAGGACATGGTATGGAGAATGTTGCTCAAACTATTGGCCTTTACCATGGAGGAACTGTGCAGTTGGAAGAAATAAAAGATGGAACAGGAAAATTAAAAGGCATAAGAACTATCATTCAAATTCATACTAAGAATGCTAAGCAGAGAGTAGAAAAAATGCACGAGTGGATGGCCCAGGAATAAATATACAAGTTAAAAAATTTTAATAAACAAAAATACTGCATCGGTACGAAGATTTCATGTACCTGCAACTCCGCATACCTATGAACAATATGTTTTTCGGGCTGCTGAACGACGTTCGTACCGCTTTGGTGGCGGTTGCCGCTTGATTTGACTACCTTTTCATCACACCTTTAGCAATATATTGTTTCATCAAGGCTTGGTAGGGGATATCAAGCTTATTCGCCTCAACTTTGACTTGGCTAATTAGATATTCGGGGATGCGAATGGAAATTGAACGGGAAGTGGGCTTGAGGTTCGGAAAAATTACATTTTGGGCTTTGGACCAATCAAAATAGTCAGTGGAATCGTGACTATCCCAAAATGTTCGCTCCTGGTCTTCGTTTTTGAATTTAGGCAGTTTTTTTATATGCTTTTTCATAGGTTTTCCTTTCTTTTTTATTGGCTAAACGAGCAGAAATTATTCTCACTCGCTTGCTTCTAGTAGTAAATGCAATAAATAATATTTTACCTGTATTAGTCTGCCCGTACATTCCAAAGCGGGGTTCGGCTTTACTGTGTCTTTGGTCGGGAATAACCAAGTTATCGCGGGAAAATGTTTCTTCGGCTTCTTGATCGGTAATCCCATGTTTTTTCAAACTTTTGTTTTGATTGCCCGCATCCCATGCAAAATCTATTGGTTCAGGAATCTCTAGAATAACCATATGTTTATATTGTATATGAGAAAAAACACACTGTCAAGAGCTATGGGTTCGAATATTTCATGTGGGCGCAACCCCGCATGCCTATGAACAAAAGGTTTTTCGGGCTCCCAAGCGACGGTCGTACCGCTTTGGTGGGGTAATGAATCAGTTATTTGGGATGAACTTTGATATCGTGGAGGCGGTACTCGTCGCCTTCAATGGTGAAATAGAATCGCTAATCGCGGGTGACTCGGGCCTGCCACAAGCCGCTGGTTTCATCGTACTTCTTGGCATGAAGGGAAGGATGACGTAAATTCATTAATAAAAACCCGCTCTGTTTGTCAAAAGCTTTTTGGATATCTTGCGGACTGTTCGCGTAGCTTTTAGCAAAGCGACTGGAAAAATGCAGCTTCATATGCCAACGCCGCTATTTCTTATTTTTTAGTTTCCTGGCTTGTTTATGCAATGATGCAATAAAATCCTTATGATTGCTGAATGGCCTATAGGACCGTCCCGCCTTAAAATCAGCAAGGCTTTCAGCAATTTCCCGGTCGATGAGTGTCTTAGGCGTAAAAGTTATTTTTCCCTTCTCTACTTTGGCCTCCAAGAGGTCTCCCACGTTAACTCCAACCTGCGCGCGCAGTACTTGGGGGATGACAACTTGGTATTTATTTTTTACGGTAACGATGGACATAGAGGTAAGTGTTAATTAATGAATAAGTTGGACAGTTGAACTGTCTAACTAGAGTATATACTAGCATGAGAAGATTGTCAATGGTCTGCTGGGTTCGAACATTTCAGGTGGGTGCAACGCCGCATGCTTATGAACAATAATTTAGCTAAAATTAAAATAAAGAAAAGATAAAAGTGGCTCAACACCGTGAAGGACGTTAGAACTGTGGTGCAGGGGCAAACAGAGTATATTTATATACCGGACTTAGCCATACAAGGTCGGATTTAGTTTATTGATTACCAGCAGACTGCTACTCACAAAAACACCTCAGATTGAGGTGTTTATAATCTATCCATAAATTCTTGTTCCGTGCAAAGGTGCTGTTTAACTAGCCATTCCATAAAATCTTTGACGATATGTTTGTTCATCATGCTATGACTGGTGGGCAGAGGATAACTTTTGCCGCTATGAATAGCTGTAACTTTGATATTATGTCTACCGCCAGGCTCAATAATAACCTTTTTATTCTTTCCAAGCCATTTAACCAGCTTTAAGAATTTTTTTGTTTTTAAGTCTGCAAAGCTGGTCATCCATTTGAGTGTTAGGCAAGTTGAGCAACTTCTTTATTTTTTTCAAAAGAGATGATTGCCTTTTTCACATTAACATTCCGCAATTCTTCCATTTGTTCCTGCGGCGGAATGTAGGTATGAGTTTGGCGAATAACATCATAATATTGTTTTGGAATACCAAAAACAGTGATTATCGCGTCATTAACCATCTCAACAAAATCATCAGCATCCAAACCTTGAGTAACAAACTGGTTGTCCCCAGCCATTACATTTCCAATAATAAACTCACCATCACGAAACCAGCTTACCTGAATATTATCTGGTAAACGACCAAGGTAGGCCTCAAAAGCTTCCCGTGATAACGGCTGATTAAAAAGACCAGATTTAATTGTATTCCAAAGGCTATTCATAAATGCTCAATTCAAGTATATAAAAGCCACCAACAAGTTCAGCTTATTAGGTGAGCAGTTTCATCTTTGTTTTGTTTGATTTTCATTACAGGAACTTTTTGTAAATTTACTATATATCTCCTTAGTCCTCTTGTCAAATGTCTGATGAGCTTTTTAGGTTCGAATTTTCATTAGGGGAAAATAAAAATCACCCATAAGCATGAGTGACTTTTATTGGCTCGGGATAGTGAACGACGTTCGTACCTGTTTGACGATGCTCTCGGCTTGATTTATTGGTAAATATCTTTTCGATGCTCTATCCGGATAATTGTTAGCAGGATTAAGGTTCCCTTGTCATCCTTGCTAAAAATTGCCCTATAATCTCCAACGCGAAACCGAAACAAACCCTTATATACTCCTTTTAGCGATTTAGAGTATTTCATTGGGTTTGGCTGTTGGGCAAAATATCTTAATTTAGTAACTATCCTTCGCGAGTCGACAATATTAAGTTTTTGCAAGTCTACCCAAGCCTTTTTTGTATAAAATAGCTCATACTTCATAAGCCAAGCATTGATTCTATTTGAGCTTGCGAATAAATACGTCCTGCTTTGGCGTCATCCAGCCCCTGCTGAATACCCAAAGCTAAACTCTCTAAAGTAAAGTCTTTGTTAGAGAGGGGGCGAACTTCCAGGATGGGGGTATTGCGACTAAGAATCACTATTCGTTGATTATTCTTTTTAGAACTTTTCGCTATATTAGCTATATTTTGTCGGAACTCTTTGACCCCAATGAATTTAGTAGTCATATGATTATAGTTAATAGTGTACCTTAAGTGTACACTTGTATTTTATGATTGTCAAGGGTACATAAAAATAGGGGATTGGTACGAAGATCCCATCAGGGTGCAACCCCGCATACCTATGAACAAAAGGTTTTTCGGGCTCCTGAATGACGTTCGTACCTGTTTGAGCGAGACTGGCCAGCCTTTTCACGCGATCACTTCAATGCAATAAAAACACTGTAATTCTTTTCACCTTTTACAGGCACATATTCTTCAACTTTTTTGAATCCAGCCTTATTTAATGACTGGACAAGCTCATTGTGTGGCAATAGATAACTGTAGGATTTATATTCTTTTGCATAACCAGTCTTTATTATTTTCAGCGTCGATGTCCAAGTCCGCACCCTGGTCTTAAGGTCATGCTCCATTTGCCAGGTAATCTCTACAGGGCCTTCTTTAGTTTCGACTGTACCAATGCTGTGCTTATATGGTTTTTCGTCTTTGTTGGTAATGTCGATGTAGACCAGTCCGCCGGGCTTAAGTACAGCGTAGAAATTTTCTATTGCTTTCATGATTTCTTCCTCGGAGCGCTTTGGCACAATCCAATTTTGCTCCCAGGAAGCCGCATAGACTAAAGAGTTGCCGCGGCAATATACAAAATCGAAAATCGGCCCAAACTGCTTGGACAAGTTAGACCACATAGTGTTGTAGGCCTCAACGCTCAACTTCCGCGCTGCGGCATTGAGCTGGACTTGCCGCACCATTTCGCTGCTCTTATCGATAACGACTATTCGATAGCCGCGTTCAGTCAAATCAATGGAAGGGAAACCAGAGCCGCATCCGGCATCTAAGATGAGGGACTGCTTGGTAATACCACGCTGCTGCAGAAGCTCTTCTAGTCCTGCTACGTAGGCGCCTTTATCGTAGATTTCCTCGAGGCAAAAATCCCATATTTCCGGCAGACTGTAAAAAATGTCGTCTTGCCCGTTCATGGGGCAATTATATCATAGGTACGAAGATCCTATCAGGGTGCAACTCCGCATACCTATGAACATTATGTTTTTCGGCCTCCTGAACGACGTTCGTACCTGTTTGAAGGCGGTTCCTCTGTAATTTTCACATATTGTTGAGAAGATTCGCTACTGGACGGCATTGTGGTTTACTGATTTCAACTTCCACGAGGGCTTATGAAAAAACTGATTGCGGTAGTTCGAAGTTCCAATCCGGACTGCCCTGACACGAACAGGGCAGAGCTGTTCCTGAATCGCAGGTTGATGAAGGGACTCGTCCAGTACCTTAAGCAAGACAGCGACCCTGCCAAGCGTCTCTGGGCCGCTGCGCTGCCAAAGCTTTCTGGTAAGGTTTCTGGGCATCCACTGGTCTGCATCCTCCTCGACGAGGGTGATGATCTCACAGTCCTCTTCGCCTGCGCTGAACCTGACAACGATCAACTGACCGCTCTGCTTACCCAGGGTCACTACAAGCTTTGGGATACCAACTGTCTGCCCGAGATCAGCGATATCACGGTCGGGCAAGGCTAGTGACAAGGAATGGTGAATAATGAGATTGCGGTTGTATTAGCAAAACCACCATTCCCATTCCTCGTGTATATAAATTGTTTGTGTATGCAAGGAAACAAAAAACGCCATCTCTTTAATGGCGTTTTTTGTTTAGATACGAATATCTAACCGCCCTTATCTAAGATAAAGTTTAAATAAAGAAATAATAAAAGTGGCTCGGGAGGTGGGATTCGAACCCACGACCAATCGGTTACACGTTATCCTAATATTTCTATTAGGGGTGGACTATATCATCTCCGAAGAACTTCGGAGCGAGGCGCTTCCCCGCAACTAGTTTGATAATAATAGTGTGGGTACTCCCTTACGGGATAGTCTCTGAACCTTGTCCGATGTACATCGGACCTTGGCTGCTGATTACCATACGCTTGCGCGCTTAGGCTTCCAGTCCCGACCCCGCTAGGCATATAAGCGATGTCGGGATCCCGATTTGCCATCGGGACAATTCACCTCGTTTTCATCCCGGCGTTGCCGCCGGGAGCTGCAAAAGGAACTCGTGTTCACAGCCGATCGCTCTACCGCTGAGCTACTCCCGAATATTATTGGTCCGGTACATTGCCGGATCCTACTTATTTTAGCAAAGCGTCCTGATTTTATCAAACCCGCGCTTTATCAAACCTGCTTCATTAACCCCGCGCTTCATCAAAACTTTATTGAACCCGCCGTTTATGGTATAGTGAAAGCGAATCAGGGATCGAACCGGCATCAAAATAGCAATCAAACCAGAAACAAAAATGCGCGCCAGAGACACAACGAGGGGCTACACTATAATTGAGGTGATAATTAGTCTGTTTATTATTGGCGTGGTTCTTATCATTTACAGCGCTGCCTCCAATACTGTGATCTTGAACCGCTCGACCAAGTTTCAGGAAGTGGCATTGCGCATTGCCAGCGCGGAAATGGATACCTTGCGCGCCCTGCCTTATAATTCCCTGCCTTCAAGCGGACCGTTTTCCGATCCGCTGTTGAGTTCTCTGCCCAGCGGCACCGCCACCCTCATCGTAACGGCTTATAATGCCACCACCAAGGAGATTACCGCGACTGTGACTTGGCGGGAACCAGGGGACAGCGCCACTAAGTCGGTTTCGCTAACCACGTTAATAACGCAGGGAGGAATATGACAGGCCGTGAAAACAAATCGGGCCTTGCCTTCAATTCCGGATTCACTCTCATCGAGCTGCTCATTGTCATTTTTGTTACCGGTCTGCTCATTACCGCCCTGTTCAATTTATTTGATGGGCACAGTTCGCTGTTTCGGTTTCAGCAGGCCCAGGTAGCGGTGGCCGGATCGGCCCGCACGGTCATGAATGAATTCAAATTCCAGACTCTGCAAGCCAAGCGCGTGCTGGCCAGCCAAACCATTGGCGGCACAGTGTATAATTCCGGCAGCGCTACCTTAGTGCTCCAGCTCCCGGCCGTGGATTCATCAAATAATATTATTGCCAACACTTGGGATTACGCGGTGTTTTACAGCAGCGGCACCAATGTTTATGAACGGATCGAGCCCAATGCCGCCAGCAGCCGCCGCGCCGTTTCCCGCCTGCTTTCCGACACGCTGTCCAGTATAATTTTTACTTATGACGATGCTTCGTTTCCTTTAGTGCGCACGGTCAGCGTGGATTTGCAGACCCTAAAGCAACTGCGCGGCGGCCAGACCGTGGCCGCGCATCTGGCAGAAAAAGTTAATTTGAGAAATTATTGATTTTTTGTTGATTTATGGGGCGCTTTACCATCATAAAAAATTATCAAATAAATTATCAATCCGGCCAAATAATTATTATCGCCGTGGTTTTTATGGCGATATTGTTGACCATGTCGGCGGCGTTGGTGGGCTACACCACAATTCAGTTGCGGGGCGAGCGGCAGGCCTATGGGCTGGCCCGGGTTCTGCAAATAGCTGAAGCCGGCGTGGACAAGGCCATTTACGAGCTTAACCAGAATTCGGGTTTTGCCGGCGAGAGTTTGACGCTCGGCAGCGGCGAGGTAGTCACTACAGTAACGACCCTCAATTCTAATACCAAACAGATTAGTGCCACGGCATATATTCCTAATAGTGCCAATCCCGCGGTTGAGCGCACGGTCCGGGCCCAAGCCTTTATTGACACGTCGACAGTGAGTTTTAATTTTGGCGTACAGGTCGGCGAGGGCGGGTTAACTATGGACAATAACTCGCTCATTAGTGGTAATGTGTTTTCCAACGGCAGCATTTCCGGTTCGGGCACCATGACCGGCGATGCCTCGGTAGGCGCGGGTGTAGCCGCGGCCCCGGACCAACAGTGCACGAGCTACGGCGCCGATTATATCTTTGACAACAACAGTAGCGCCAATCGCGACATTTCTCAAAAATTTACGCCGACGATAAGCGGGTCTCTGAACAAGGTCCAGCTTTATTTGAAAAAAACCGGCAGCCCGAGTAATTTAACGGTCCGGATTATGCCGCACGACGCGGCTACTAACCAGGCTAAGCGCAACGGCCAGATTGGCGGCAACGGCAGTTTGGCTTCGGTGGGAACGGGTTACGGCTGGATTGATGTGAGCTTCGCTTCGGCGCCGGATTTAACGGCGGGCACAACTTATTGGATTGTCATTGACGGCTCAAGCAATTCTGCTTCCGTTTATTACACTGTTGCCGTGGACAACAGCTACGCTTGCGCCGGCGCCGGCAAGTTCGCTTCCAATTACAGTTCCAACCCGCCGAACTGGCAGGTGATTACCGGCGGTACCGGCGCGGATTTGAACTTTAAGACTTTCGTCGGCGGCATCACCACAACGCTGACCGGCGTGACCGTGAATGGCAATGCGCGCGCGCAGCAAATGAGCGGCTGCAGCATTGGCCAGAATGCTTATTTTGAGAATGCCTCAACGGATTGTTCGGTTACAGGCATCAAATATCCCGGCACCGCCGCGCCGGCGCCGCAGGCCCTGCCCATTTCCGCCGCGCAAATTGCGGACTGGCAGAATGACGCGGCGGCCGGCGGAACTATTACCGGAGATTTTAATCCCCCGACTTCGACCTCAATCGGACCGACGGTGATTACCGGCAACTTAATATTAGACAATAACGTAGCGCTGACTTTAACCGGCACGGTCTATGTCATGGGCTATGTTGATGTCAAAAATGGGGCGGCCATCCAGATGGACTATTCCTATGGTTCTATGTCCGGTTTGCTCCTGGCAGATCAGTGGATGCATTTTGACAATAACGGCGAGTTCCGCGGTTCCGGCCAGCCGGGAAGCTACCTCATGCTTTTAACTACCTCTGCTTGTACCGACGGTTCGGGCCTGTCCGCCTGCACCCACCACAGCGGCGCTGTTGACCTCCATAATAATGTCGGCGGAGTGATATTTTACGCTTCGCAGGGTAAAATTAATCTCCATAATAATGTCGCGATTAAGGAGTTGACCGCTTACCGGGTTACTCTTTCGGAGAATGCAACCATTGACTACGAAAGCGGATTGCAGAACACCACCTTTTCTTCCGGCCCGGGCGCGTCCTGGACTTACTCTTCCGGCAGTTATGTGATAGTACCGTAGGACAAAGCACATCAGGTCTTGGAATTATCCGCAGGAGTCCCGATGGCCATCGGGACGGCGAGGACTGTGACAAGCACCTGATGTACTTTGTCCAGACGTTATCTAATCTAAATAAAATGACCATCAAAAACTTTGACCAACTGGCCACGAGTGATTTGCGCAAGCAGTGTCTGCTCATTGCCGAAGCGGGTTTGGCGGCGGTGGAAACCCCGGCCGTGGTCCGCGGGCAGGTGCGCTATGACCGCAACCGCGACTTATTAACCATTGGCGGAGAAAGTGAAATTAGAAACGGGACGAAAAGCGGCAGGAAAATGAGCAGAGAAAAAATAGACGTGCGTCCTTTTAAGCGCATCGTCTGCATTGGCTTTGGCAAAGCCGCGTTGGCCGCGGTGACCGAGCTTTATAATATTATTGGCGACCGCATTGCCTGCGGTTTTGTTATTGATTTGCGCGAGGGCAGCGTGGGTAATTTGGTCTGCCGCGTGGGCACGCACCCATCCCCGACTGTGGTTAACGTTCAGGCCACGCAGGAGCTGCTGGCTTTGCTTAACACCTGTACTAAAGACGATTTGGTGTTGTGTGTGGTCAGCGGCGGCGGGAGCAGTTTGTTGTGCTATCCTCATGAACTGTCTTGCGAAGCCGAGAGCGCGCTCATTGCGGCGCTAACCGTTAAAGGCGCGACCATTCAGGGAATCAACACCGTCCGCAAGCACATCAGCAAGGTCAAAGGCGGCAATCTGGCCAAGGCCTGTTATCCCGCTACTGTGGTAAGTTTAATTTTTAGCGATGTTCCTGGGAACGATATAAGCATGGTGGCCAGCGGCCCGACCGTGCGCGATACGACCACAGTTCATGATGCCGCCGCGGTGTTGAACCGCTACAATGTTTTGGAAATGTGCAAATTGCCGTCCTGCTCTTTATTCGAAACGCCTAAGGAAGATAAATATTTTGCCAAAGTAAAAAATATTTTGCTGGTGTCCGGGCAAACGGTTTTGGAGGCCTGTCGCCGCAAAGCCGATGAGCTGGGATTCGCCGCGTCTATATATAGTGATAAGGTTATGGGCGAGGCGCGGGAGGTCGGCGCGGCTGTAGCCGCGATGACTACAGGCAAACCAAAGTCCCCTCGGCTTGCTGGGGCAAGCGCCAGTGATCCGACATCGCAACTTAAGCCACTGTCCAAACATTCCTGCTTGCTAGGTGTGGGAGAAACCACAGTGACGTTGCGCGGTCCGGGTAAAGGCGGGCGGAACCAGGAAATGGCGCTCGGCGCGCTTGCGCAATTGGGCGCGCTTGGCTCTTGGCGGGCAAATATCGCATCGCGGTCTTTGCCGAAGGAATTTCCGCTAGCCGATGCTGTGCTGGCCTGCATCGCTTCGGACGGGAAAGATAATTCCGATGCCGCCGGCGCCATTGCCGACGCCAGCGTGGCCAAAAAAGCCGCCGCGCTTCACCTAGACCCGCAAATTTATTTGGACAACAACGACAGCTATCATTTCTTCGAGCAAACCGGCGACTTGATTTTTACCGGTCCGACCGGCGCCAACGCCGCGGATTTTTTTGTTTTGCTCAAGGGGTGACCGTAAGCCCATGGGTTTTATCAAATTAGAAATCTGTGCTATCATTTTGTTTAGAAGGATTAACGAGCACGAAACAAAACGTAAATGAAAATCGGATTTTTTGAAATTGAGCAGTGGGAGACCGACTATATTAAAGAGCAGCTGCACGGCCACGAGCTGTTTTTCCAGCGCGCCCATTTTTCCGACGACGAACCGCCCGAATCCGACCTTGACATCATTTCCACTTTTACCAGCTCGCCTATAACTCCAAAAGTGCTTGAGCACGTCAAAAATTTGAAGTTCGTGGCCACCCGCACCACCGGTTATGATCACATCAATATTGAAGCGTGCAACCAAAAAGGCGTTTTGGTCAGCAACGTGCCGACTTACGGGGAAAACACCGTGGCGGAATTCACCTTTGCTCTATTATTAACCCTGTCGCGCCGCATGTACCCGGCAGTCAAGCGGGTCAAGGAAGAAGGTTGGTTTAACTTCGAAGGATTGCGCGGGTTTGACTTGAAAGGCAAAACCATTGGCGTAGTCGGCACCGGCCACATTGGCGCATACGTGGTGAAAATCGCCCACGGCTTTGGCATGAACATCGTGGCTTACGATCCTTATCCCAATGACAAGCTGGCCCAGGACTTCGGCTTTAAGTATGTAGAATTGGAAGAACTCATGCGATCCTCGGACGTGGTGACTTTGCACGTGCCTTACATGCCCGCCACCCATCATTTAATAAACAAAGATAATATAAAGCTGTTCAAGTCAGGGGCAGTTTTAATCAACACGGCGCGCGGCGGCTTGGTGGATTCCCAGGCCTTAGTGACCGCTTTGAAAATGGGATTTCTCTCCGGCGCGGCCATGGACGTAATGGAAGAAGAGGGGTTTATAAAAGAAGAGATGGAGATTTTAACATCCGGCCACCCCAAAGAAGAAGAGATGCGCACGGCTTTGGCTGACCACGAACTCATGCGCATGGATAATGTTATTATTTCGCCGCACAACGCTTTTAATACCATTGAAGCGATCAAGCGGATTTTGGATACAACGGTGACCAACATCAAGGGCTTCATCGACAGCAAGCCGGTGAATGTGGTGAAGAAATAAATTACCGCAGTTGCTCGCGAATCTCTGCTTCTACTAATAACCGCGGCCGGCCATAAGCCACCTGGCTGACCGCACGAACTTTGTCGGATGCTACGGTTTGTTCTAAGGTCAGCGGCGGCAGGGCCATGCCGGAAAAAGCCTCGCTGGTTTTGCCGTCGATCATCAGCTTTAAATAAAAATTGAAGCGTTCGAGGTTCAAAAAATCATTGCGGGTCATAGGGTTAAACTGGCGCGCTAGCAAGTCCGCATCCTCACTTCCCACTTCAAAAGCCAATAGGGTGCCGACATTGCCCAGCACGGCATCCTTGATTTTTTCCGGCAGTTGGGCCAGGTATTGGTTGGTCAAATGAACCCCCAAGCCGTACTTGCGTGATTCTGAAAGCAGGCTGACAAAGGTGTCGGTGAGCAAATTTTGGAATTCGTCTACATAAAGATAAAACGCTGGGCGCTCGTTGGCCGGAACGGCGGCGCGTTTGAGAATCGCCAGCTGCAGTTTGGCCACCACGATCAGGCCGAGCATTTGTGCATTGAGTTCGCCGATGCGTCCTTTGGACAGATTGACCAGCAAAATTTTTTCCCGGGCGATGATTTGGCCAAAATCAATGGCGCTTCTGCGCTGGCCGATAATATTGCGCATTAAGGCGTTGTTGAGGAAGTGTCCGAATTTTGAGGTAAAGTAGTTAAGCATCTCTGACTTATGGAACTCGGCAGTATGGGCCATCTGCTTGCTCCAAAATTCCAGCACCAGCGGATCACGCAAGTGCTGGCGCTTTTTGGCCTCAAAACGGCGGTCAACAAACAGCTTGGGGATCTCAATTATGCTGCCGCCTTCGGGCCCGGCCATGACCGTGAGCGCGGCGTTGCGCAGCCAGTGCTCGAACTGGGGCCCAATAATGCCGGTCTTTTCCGGATCGAAAAGTTTGTAAAATATTGTTATGATCTCGGCCACCAAGAAATCTTTTTCTTGCTCGTCGTGAGCTTCCAGCAGATTGAGCCCAAGCGGGCTCACCGTATTGGCTGGGTCAAACAGCACCACGTCCTCCAGACGGTTGGCCGGGATTTGGCTGATTATTCGTTCAATCGATTCGCCATGAGGGTCAATGAAGCAGGCGCCATGGTGGTTGCGGATGTCCTGCAGTACCATGTTCTCAAACACGGTAGATTTGCCTACCCCGGTCTTGCCGATCATGTACATGTGACGCAGCCGGTCGGGCTCGCGGAAAGGGATAGGTGTGGTTTTACCGCGATAGATGTTGTGGCCAATGATAACGTGTGACATAAAGCTAGCTGGCTAAAAACCGCTGTTCAAAATAGTGCGGGTCAAGCGCAAAGGAATAGCGGGACAGGACGTGATCTTGTTGTTGCCGGAGATGGAAAATTTGTTCCAGCGCCAGCCGCTCCCGTTTGAGGCGGCGCGCCACGCTATAGTAAAATTTCAAACTTAGGTCGGGCTTCAGTCCTTCAAGCTCGCGGGTGCGCTCGGTCATGACCTGTTCCACCAGCTCGGCTGACAGCTCGAGGTTCGGCCGAGACCGTTCTGGGCTCGGGGCTAGCTCGGGGCCGGTTTCGCTAGGGAGTAGGAGTTCAGGGTGGGGCATAGTGGTTATTTTAATAGTGTTTTAGTAATCAGGGTCTCGCAAGTTTCTTCTACAAAGCGTTTTACTGGCCGGGCGCCGAAACGCGGATCAACCAGGGCGGTAATGCGCTTGCGTAAAGTTTCAGCATCGATGGCAAAGCTGATGTTGTGTTTAGCCACGCGCTGTTCGATTTTTTTAATTTCCAGCAGAGCTATATCTAATAAATCCTGCTCACTCAACGGGTTGAATATAAGTACCGCATCAAAGCGATTCAAAAATTCTGGACGCAAATATTGAGTCAACACCGGGTAAATAACGCTGCGCAAGAAGTTTTCGCTATGGATGTCCTGGTCTTGGTGGAATCCATCGACAATTTCTTTCACGGCCAGATTGGAAGTAGCTGTCACAATAGTTTGAGTAAAGTCAACCGTTTCTCCCTGGCTCGAAGTTAGGCGGCCATCATCCAGGATTTGCAAAAAAATATCAAATACTTTTGGGTGGGCTTTCTCAATTTCATCCAAAAGTATTAGGCTATGCGGCTCCTGTTTGATGGGACTAGTTAGCCCACCGCCAGTATCGAAACCTACGTATCCCGGAGGCGCGCCGATAAGCCGCTGGGTCATATGGGATTCGCCGAATTCCGACATGTCCAGGCGAAGAAAACTTTCCTTTTTACCAAATAGTGTTTCAGCTAACAGTTTGGAGGTTTCGGTTTTGCCAACGCCGGAAGGTCCTAGCAAGAGGAACGATCCGAGCGGTCGGTTAGGATTTTTCAAGCCGAGTTTGGCTCGCTGAATTGAGCTGGTAATGGCGCTAAGCGGCTGGGCTTGCCCAACAATGCGCTCGTTCAGGGTTTGTTCGAGATTGCGTAGCAGTTCGTGCTCACTGGCCTGAAGCTGGTGTAGGGGGATATTAGTTTTATCCGCTATAACGCGTTGAATGTCCTGTTCAGTGAGAGCATGGGCGCGTTTGACTCCTGCCAGAGCCAGAGCTTCATCGAGTAACTCAATACCAGCGCCCGGCAACTGCCCGAGTGCTGGGAAACGCTGGATATAGTCAACCATGAGCCTAAGCAAGTCGGCCGGAACCGCAATTTGGCTTTTGGGTTGCAAGGTTGCCACAGCTTGTTCAAGAATCTTGATCTGTTCGCTTGCGGCCTGGCTTTTGAGATGAATAGTTTCAAAGGCCGTCAGCCAACCGGGTTCCTGGTGTTCAATCCAGCTGTATTCCGCCGGTTGGAGGGCGAGTATGACGGGAATGTCGCTGCGTTGAATCGCTGGATGCAGTACGCGCACCAATTGCTGAAATAGCATCGGTTTGTTGTGGACCAGCTGGCCGAAATTGTCTAACACTACGACGCAAGCAGGAAGCCGCTGGATTGCTTCCTCGTACTTGGCCAGCCCAGAGCTTACCGCTCCGCCTAATCCAAAGAAACCCGCATGATCTAACTCCACAATTTTTGTTTTTGGGTGCTGGCTAACCATTTGCCGGGCCCATCCCCGGATAAGCGCGGTTTTACCTATTCCGCTCGGTCCGACCACGAGCGCATTATTTTGCAGCCGGCGCCGAACTAGGCGCGACAGTCGCTCCATTTCCTCGCTGCGCCCGGCAATGGGCGCGATGCGCTTAGCCAGGGTTTCCCAGCGCAGGTCGTAATAGGCGATTTTAGTGAAATCGTTCATTGGTTAAATTTCATGCCGCGCGCACTAATTTTACTCCGGCCAAGACCGCCTCGTCATCCTCTAGAATGATAGTGCTAGGCGTATAGGCCATCCTACCCAGTTGCTGCCGGAATGCCAGGATCTCCTCTCCGCGTTTTGGGGCAGCTCGATGATGGTGAGGCTTTGCTGACCACACCGCGTCGCGGCTTATAATTTTTTCTCGCTGAATAATTGGATTTCTGTTTCTCGTCGCGGCTATGCCCGTTTCAAATTTTGCGCCAGGTTTTACATATTTCAATATTTTCCCTGGCTCTCTTGCCAGTGCCTTGACTGGCTTGGCCGGTCGGCTGATAACCTCGCGGGGGTTCCTAATTGCCGGTTTCGATACCGCAGGTTTCACATACCTGACTATCTTTATTGGTTGATTGTGCTTGCTCTCGGCTTTGTCATTCGATTTAGAGCCAACTTTTAGAATGCTTCTTGGATCACCGTCCTTACCCCATTCAATTATTTTATTTACGCTATGTTGATCATCTGGCTCTGGTTTAGCTTCTTCATCTACTGACTTGATAATTACTGTCGCCTCAACTATTTCTGGCTTTAGAGAATAAACAGTGTTTTCCGTAGTTTTATCTTTATCGTTAATGAACACTTGAGTTTCGCTGTCGACGTTAGAAATAATTGATTTGTCGTTTGGTCCGGTAAGTTCTTTTTGCGATCGTAAATCATTACTGATCTCCGCAACGTTATTCGAAAAAGGGCTATAATTGATTCCTGTTTCGTATAGAGGTCCTGAGTCATGTTGTCCTTGATCTTGTTGTTCTGGCGCTGTAACTTTTTCCAGCTCTGGCCGTGGTTTGGCTTGTTTACGAATAATTGCCGGACGTCGTGTTTGCACTAAACCAATGCCGGTTCGAGCTGATCGAGCTCTTGCGGCAGGAATCGTTCGAACCGTTATTTCAGGTTGATGGGGCCGCAGATCTTTATTAGCTCGGTCATTGGGCCTGGCTAATACTGTTGATTGAATTAGCGACTCTTCGACTGTGACATCATTTTTGTCTCCAGTGACTTCCAGCTTAATGAAAACAGGCCGATCATTTGAGATAACAGTTCGATCCGTAGCTGGTTTGTCTATTTCAGTTGATGGCGTTTTGCCAACCACGCCATTATGGCGCGCTGCTTCCATCCCTTCTCCACGCTCCTCCGCCGCTGTATCCGGCTCAGAGTCTATGTGGTCAGCCGTTTGCAAATCTATGGGGGATTTATAATCTGGAGACGTCGCTGCCAGTTCTTGAGGTAAGGGGAGTGATGATTTTAAGGCTAATGGTTTAGTTGTTTCTGAAGGCTTGGATTTGGCAACATATTCGCCAGGGGCTTTGACTAAAGAAATGCCCCCGAGACTTATTGGCACCTTATTGTCTTTTTCTGCTTTAATCTCTGTCTTTGCGGCGACGTTGTTGGCTAATTCCTGAGTAACCTCGTTGGATTCTATTTCGGGGAGTAATGAAACAGCTATGGGCTGCTGTCTTGCCGGTTCGTCGTCTCCATCGAGATCTAAATCAGGATCAGCTAACTGCAGCTCTTCCGACTCTTTTCTCAAAGATATGTATTCTACCTGATTGGAATTAATAAGATGAGCGAAGGTGATGTATCGAAAATCGCCAACTTGTGTTTCTTCACCAATTTGGGTAAACCCTGTTTGTGAAAGCTCTTGAAGCTGCTGGGCCTGATCGGCCAGAAATTTTGTATCTTCGACAGCCTCAGTGAGTGAATAAAGTTTCTCTCCGGTGACGGCATCAATTTCTTCCCAAGTCTGTAGTTCGAAATCAACTTTTACTATTCGATCAGATTTCGAAGATCCCAGTTCGTCTATTGACCAACCTCCATTAGTCAAATTTTCGATAGCACTTTGAAAAGCGTAATCGCCTTGTGGCGTTTCTGAAAAACTATTCAGATCGGGAATTTCATCGGGATCCGGGAAGAGGGGAGTGGCTTCTCCATTGAGCTCAGTCTTCAGCCATGCTTCGACGTCGTAAGTGGCTATTGCTTCAGATTGTGATGAGTTGGTTTCAGCGAGCATAAAAAATCCGCCTCTCTCGAGACGGTTTATATTTAACTTGCACCTTAGACGCGGGCTCCTGCTCGGGAGAGAATATGCTTGCCCAGCAACCTGACTCATCGCGCACAAAGGCGGCTTTACAGTTGCGGCACAGTACCGGAATCTCACCGGACTTTCCTGGCCAAGCAGTTAGATTGTTAATGTGTTTTCATTTTCGCAACTTAGTTGAAAGGTGTCAAGGGCTAGCCCTCGGGGAACAACTTCTTTAAATCATCAGTATAGTTAATCTTGGTGGTTTTGATTAGCCGGACAAAGTAATGCTTGGCCAGCTTGCCCAGCTCTTGTTCTATTTTCCTATCCAGGGCATAGGGGGTAATCCAAATGCTGTTCTGCCAGCGCCGGAAGTTGAGTTGGTGCAGGCGCGAGCGCAGAAAGGCCCGGACCTTGCGTCTCCTCTCGGGTATGTCAAAAATCACGATCTTCCAGATGCCATCGCGCTTTGGAAAGGTTTTGTCGATAATCTGCGCGCCCTTCGGGGTTAGAGTGTAGCCGGACCGGGTTAGGGTAATGAGCCCAGCCCGATCCAGGCGAAACACGCTATCATAGACCCGTTTGGCGTTTTTCCCTATGACGTAGAACCTTTTTAGCTCGTGAAACATAGCTACCTCGTATTTATCGAGGTATTTGAGAATAGATAAGCTCAATCTGGACAAGGGTCGAGACATATATCAATAATATTATACTTCCTAAAACTAACGGTCGTCAAATTTAAAAAGTATTATATTATAAAATGTGAAATAAAATGATGCATTTATTTTTTACGTTTCACGGAATGGCTAATCAGAAATGATGATCGTTGCCAATAATAAGGCTTTTTTGAGTTTTCGCTCTTACTCAAGCCACCATGCTTAGTAATTTTAAAGCTGTGCAAAGCCGCAGCTATTCTATTAGTTCAGACGCCCTTGAGTGTCTCTTATGGCCTATGAGCGCTACCTCTCTTTAAATTACCCATATAATCATGGGGTGTTGCATCTATCCGAGTTGTCAGCGTAAGAAAAATTCAGTATAGTGTAATATTTTCTTTAGCGGACCAGTGTGGCCGTAAGGCCTTGACCCGAGGGCTAAAATGTGCATCGGTTTTCTGCTATAATTTTAGTAGAGATATCGGATAGCCGAGATTATCAAAAGCCCCAAAATTAGGGCACCAAACGCAAAAATCTCGGATCGAAACAAAAAGCAAAAAATAAGCAAAAATGGCAGAGTCAGCCAAAGAAAATTTGGGTGGTATAATTTCACTGGCCGAGGCCAGTAAGTTGACCGGGTATAATCAGGATTACCTTGGCCAGTTATGCCGCGCGGGAAAATTAAAGGGGACCAAGATCGGACGCAACTGGACCACGAGCCGCTCGGCCCTCAATGAGGTGCTCCTTCAGAATGGCCTGGACCACTCCCAGCTGCTTAAAGGGCCAACCCCGCCGCTTGTGCCGCCCGCGCCCTCGGCTATTCCTGCCGTGGAGCCAACCCCGGCTTTCGACGATGGAATCATTGCCCGGGTTGAGGGCTTGCCTATTGCTGTGGTGAAAACCGGCCGGTTCTTGCCGCCCCATGAAGTCAGCCAGGTAATTGGCAAGTTTGATAAAGTCAGAGCCGATCGCAGCTTGGCTCATTTGCGCCGAGAAGTTTTGGAGCACCTGGAATCGCGGGTTGAGCATCTTAGTAAGACTTTGAACCAGCTGGAGCAAAAACCAATCGCGCCCAGCGCGCAAGGGACAAAACAGGACCAGCCGAGTGCAAAGCCGGATCAACTCGCTGCAAAGCAGGACGATGCCAAGCTTACGACGTTCATTCCGGCAATTGACTTAAGCGAGCTCGGGACGGATGGTCAGCTAGAGAACCAGAATGCAACTTTGAGCCGGTCATTTTCGCTGCTCGACCCGCAAACCCTGCGCCGCCTCAAGAACAGTTTTTCCGCCGCGCAACAATTTAGACAGCAGTACGTTGCGGCTACCTTACTCGTAGTGTTAGTTGTTGCGGCCGCCTTGGTTTTGGCTAATCCGAGATTGTTGGTAAATTTTGCCGGCAAGCAACAACGTCTGGCCATGGTGGGACATGGCGGGTCTTCTCTAACTGAAACGAGCAAACCAGGCCAAGGCCAAATTGGACAAGACGGCGCGGCAGACAGTTTAGCCGGTGCGCTAGTCACACGGCCGGGCCAGCGGCCGGTAGTTTTCAGCCAACAGTATTTGCGTCAGTTGATTTTGAGCAGTTTAAATTCTATCGCGGTCAAGAATTTGTTTACCGGACCGGCTGGCCCGCCGGGACCTCAAGCTGAGATTGGCCTGCAGGGCAAGCGCGGCCGCCGCGGCCCCAGCGGCGCGTCTTTGAGCCCGAGTTTTACCGAAGGATCGATTGTCTTTCAGGGTCCTGAAGCCCTGGCGCAGGACAACAGCAATCTTTTTTGGGACGATACCAACAACAGTTTAGGGGTAGGAACGTCAGCACCCGACCTCTCGGCCTTGGTTGATTTGACCTCAACAGACAAAGGATTTTTGGCGCCGCGCATGACCACGGCGCAGCGGGATTTAATTGCCGCCCCGGCAACCGGACTGTTGATTTATAACACCACGACTGATCAGCTTAATATCTACACCGGCGCCGCGTGGATTATCATTACCGACGGCGCTTTGGCTTGGTCGGCTTTAACTGATCCCGTTATTGACCTGGCTTTGTCCATGCAGGGTTTTACTACGGTTTTAACTTATGATGATGCCACGGGCGCGGCCGATTTGTTTACGCTGGCCGACACCGCCGCCAACACGGGCACTGGCTATTTGTTCAACTTAAATACCGGGGTCGGCTCCTCGCTCAATCCGTTGCGCGTCTCCGTGGACGGCGGCACCGATGTCTTGACTATTAATTCAGCCGGGTTGGTTACGGTAAATAATTTTGCCTCTTCCAGCGTGGCCATTACCGGCGGCACAATTAACGGCGCGGTTATTGGCGGAGTGACGCCGGCGGCCGGCTCTTTTACCACGGTTAACTCTTCTTCGCTGACCGCTTCCAAGGGCGTGTTCACGGACGGCGCCAAAAATCTGACTTCCGCCGGAACTTTGGGAGTGGACCAGGGCGGTACGGGATTGACTTCGGGTACCAGCGGCGGAGTGCCGTACTTTAGCGACGCTTCTACCTTGGCCTCTTCCGGCGCCTTGGCGGCGGGCGGCGTGGTTTTGGGCGGCGGCGCAGGCGCCGCGCCCACAACTTTGGCTTTGGGCGCGGCAGATCAGCAGCTGGCCATGAACGCCGACGGCACAGCCAATAGCTATCGGGACATAGCCGCGTTTCTCGCCGACGGCACGGATATTTCCCTCGCCGGCACCACTACTGTCACCATCAACAATACTTCGACTTTGTCCACGGTAACCGGACGCGGAGCTTCCACCGCTTCCACGGTAACGCTGTCCGCGGCCTCGCCTTTGATACTGTCCAATGCCGCGCCGGTAATTACTTTGGCAACTTCGGGAACTGACGGCGTGCTTACCGTGAAAGATGCGGAAGGCGCGCCGAATACGTTGTTGACTTTAACCGATGCCGGAACGGGCGGCACTTTGGCCGTTGCCACCATCAACGCCACTACGGCTATGCAAACCGGCGGCACCACCCGGATTGATTCCTCCGGCAATCTGGTGAGCATCGGCAATATTACCGGTACCGGGGCGATGACTTTCCAGACCGGGGGTACCGGGGCTCTTACAGTAAAGTCCACCAACCAGACGGCTGACTCCACCAACTCGGCCAATGTAACCATTGCCAGCGGCAATGCTACAGGGCTGACTTCTGACTCTGGCAACATCAGTATTGATGTGGGTACAGCCACCCAGACCGCTGGCATCATTTCCGTGGGTACGGCCACGGCCACGGCTATTTCCTTGGGCCGCAGCGGCATCACCACTACCAATAACGGGGCTTTGACCGTCACCGAACTGCTCACCGGCAGTGCGGGCGCTACCATCTCCGGCGCCACTACGAGCATTAACGCCTCCTCTGACTTCGCCACCAACATCAACACCGGCACTTCCACGGGAGCCGTGTCCATTGGCAACTCTCTGGCTGGCGCCCTG
>CAYJQY010000013.1:0-23554 GCA_964372905.1 uncultured Candidatus Saccharibacteria bacterium
ATTAAAGCACAAAAATCAGATTTTGTCAAGGATTTTCGCATAAATAAGCACAGAAATAAAAAAACCGCCGTTTTTTTAGGTGGCGGCACAAGATTTTATATCGAAACTAATATGTGTGGTGGAGGTAAGGAAAACTCTTACCTCTGATTTAAATTATGGCTCGCTCATCAATCCGCGGTTAGTTGGAACTTGGCGCTTCAGCGCTATCCGGAGGAACGGTCGTCGCAGCTGGTTCCCCTAGTACGGCCGGGGTTGGCGCTTGTTCGGTCGGGGCCGGAACGGCGGCAGCCCCGGCCCGGGCCGCGGCCGGCGGTGCCGCGGCTTCAGCTTTCTTCTTTGCGCGGAACGCGCCGCGTTTAGGCCCGTCAACTAAATTCTTAGTCACGAACAAATTATGCACGGTCGGCGAAAGTTCTACGCGCTGCTCGATCCAATACTTGAGGCGGTTTTCATCGTTAATCACAAAATGCTTGGTGCGCGGGTTATAGTTGCCGAGCACTTCGATAAATTTTTTGCGCGCGGCGGCAGGCTTTTCCGCCAGAACGATGCGGTATTCGGGCTGGTTGCGCTTGCCAACGCGCTGTAATCTGATAGTTAACATGAAAATTACGATTGGTTAGCCACAATATATTACCAGTTTGGCCTTATCCGGTCAAGAGGAGCATTTGTTTGCGGCTAAATGCGCCAAAAAATAACGCCCTTGACAACAATTCAATCCCCGCTATAATAGTAATACTGAGTATTAACTTAAATTTTATGCGTTCAACTTCTTTAATCACCATATCTCTGCCGCCAGCCATGGCCCAAAAAACCGAAAGGGCGGCTAAAAAACAAAACCTCAACCGTTCCGAACTGTTTAGAATTGCCTTGGAAGAATTTTTATACGCTCTTGACCAGCAAGAAGCCAGAAGGGAATGGGAAATAAAGGATAGCCAGGAGGCCATTAAAATTTTTGAGAAGCAGCGCAAACAAGGTAAACTGAAGACCCTAAAATCATTAGCGGATTTGGCCTAAACCAATGATATGCGAATTAAACGCATCTATTATTCAAGCAAATTTCGGCGCGCTTTCAAAAAGCTCACGTTGGAATTAAAAACCCAAGCCAGCGCCAAAGAAAAAATTTTCAGGGAAAACTGTTTTGATCCAAAGTTAAAAACCCATAAACTATCCGGCGAATTGGAAGATTGCTGGGCTTTTTTCATCTCTTATTCTCACCGCATATTATTCAAATTCCTCGAACCTGGAGTAGCTGGCTTTATTAACGTCGGCGGCGATGAAGTTTATAAGTAAAGGATATACCGGCGCTGTGCTAGCCCCGCAAATGCTTGATGTGGCGGTAAACCCACCACACCGCGAGCAGAACGCCGGCCACCACGATGTATAAATCTAGATGGCCAAGGGTGCCGCGCACGGCCAGCCAGCGCGGGCCGAGCTGCAAACCGGCGTAGCCGAGAAGAGTATTCCAAATGAGCGAGCCGAGAAGCACATAGACCAGAAATTTTTTGAAGTTCAGCCGGGCCGCGCCCGCGGCTAATCCGACAAAAGTATTAATGACCGGCAGGAGCTTGCCCAAAAAAACGGCCAACGAACCGAACCGAGCGAAAAATCGTTCCGTTATTTCCAAATCGTGGGCGGAAATTAAAACGTACTTGCCATAACGGATAATTAGCGGGCGGCCGCCGCAGCGGCCGATGGCATAGCCGATGCAGGCGCCAACTACGCTGCCCAATGTGGCTACGAGTATCATCAATCCAAAATCAAATCGGCTCTGGAATACCAAAAAACCGGCAAACGGCATGGTGACTTCCGAGGGAATGGGAATGCCGGCCGACTGCAGGGTCATCAAAAAAAACAATCCCGGGTAGCCTAGGGTGGAAAGAATTTGGCTGATGAAGCTGACAAAAAAGTCAATAAAATGTGTAGACATATCTATTATTTATTATGCTGCTGTCAGGAAACGCCAGGTCTTGGAACCATCCGCAGGAGTCCCGACTTGTCGGGACGACGAGGACGGTGACAAGTACCTGCATTTCCTAGCAGCTACTTCGCATACTCGCGCGCTTGTTCGATCTTGATGCTCAACAATTTGGACATGCCGTCATCGCCCATGGTCACGCCGTAGAGCGTGTTGGACCGGGCCATGGTCTCGCGGTTGTGGGTGATGGTAATAAATTGGGTTTGATCGGCCAGCGTTCCCAGAATTTGGCCGAAGCGGATGGTGTTGGCCTCGTCCAGCGCCGCGTCGACCTCGTCGAGGACCACGAACGGCGAGGGGAAGCAGGACAACAGCGAGCAGAGCAGGGCGATGGAAGTGAGCGCGCGCTCGCCGCCGGACAGAGCCTGAATGGCCGAAAGTTTTTTGCCGGGCGGGGTGGCTTTCATGTCTATGCCAACGATGGAGCTGGCGCCGTGCTCGTATTTGGCCACGATTTTTTCTTCGGGGCGGAGCTGCTCCCCGGCGTCTTTATCTGATTCAGTTTCCTCCCCTTCTTCCGGTTCTTGCTGTTTGGATTTTTCTTCGGCTCGAAGCACGGAAAGATAAGCCCGGCCGCCGTTGAACAGCATGCGGAAATACTCTTCAAATTTGGCGTTGACTTTGTGAAAGGCCTCGTTGAAGGTGATTTTTATGTGCTCGTCCAGTTCTTCAATAATCTGGCGCAAGTCCTGCATGCTTTTTTTCAGATCATTGACTTGCGCGGTCAAATTGGTGTAGCGCGCTTCGGTTTCGCGGTATTCCTGAATGGTCAATTCATCCACGCCGCCGATAAGTTCCAGCTGACGCTCAAGCTTGGCGATTTTTGCCGGCAAGTTTTCGTTGGCTTTATCCACGCCCGCCAAAGCTTCTGCATCATCCGCATCAACTCCTCTTGCGATAATATCGGCCAGAGCTTGGCCACCCAGCGCATGATTTATTTCCGCGGCCAGGCCTTCAGACTGGGTGCTGATTTTGGCGCGCTGTACCAGCACGCCTGATTCTTCATCTTTTATAGCGCTCAATTCATCCTGAAGTTCGCGCAAAAATTTTTCTTCCCGCGCTACTTTGCTGCGGCTGGCATTCTCGGTTTGATAAAAATCCTGGATGGCTTGTTCCAATTTAGCGATGTCCTGACCCAAGACTTCGACATCTTTACTAATGCGCTGCTCTTCGGCCAAAAGACTTTCGAGGAAATCACCGCTGGTGCCGCTTTGGGCCTTTTTCAATTCCAGGTCGAGATGCAATTTTTCCTGCTCCAAGGCGGCCTGCTGCTGCTGCAAAAATTCTTTGGCGACATTGGCTCTAGCAATACTAATTTCCCCTTTTTTTGCTTCTGTAGCCAGGACCTCTTTTTTCTGAAGCAATTCCTGAAGCTGGGAATGGATTTGCACCTGGGCTTTTTGCGGGTCCTTGAACGCGCCGGCAGCGATATCCTTAAATTCCTTTAATTTTTTCTTGACCTCCTCGCTGTAGCTGGCCAAGTCCGCCACCTGCTGGGCGCGGGCCATCTGTTCAAATAAAAGATTAAAGGAATTTTCCAAATCGGCCAGGCGCTGTTGCAGGGCCGGCCAATCCGCGACAATCGGGCTGGCCAAGGATTGATAAACTGCGGCGAGCTTGCGCTTGACATCCTGCAGCCTGGCCTGGATCCGCCGAGCTTCATCCTCGAGCATGATTAACTCATTTTCGCGCTGCTGCAGTTCGCGCCTGACAGCGTTAATTTTTTGCTCATGGTCGTGCGCGGCAATTTGAATGGTCGCAGCGTCGCCGGCCCCAGTAGTCTTATGGCTCTGCATTTTCCCCCGCACCATGCTCAAACTTTCCAGCAGCTGATTTTTGCGCTCCTGCAATTTCTGCAATTCAGTTTGTACCTCGCGATACTTCTCCAGTTCCTGGCGGCTGTCGACTCCATACGACTCGACGTTCTTCCGCGCCTGTTTAAGATCACGCTCCAGGGTGTCCTTTTTTTTATTGAAGCCGCCGAGCTGGGTATCTAACTCTTTTAATTGCTGCTGCAAATCCAGATACTGCCCGCCCAAATAGTTCCGGCGGTGTCCTTTTAATTCCTGCTCCATTTCCGCGCGGGCTTCCATGCGTTTGGCCTGGCGCCGCAAACTTTTCAGGCGCGGCTCGAGCTCGCCAATCAAATCTTCGGCGCGCATAAGATTCTGCGCCGTCTGCTCCAGCCGCCGCAAAGTTTTTTCTCTTTTAATGTAATAATTTTTTACGCCGCTGGCTTCATCCAATAAATTTTTTATCTCGCCCGGGCCGGCCATAATCATCTGGTCAATGGTACCCTGGCCGATAACCGTATAGCGCGAAGTGCCGATGCCGCTTTTCAATACCACATCAATCACATCCATAAGCCGAACGCGGTTGTTGTTAATCAGATATTCGCTCTCGCCGCGGCGGTCAATGCGACGGCCGATGCTGACTTCGCTGGCGTCAAAAGGAATTTTGCGGTCGCGGTTGTCAAAGGTGGCAAAAACTTCGGCAAAACCCAGCCGGAGTTTTTTGTCGCTGCCGGCGAAAATGACATCGTCGCTCTTTTTGCCGCGCATGAGTCTAATGCTCTGCTCGCCCAAAACCCAGCGGATGGAATCCGCAACATTCGACTTTCCGGCGCCGTTCGGCCCCACGATGGCCGTGATGCCGGCATCAAATTCTAAAGTTGTTTTTTTGGCGAACGATTTGAAGCCGTGGATTTCAAGCCGTTTAAGATACATCAGTAGTTATTTTTGATGAAACTGCTCCAGCGCGTTCTGCGCGGCGGAAATTTCCGCTTCCTGCTTTGACGGCCCGGTGCCGCGGCCGATTTCTTTAGTGTTAATAAAAACGGCCACTACAAACAGTTTATCATGGTCCGGACCGCTTTCCGAAATTACGCCATAGCTCGGCGTGACTCCGCTTTGCTCCTGGATGAGTTCCTGCAACCGGCTCTTGGGATCAAGGTAGCTGCCGCCGCTGATAATGGCCGACAATTCCACTAAAATTTCTTTGTTGATGAACTCGGCCGCGGCGTCATAGCCGGCGTCGATATAAATGGCCCCGATTAGCGCTTCTATGGCATTGGCCAAAATAACCTGGCGGGCCCGGCCGATGTCCTTGGCCTCGCCGCGCGACATCAGCAAAAATTTTTCCAAATCCAGCCGCCGCGCGATTTCCGACAGCTTCTTGTAGTTGACCAGCGCGCTGCGAAAATTCGTCAATTCACCTTCTGAATGCTCATAATTCCGGTAGAGATGCTCCGTGGCCACGAGTTCCAGCACGGCATCGCCCAAAAACTCCAGTCGCTCGTTGTGGGGCAGGTGGAAAACGCGGTTTTCGTTCAAATAAGACCGGTGGGTGAATGCCGACATGTACAAATCAGCGTCCTTGATGGGCCGGCCGATGATTTTTTCCAGTTCTGCTTGATCGAGTTGCGGCATGAAAAAAATTATTTTGGTGGGCGGTACAGGGATCGAACCTGTGAACCTTTCGCATGTCAAGCGAACGCTCTACCAACTGAGCTAACCGCCCATATGTTGATTAATAATTCCCTCACAAAATAATTTACCTAAAAACAACAGCTTTCTCTGAATTGCCACCTGTCCACACCGCACCACACAAACACCTTTATAATCGGTATAGGTAGCTGATCCTTTAGTGCGCTGATCAATACTGACAGTGATAAAGTTTTTTAATGGCAATTTGAGCTCCCTGGCCCAATAACGCTTAATTACAAGAGGATTTTGATCGGCTCTTAAATGAAGCTCACATTTTATCTTTGAGATCTCCAGATGATAATTTTTACGGAGCACGCTAACAAAAAACTTTAATAATAAAGGATTAGAGTTTCCCATAGCAGTATTGGGAGCGGCTTTGAATCCCTCACCTAAGTATAGCATTGCCAAAGCCAAGTCCAGTACATTATTGTCGGTTTTTATTCGTGACAACACACTTTGCGCTTCTAGTTCTGCCTGTAATATCCTGGCTGCTTTTTGAGTATTATGCCAGATAACTGCCTTTTGGCGAGCTATAATTAAGGCTTGTTTCCAATTGTAAAAGAGCTTCTGCTTCTGAAATTTGCTTAACTCAATGCCTTTAAACCACCCGCTTAAAGTTGATCGAGGAATTTTTAAATTCTTTTCAACATATCCTATTGATGATCCTTTCTTGCGAAGTGCAATCGCTTGGGTTTTCAATCGGTACCATTTAGATTTCATGTATACATGATATCATCAATAGTACGAACGATCAACGCTTATGTCTTGTAGTTATGAGATTCTATACAAATAAATGCTGCATACAATATACTTCTTAGGAAATCGGCACCGGGCTTCTGGCTTCGGCTGGGTTCCCGGCTTCCAGGGACCGCGCTTTTATCAACTCATTAAATAACAGCAGGAGGGCGACATTGAAAAAAGCGTTGAGAACAGACAATAATACGATCAAAACAATGCTGATAACTGCCCAGGTCACCCGGCCAGCCACGAGCGTGGAAAACAGGCCGGAACCCGAGAGGATGCCGAACCCCACCGGAATCAGGGACTTGGCAAACGCCAGCAAACCAAACCCCGCCGTGAGAGTCAGGCCGTAAATTACCATAAGGATTAGAAGAAAAGCCAAAATCGTTCGCCACTTGGTCAGGATTAAATCGCCGGCCAGATTGAGCGACTGGCGGACGCTGCGCTGGTGCAAAAGAATAAAAAACGAGCCGAAAGCGCTCAAAAAAGTGGTGAACAGCAGGAGCAATAAAAATACCAACACGGCCAGCGTGACAAAATAGTCTTGCCCGGGCTCGCCGCGCATCCATACCAAAGACGGAATGAACAGTGCCGCGGCGCCGGCCAAGGTTATTATGGTCGCGACCAGACTCACGGCTGTGACCGACCAAAGATAACTTAAGCTTTCCTTGAATAATATTTTATTTAGGGCCGGCTCTGTAGGGTGTGGGTCGTTCTGTCCCATCGGTTTCAACCGCTTGATTTTCAACAGCAGCGATGCATATAGGACTAAGAGAATTTTGGCCCAACTGGCTATTAACACGCTGATTAAATAAACGACCAGCAAGCCCGCTATTACCGCCCAGAATTGGCGATGGCGGATCAACAACTGCCAATCGTTCGCAGTGATTCCCTGCCATTGGGCTGACTGCTGGGGAAAAACCAGCCAGTGCAAATTAAAACCGCTGGTGAGAAACAATCCCAACAGCCACAGCCACGGGTGGTTGATGACGCTGGTATACGCCCGCTGGATAATATTGGTGAAACTCATAAAGGATTCATAGGGCCAAAAAATATCAGGTGCTTGTCACAAGTCCCCGCCGCCAAAGGATGCCGAGTCAGTATGCCCATACAGCAGCATTAGCACCGAGAAGCATTTGATCAACTCTGCTCTTTGCCGGCAACTGGCGAGGCGGCCGCAAGTAACGAGGACTCTGACAAATGCCTGATATTTTCTGGCCTATGTAATTAAGCGGTTGCGGCGCCAAGCCCGGGCACGTCCTGAAACTCCGGCTCTTTCTTTTTTTCTTTGGGAATGATATCTTTGACGATTTCGTGGAACTGCTCCTGCTCTAAAGTTTCTTCTTTCACCAGGCGTTGGGCGATGGTGTCGAGGTAGCTGCGATATTTTTTCAGCACATCGCTGGCGCGGCGGAACGCCTGGTTCATGATTTTGCTGACTTCTTCGTCAATCTTCTTGGCAACATCTTCGCTGTAGTTGCGGTGCTCCCCAATGTCCTTGCCCAAAAACACCATTTCATGATTCTCGCCCAGCGTAACCGGCCCGAGCGTGTCGCTCATGCCATAAGAAGTGACCAGGCGGCGGGCCATGTTCGTGGCTATTTTCAAATCGTTGCTGGCGCCCGTGGTCAATTCGTCAAAGACCAATTTTTCGGCGGCGTAACCGCCCACCAAAGCGGCGATTTCATCCAAAAAACTGGATTTAGTGTGAAGATGCTTGTCTTCCGTAGGCAGCTTCATAGTATAGCCCGCGGCGCGGCCGCGCGAAATGACTGAAACTTTATGTACGGGGTCCGAGTACGGCAGGACGCTGCCCACCAGCGCGTGGCCGCCTTCGTGATAAGCCGTAATTTCTTTTTCCCGGGCCGAGAGAATATGGCTCTTGCGCTGGGGCCCGAGCATGACTTTTTCTATGGCCTCTTTCAGATCACCAGCGGCTATTTCCTGTTTGTCAAAACGCGCGGCCCAAATAGCAGCTTCATTGATGAGATTAGCCAGGTCTGCCCCGGAAAAACCCGGGGTTCGCTCGGCGATGATGCGCAAATTAACACCCTTGCCTAGCGGCTTGTTTTTACTGTGCACTTTTAGAATTTCTTCGCGGTCCTTGATATCAGGCAAATCCAGCACGACTTGTCTGTCAAAACGGCCGGGGCGGAGCAGGGCGGGGTCCAAGACATCCGGGCGATTGGTATTATGCAACAACAGTGGCGTTACCCCACCAAAGAAAGCTTCATTATCACAACCGCAAAAATCATAAACATAATCATCGTATGGAATTTTCCGAATTGCCTTAATTACCGGCCGTTTCACGGAAGCCTTGCCGGCAAGAGAGCCGAGTGGATTCTGCGTCTTGCCAAAACCCAATCGCCAGGCTGTGGTTGCCGCCAAAGGCTTACCATTATTGATGATTCGGCCGGCTTTGGCCCTAAACGAGTGCACGAATGACTTGAAGCCATGCATGCGTGAAAGCCAGTTTAATTCAGTAATCATTTGTTTGCTCACTGAAGTAATTTCTATCCGGCCCTTTTTGTCTTGGTGACCGTCGCCATTAAAATAGCCGCGGAAAAATTCTGTAAAATATTCGCGGGGCGCTTCGAAAAGGAAACTCGGCAAATGTTTATTATACGCCCCCTGGCCGCAGTATTGCTTGAAGAAAGCAGCGAGAGGCTTGCTGTAATAAATAATATTCACCGCATTACCGCGCACCATTTTCCGATCAGGCAACAGTCCGAATATGCCGTGCATCAATTGCTCAACATCGCTGATTTTGTCTTCTTCCCTAACATTAAAACAAAAGTCAACCTCCTTGCGCGAATAACCTTCTGCGGCATAGTAACCGAGCAATCGGCACAGTTCTGGCGTTACCGTTATGGTCTCAGGCAATTCATAATTAAAATAGGCCCGACTAATGGCACGAGGAACGGTGCGGCCAAGGTGCCAGTGAGAAATCGCGGTTTGAGACAGACCGAACTTGCTTGCGATATTACTCTGCGATAGCTTATTCTGATTGGCCATGGCAAACTCATACATGGCTTGTACCGGTTCCAATCCGGCGAATACCGGTTCATATACCCGCAACTCCAAGTTAAAATGATTGCTAAACAAGTGCGCTCTTGCTTCTCTTCGGTTTTTTTGTGTCCGATTGACAATATAGGGAATATCCACCAGGCATTCTCCGACTGATAATTCCGATACCTCCTTGGCAATCACGCCCCGCTGATTGCGCACGAATACGGAATGATTACCGGTCGTACGAATAGTTCCCCCGAGGTAGTCAATCTCGTAAATTTCCTTAACCTTGTGGCGAAACACCGAACGGACTTTTTTGAAACTGCTGCGGCCAAAATAGATTGACTTTGCATAGGCATATTTTGTCTTATGTTTCTCAAATCCGAGCACTTCAATGTCCGGAGAAAATTTTTCAATGCCTGTTTCATCATTCTTATAATAATAATCAATAACTTCCTTTATGGGCAACAGCTTAACTTCGCCGTTTCTTTTAATCAATACGGGCGTGTCCCCCGTGACGCTGGCCGCCACCACAATTATATTTGTATCCGTTTCAAAACCGTCCATTTCCACCAAAATTTGATTTAGCGTCTGTTCGCGCTCGTCATGCCCGCCACCCAGGCCTGTGCCGCGCTGGCGGCCCACGGCGTCAATTTCATCTATAAAGACAATGCAGGGCGCGTTCTTCTTGGCTTTTTTAAAAAGATCCCGAACTCGCGAAGCTCCAACGCCGACAAACATCTCCACAAACTCCGAACCGGAAATATGAAAGAATGGCACATTGGCTTCCCCGGCCACGGCCCGGGCCAACAGGGTCTTGCCCACGCCCGGGGCGCCCAGCAGTAATACGCCCTTGGGAATGCGCGCGCCCAGCTGCAAAAATTTCTGCGGAAAGCGCAAAAAATCCACGATCTCGCGCAATTCTTCCTTGGCCTCTTTGGAACCGGCCACATCCTCAAAACGAACTTTATTTTTCCGTTCGTCGGAAAGGCGCGCGGCGCTCTGGCCAAAACTCAAGGCCCGGTTATTGGTACCCTGCACCTGGCGCATAAGAAAATAAAGAAAAAGTGAAATTAAAATAAACGGGACCAGAAAAGGCAGGACGGCGCCAGCAATCTGGCTGGTCACGCTCGAGATCTGGTATTCAATCTTTATTTGTCCGATTTTTTCCGGACTGGCGCCGCTGTCTTTTAACAGGGTGATGATCTCGGTATTTTTTCCTAAATTGGCCGTATATTTAGTATCGCTGTCCTTGAGCTTAGCCGTTAAGCTGTCATTGTTCACTTCAATGCTTTCCAGCTTGTCCTGATTGGCCAGATTGGTTATTTCGGTGATCGGCACGGTTTTGGCTTCGTTGCTGCCGGAAAGAGCCGCCACAATGCCGGAAATAATGAGGAAGCCGATTAAAATGAGGATGATATTTTTGACGATTTTGCCCATATGAATGCGTAGTTCTACTAATGAAGGTACTAAATATTATATATGTTTAAGTATAATTGTTCAAGCATGATAATTGCGCGTGGTGGGCGAGGAGGGATTCGAACCCTCATTCCTTGCGGAACACGGTCCTAAGCCGTGCGCCTGTACCAGTTCGGCTACTCGCCCATTTATAAAAAAGCCATACCATTGTATCAAGATTGAGCAGATAGAAAAAGCCGCGCCGCGGTGGCGCGGCTTACCGGGATGAAAACTACGGGTTAGGGGTACCAGGACCGGGGGGGCCAGGAGGCGTCGTGGTGTCGGGGCCGCCGCCAGGGCTAGGGGTGCCGCCAGACGAAGTGCTTGAACTACCGCCGATGATCTCTTGCGGAGTAGAAGTCAAAGTCCTTACCACAATGGAAACAATGCTATATGACAACACAATAATCACCAAACCCAGAATCGAATACATGAGCGCCTTTTTCCCTTTGGTCGCCTGCTCCTCATTCCCGGCCGAAGTCAGATACCAGAAGCCGCCGATGATGAGAAAAAGTACTGCCAGCGCACCGGCCAAAATCAGCAAAATTCTAATGACTACGGCAATAATCTTGAAAATGCTGTCGCTGCCGGCAATGGTCCCCTCGCTACCAGGCCCTTTCGGCACGCAGATTGATGTTCCCGGTATCGTTACATACCCTTCGCCAAACTGTTTAACGCAATTGCCTGAAGATACAGCCGCCGGCCCTTGAGCGGCTGTGGTTGACGCATTGCCCGCTTTAGTGCCCGCGGCGCCGGCAGGGCCGCTGGCCGCTCCACCGGGGCCAACAGTAACGGAATCGGGTTGGACAGTAATTTTTGTATTGGCCACTCCGGTTTGCGTTAAGCCGCCTAAACTCGCCCCCAAACTGAAATCAATGACAGTTTTGGCACTAAGTTGTCGGTCTAAACTCAATCTGGACCAGTTTTGATTATCGGTGGCAGTAAAGGCGGGTTGGCCGCCAATGGTCGCCGGGTCAGCCAAGATTGGGTCGCCCGAGTTTAATGGTAACCGACCCTGATCAAAATAAGCAAAATCAAAATAGATGCTTTCGAATTGGCATTGAGCCGCCCTCTGGGGGTTCTGAAAACTCAATGTGGCTGTAACCTTAAAGTTCGTTGACGGCTTAATGATGGCGGGCTCAATACTGATTGTGTAACTGGCGTTTGGCGGGGCCAGGTCCCTAATATCGCAAGCGGCTTGCGCGGAAGCTGTATTAATAAAAACGGGCCCAAAGAAGGCGACCGCAATCAATACTATTAAGAAACAATGTTTCATTTGTTTTAGGATCATGCTGGCCAAGTTAGCACCCGCCGAAAAAGGAGCCGCCGCGGCAGTTAACCAAATTAACTATCGAGTTGACAATAACGTAAGACAAAATAATTATGACGAGGCCAATGATGGCATTAATGATGGTCTTTCTGCCTTTATCCGCCCATTCCTGGTTGCCGGCAGAGGTCAAATACCAGAAGCCGCCGATGATGAGGAACAGCACCGCGATGGCGCCGGAAACGAAAAGCAGCAACCTAATAATTTTGCCGATTACGGTGACGACGCTGTCCTGCGACCTAAAAAAACCGGTGCCGGACAGGCGCGCTTCGGTGCCAATTCGACTCAATCCGGCATCAACATCTGCTTGCGCTTGCGCCAACAGCGGCGCTGCAACAAACACCGCGGCAAAAAGCGTTAACATCAATAAAAAAGTTTTTCTTCGGTTCATCGGATGAATTTATTTAACGCGCAATTTCCATCGCACAAAATACTAACTAAACTAAATTATTCCGCGATCGAGATTGCCTCGCAACCTTCATCACACAAAAACTTACGCAATCAAGGTTGCCCCGCACTTTTGGGACCACTAAATAATACGGTTAAGTGCGGGCGCAAGAAATCAAAATTAAAATTACGGGCCGGATACGCCGCTGTTACCGCCGCTCACGAGATTGGCCACTACATTGATAATCACGTAAGACAGAATAATGATGACGATACCGATAATTGCGTTTATGACCGTGTTCTTGCCTTTGGTCGCGGTTTCCTCGTTGCCGGCCGAGGTGATGTACCAGAAGCCGCCGATGATGAGGAACAATACGGCAATGCCGAAGGTAATGCCCAACACCCAGTTAATGACCGTGCGAATCAGATCATTGACGTTAGTGCCGGCGCGGCAGTTCAAACCGCTGGAGGGGTCGCACTGAAAGGTCCGGCTAAGCTGGGCGTCTGCGCCATTAGCGTACAACAGCGTAAATACAGGCAGCGTCAGCACGGCAACCATAACCACGATCTGAACGGCCTTCAACCAATTGATTCTTTTGACGATTTGTTTCAATTCGTTTTCACCTCCCCTCAATCGGGGGCCCGGAACCTGCGGCCGTTGCCGCTCCAGCACCGAGATTTTTAGTGTTTATATCATACTATACTTAGGCAAATTCACCAAATCTATCAATAAAATGCTATTTTCTGGGTCGCCTCGCCTAAAAGTCATTTTACCAACAAATTAACCACTATATTCACAATTGTTGTTGCCAAAATAATAACTACCAACCCAATAACCGCATAGGTAAGAGTTTTTTTGCCCTTATCAGCAATTTCTTGGTTGCCGGCCGAAGCCATGTATTGAAACCCGCCAATAACTATAAACAAAACTGCAGCGGCGCCGGATAAGCCGAATAAGATGTTAAGCGCGCTCCGAACCACTACGGCCACGGTGCAGTATTTCGGAAAAACCTCGGTTAGGGTTTTTGGGTCTGTGAAATTTCCTTCGTTTACTGCCTTAAATCTGTCCTCAAGTCGTTTACAAGAACCGGTAGGATCATTATTTTGGGCAAAAACCGGGCGGATAGAAAATATGCCTGCCAATTCAATAATCAGCACTATAATTAGAGCCGAATGGATCAAACTGCGGTACAACATAAATTATTTTAATAATTAGCTCCAATTAAATCTTCTACAATAGCTACGATGCTGAAGGCAAGCAGGGCCAACACTAAACCGATAATTGCCCAGGTAATAGTACTCTTGCCTTTTTTGATTGCCTCTTCGTTGCCTGCAGAAATTACCAGCTGCGCGCCGCCAAGAACAATAAACGCTACTGTCACTATGGCCAGAAAAAGGAGGAAGTTTTTCGTAATGCTAACGATTAAATCACCGAGGTTTGTATATTTAATTGGGTTAAACAGTTTGCCGCTGTCGTCACTCGCAGGTACCGGTTGCTGGTTTGTGTTGGTTTTGACAGGCGGTTTGGGTTGAGTGTTGGTAGTTTTATTTGCAGCGGGGGCGGGAGATTTATTTTGCTGGGCCAGCGCGCTTGGTAAAAAATCTGCCGGCGCTAAAATTGTCAGAAAAATTGCCAGCAGGCCCGATGCCATGACAAACCGTGAATTTTTTATTCTACGGAGCATAAAGTATGCTTCTGCTAATTTCCAGTTCCCCCCGATGGAATCTCGGTTTTTATGTAGTTAGTCGGATTAGTCAAAATGTCGGTCGGACCCTTAATCCGCAGAAGAGAATACACCACGAGAGATATTAAAAGATAAGAAACTAATACCAAGAGGAAGCCCCAAAAAGCATTCATCAATTTTTTCTTAGCCTCGCTAATGGCCTGCTCATTACCGTGGGACGTAACCAGCCCAAAAGCTCCGCTAATCAGCTTGTAAACTACAAAAGCACCGGCGAAACCAAGCATAAAATTCGTCACGCGGGCGAAAGCCTTAAAAATATCCTCAAGCGTGCAGGTATCATCAGGGCGGACATTTGTGGCGTCCGCATTCGGGGGGGAATCTTTGCGCCCGCAGGGCACCAGACCATTTTTAATAATATCACTTAGTCTGGAGCTGCCTGTTTCGGCTGCATAGGCAGTAGAGCTCGCCAGTACCCAACCACTAAATAACATCACAAACATTGCGCCCAGAATAACTTGTAGTTTTAGTTTCACGGCTGAAATTTTGGTTCGGCCTAGTTTAATTATAGCATATTGCACGGTTCAAGACTGCTCTTATGCATAGAGGACCGGAAAATGCTAGGTCTTGGAACTATCCGCAGGAGCCAAGCCCGAAGGGCTGCGACGAGGACAGTGACAAGATCCCGCATTTTCCAGCTCCTCATAACTGTAAGTAAAGAGCGAATAGTTAGTAGTTGCTAATCGCGGACTTGGGTTAATGTCGCGGCCTCGTATTCGGCCTCGGACAGGGCTTGGTCGGGATCTACGCCTCTCAATACAACCTTGTCTATCATGTTGGCAAAAATCTGATCCATTTTGTCGCCATTGGGTTTGTAAAACGACTTGGCCGTCAAATTGGCATGGGCGAATACGCCGATTTCCGGATCGGGAATCTGCTTTTCAATTAAATCTTTACGGCTCGAGGGCTGCTTGTTTTGGGCATAGTATTTATCTAAAATATCCTTGCTGGAAGCAAATTTCAAAAAGTCCCAAGCCCAGTTGGCGTTTTTGCTTTGTTTGTTAACCACTTCGCCAAAATAATTGGCAAAGTTTACGGCAGGCGCCTCGAGCGAGGGTTGCGGCACCGGCGCCACATCAAAATTTAAATTGGGGTTTTTTTGTTTGATGGTATCTCGCGTGTAGGAATAACTATACAAGAAGGCCGAGCGCCCGTTGGCAAATGAATCGATGGAGTAATCGCTGCGGCTGTTCCAAGTGTAGTTGGCGCTGTTGGGATCGGCGAAAGAAGCATAAAATTCTAAAGCGCCGGTTCCGGGATTAAGATTATTTTGATTAAATGACACGGCTTGATTAAAAGTCGGATTAAGGCCGTCGGCTGTCCAGGGGACAACTCCTTTTTGCAGCATCAGCAAATAAACAATATCCATGGCGCGGTTGACGTTGCTGGAAAGGCCCATGGCTGCGCCGCTGCGCGAAAAATATCCGGTTGCGTCCTGGCGGGTCAGCAGGCGAACATTGGAAGCCAGCTGGTCCCAGGTTTGCGGCGGCCGGGCAATGCCCGCTGTACCCAACAAATCCTTGTTATAAAATAACCCTAAAGAATCTACGGACAGGGCTGCGCCGTAAATTTTATTGTCCTTGGTAAAATCCTGAACGACTACATCGACGAAAGCGTCTTTATAATCGCGAATGATGAAAGTTTTATCGGGGGCCGGTGTGATTTTGTCCAAAAATTCCGGCAGCCAGGGGTTATTGATGGAAAAGATGTCCGGGCCGGTGCCTGCAGCCATGGCACTCAACAAATCAATTTTATAATTTTCGATATTCTTTTTAGTGTATTCAATCTGAACGTTGGGATAGAGTTGCTGATAAGCCAAAATAATCGGATCCATTTGCTGGCTGTCCACGAATGGCTTCCAAATTTTCAGCACAACCTGCTCGCTGGTGCCTTGGCTACCGCCGCCGCAACCCAAAGACAGCGCCGCAATGCCGGCCAGCGCCGCCACAAGCTTCATTTTTCCGCTTTTATTAAATTTTTGTGTTTGTTTCATACTTTACTATAGCGATGCTCATTTGGCCCCGCTGGCAGATGGCCGAGCCAACCTTCGCGGAGTCGCTGTTTGAGCAGTAGCCAAGCTGGCCGCCGCAGCCGCGTTGCCTAAGCGGAGTATCTGCTCATTTAGAAACATATGCGCAGCTACGGAGCGGGGCAACCGGCAAGGCGGCCGGCCAAAGCGCGAGCCGCCGCAGGGAACGGCTCGACGCGTGTTGGCGGGGCCGCTGGCGAGGCTGGAAGCTCATATGCATCTATTATATTATATTACAATTTCAGCTGTTTGAGAAAGTCTTCAAAATCATGGCGCAAATCCTCATGTTTCAAGCCGAATTCCACTACGGCTTTGAGGTATTCCAGTTTATTACCGGTGTCATAGTAATGGCTATTTTGGATCTCAACGGCATACACGTCCTGTTTCCTGGCCAAAGCAGAAATGGCATCTACCAGCCAAATCTCATTGCTCTTGCCTGGTGCGGTTTGCTCAAGCAATTCAAAAATTTCTGGAGGAAGGATGTAAGCGCCATGCGTGGCTAAATTCGAGGGGGCTTCGGCCGGGCGGGGCTTTTCAACAATGTCGTGAATTTTGAACACGCCCGGCCCCACATCAGAAATTTTGGCGATGCCGTAGTTGCCGACAACTTCGGGAGCCACCCTGACGCCGGAAATAATCGGGATATGATGGCGCTGCCACACGTCCATCATTTGTTTCAGCCGCGGCGGCTCGGCATAAATAAATTCATCGCCCCACAGCACGGCAAAGGGCTCATCGCCAACCACATGACGCGCGTTCAATACCGGCGTGCCGTTGCCGTACGGCCCTTTTTGCCTAATGTAAATAAAATTGGCCAGCCCGGCAATTTTTCTGACTTCGTCGGCCTGCGCGTGCTTGCCCGCTTCCTCCAGCCGCTTCTCCAGCTCAAACGGATAATCGAAATGATCTTCAATGGAACGCTTGTTCCAGCCGGTCACGATAATAATATCCTCAATTCCCGCAGCCACAGCTTCTTCCACCACATATTGGATGATCGGCTTGTCGACGATCGGCAACATCTCTTTGGGCATGGCCTTGGTGGCCGGCAAAAAGCGCGTGCCGAAACCGGCGGCGGGAATGACAGCTTTGCGAACCTTATTGTGCATGCTGCTATTATACCGCATAATAACGCGGTCTGGCTACTATGTTAACTAATCCCAGAGCCATACCCACAGCTTGAGGTCACAAATTGCGGCCTTGAATATTTCTAAACTTGAATGTGCCAAATTGGCGCTTCCAAATCAAAATAAAGAACGATACTGCAGTGCTTCGGCAAGATGATTGGCCGCGATCGCATCCGCGCCCGCTAAATCGGCAATAGTCCGGGCGACTTTCAAAACGCGATGAATAGCGCGGCCGGAAAATTGATATTGCTCGGCCGCTTTATGAAGAATAATGTCTGCTTCGGGGTTCAGAACGCAATATTTCCGGATTTCCTGAACAGCCATTTCGCTATTGAATCTGCTTTCTCCCAATCTTTTTGACTGGACAATCCGCGCTTTCATCACCCGGTCCCTGACAGCTTGGGAATTCTCGGGCATCGATTCTTGCATCATCTTGTCGTAGGGCAACCGCGGCACGGCAACATGCAAATCAATGCGGTCAAGCAGCGGCCCGGAAAGTTTTTTGCGATATCTGGCGACGAGCATAGGATGGCATCTGCATATTCGCGACGGATCGCCTAAGTACCCGCAGGGACAAGGATTAAGAGCGGCCACCAACAAAAACCTGGCCGGAAAAGTTAAGGTGCCGCGCAGCCGCGAAACCGTAACCGTGCCTTCCTCCAAGGGCTGGCGCAAGGCCTCCAGGACCGAGCGGGAAAATTCGGGAAACTCATCAAGAAACAATATCCCGCGATGGGCTAAAGTAATCTCACCCGGGCGGGGGTTAAGGCCGCCGCCCACAAGAGCGGCGTTAGAAGCGGTATGATGAGGCGCGCGCACCGGCCGCTGAACAATAATTGATCCCTGGAGCTTGCCGGCTGCGCTGTAAATTTTCGTTAATTCAAGGGATTCACCCCGGGAAAGCGGCGGCAAAATACCGGCCAACGCTTTAGCTAACATAGTCTTGCCCGATCCGGGCGGCCCTTGCATAACGACATTATGCATGCCAGCGCTGGCAATCTCCAACGCGCGCTTAGCGAATTCCTGGCCGGCGACATGACTGAAATCTACACTGGCATTTTGCGGAATGGATAATTTGGATAAAGTTTTGGCTGGCGCAGGAATCAGTTCGGCTTTTATCAAGTGAAGCAATAATTGGTGCAGGTTGGCAACAGGATAGACGCGCAAACCTTTTACCAAAGCGGCCTCGGCAGCGTTCACGCTGGGAACGTATAATTCCTGGATGCCACGGGCCAGCGCGCCGAGCGCTATGGCCAGCACGCCGGGCACTGGGCGCAAACTTCCATCTAAAGATAATTCTCCTATGAATAACCGGTCAGCCGGGTCAAACTTGACCTGCTGGGAGGCCAGAAGAATCGCTAAAGCTATGGGCAAGTCAAATTGGGTGCCGACCTTGGCCACGTCGGCCGGCGCCAGGTTTACCGTTACCCGAGTCTGGGGATAAGAACATTCAGAATGTTTGAGCGCAGATTTCACCCGCTGGCGGCTTTCCTGTACCGCGGTATCCGGCAATCCCACGATTATGGTCTGGGGCAGACCGTTGGCTACATCGGCTTCCACTTCGATCATAACCGCATCAAGGCCGACAATGGTGCCGGAAAAGATTTTTTGGATCATACCTTCTTACCATAGCGTAAGAAGGTTCAAGCCCTATTAAATAGAAAGTCAATTATTTTTCAAATACTACTAACGATTAGCTAAATGGTTTAAGGAGTCGGAAAATGCCAGGTCTTGGAATTATCTCCGGAGGCCGGTCGAGCCAGCTTGCCCAAGAAAAACTATTGGAGCGTAAGTTTTCAAGCTTTGGCGAAGCCAAAGCGCAGAAAACAAGCGACCTAGTTTTTCGGGGCAGCTGGCGAGGCAGGCGGTAACGAGGACAGTTCCAAGACCTGGCATTTTCCGACTCCTTGTAAAGCTATGGTAAATTTACCATTATCTCTTTCTATTTGTTAACAACAAGATTAAAATGCCGAGTAAAATATAGATATCGGCCAAGTTAAGGATGCCGCCGCCGTAAAGATACAGGAAGTCCCGGACATAACCAAACAAAACCCGCTCCCCGATGTTGGATATAGCACCCGCAAAAATTAGGGTCCAGGCCAGCCAGTGCCATTGATCGAACCGGCTGCGCTGTTTTATGACATAAATGACCAAGATGGCCAATGTCACGGCGTAAATAAAAAAAATCACAGCGACCGGCAAATCTACGCTAAAGGCGAATTGGTAATTGTGAAACCTTGTGAAACCAATAAAATCATTATTGCTGCCGGCCGGGCCGAGGCCGTTTCTGAAAATCAGGCATTTGATCAGCTGGTCCAACCCAATTAGGATCAGACCGAGCCCTGCCCAAAAAAAAGAGGCGGGCGGGCCGCTTCTTCCGTCCTGGCTATTAGTATGTTTCGATGTTAGACCGGAAAATAACATGGTAGTGGAGCTATCCCAAGGCCGCCTCGCCAGTTTGCCCAAGAAAAACTATTGGAGTTGCCGAGTCGATTCGCTCAAGCGGAGTATCTGCTCCGAAATAAACATATGAGCAGCTACGGAGCTTGGCGAACGGCGAGGCAACAATGACCTAGTTTTTCGGAGCAATCAGCGAGGCGGCCGCAAGCGACGAGGGCCATGACAAGACCAGGTTATTTTCCGGTCTTATTACAGAGCGGTGTCAGCCCAGGGCATGGCCCGCAGGCGCGCTTCACCAATCATCTTGCCGTTATCATCATAGCCGTAAGTACCTTGCTTGATCTTGTTCAACGCTTTATCAATTTTCTCTAAATCGCGCTTGATGCGGGCAATTAAATCCTGATTAACTTCGTCTACCGCGATTTCTTCCGCATTTTCATCCATATCATCGCCAAATTCAGTATGCATCTGCAAACCGGCCAGATCCTGCTCCAACTTGGCTTTCTGCTGTAACAGCGCTTGTTTCATCTCGTCGATAAATTGTGGAGGATAGTTATCCATGGCATAAGCCTATCAAAATTAAATATTTTGGTAAATGGCCGCTGTAAGTCAGAATCAAAATCATCCCAGAAATGATATTAGCGGCCACCTAGGCCGCGAAATAATTAAATAATCCGGCAGGATGGCCGCTAAGTTAGCCCGAAGTCTCGAGCTACTTTGCGTCCCACTTGCAGGGTCTAAACTGCGTTAGACCCTAAACGTGGGACACAAGGCAACATTTTCCCGACTTCAAGCCCCTCTCGAACTAGTGTTCGAGATAGCGTTTGAGTCCCAACCGATTTCAAACTGCACCTTAAACTTTCCTTATGGTACCTCGAGGGCACCTAAAACTTTTTGCATTTTGTTTTTTGTTTTTTGGGTATTTTTGTGCTTGTTATGGACAAGCAATAACCAAATTTGTTTTTGTTTTGCATCCAGCCTAGATTGGGATAGGCTCTGACGGAAAGTTTGAGGGAGAACTGGACTCAAGGGGCTTTTGGCCTGTATTCAATACAGATCTCCGTTGTGCAGTTGTGTATACTTTAGTATACAAGTGTGTATAAATTGTTAAAGAGCTCCAAAATAACTCTAAATTAAGCATAGAAAATATGGACTCTTTTGTCAATTCTGTGGCAGAATAATATTAAATCTTCTCTTAAATAAAGGTATTTTTGTCTAAGCCATGACATCTTAGCCGAAAAAATGACCAAAATGCTCCCAGTAATTCACCTGAATAATTTGTGGATAAGCTGTGAATTACTATTTTATAGCCCTGCCAGGCATACCATTGCTCATTAGTCCTCGTCGCTGACGCTCCTGCGGAATCGTTCGCAAGGTATTGCCTTGGCAGGGCTTAAAGTATCAAGTAAGGAATGGCGGAAAGGCTATCCTTAAGAGTTTGTTTGTCGGCATCCCCCATACCGTGAACACCCATAGTAATAGTTTCGAGCTGGTTTGAATGGCACAGCCGCAGAATTGCGGTTAAATTTTGGAGGTTGCGAAGAACGGCAAAACTGGTAGGGCCGTGCCAGCGCTCGGCCAAGGCTTGCTCATAAGGATGCTTATTTTGCTGCTGCAAAGAAAAATCACTCCAAATTAAGCTCTTGACCTCAAGCTGCGGCACGGTGCTGCGCACTAACAGTCCCGGCGTAACCAATAAAATACCGGGACGGATGCCAAAATTCCGCAGCATCTTATTGATGCCGCCCGAGTAACCCTGGGCAAATACCGCGTGGTTTTGCTTCAGTTCTCCATAATAAATTTTGTAAAATTCCTTGATGTCTGCCACATCATTAAACAAGACTACTGCTGGTGCCAGCTGCTGAATCAAAAAATTAAAAATTTCTTCATCAGTTTGTAATTTCTCATTGAAATTGCTCTTAACTTTTGGTTCCAGTTGCGGCAGAGGTGCTTGCATTACGTCCATTCCTTCCAAACCAAGACGTTTCGCGACATATTGCTCTACTTCAGAGTTGCCGGTTTCGAAAATATAAACCGGCTGCTTGTATCCGGCTACGGCTTGGCCAAAAATATCCGCGATCTCAATCGGATAATTGAACAAAATGCAGCGGTTCTGACCGAGTTCAATCCATTTAACCCGGGCATCCTGCTCAAGAAAAAAATTCTTGAGCATCACCACAAACCGGACAATATCATCGCGATGCAAATTTTTATTAACTTGTTCAAGCTGTCCGGAATAATTAAGCGCGGCTTGCTGGAGACGCGAGAACAGGTATGGTTCGCCTTTCAGGTTGGCATAAGTAATATAAGGCAGGGACGAAAACTGTTTATGAAGCTGGAGCGATATGAGGCCGAAAAACAAATCGGTTGCGGCAAGGGTATTGATAATTAAATCTCGCTGTTGTTCAGCCCCGGTTTCGGTTTCAGGATTATAAATGGAACGCAGCAAGTAAACAATATTAGTCCAACTGATCCGATCGCCGATGCCCGTGGTAACGGCGGGTTCCATCCGGGCGAGATCGCGGATGATAACTTGGCGATTATCCTGTTCTAATATTCCCTGTTCTGCTAGCCGAAGAAAGGTCTGCTGAGAACAACACGCGATCTTAGCCTGGCCTGACACTGGCGACTTGCCGCCGGTAATGGCGAAACGGTACTGCCCCCCCGCAAAGGACAGGTTCAAATCTAAAACGCTTTGCGTTTGCCAGTTGGTATGCTTCCACACCAGAATTTTCAAAATGAAAGCAATCTGTTCAACACCCAATTCCCGCTGCTTCATAAATTTATTGAACCGTTGTTCGTCGAATGTGTCTTCAGGTGAAAATATTCCTGTTACCTGACCGGCGCGCCATAAAGCCAAAACTTCAGAATTAATTGGCACTACCAATAAAACTGGATATTTTTGTTTTTTAACGGCAGACAACACCACTGGTCCCGCATCATAGCCTAAAGGCAGAGAAACTATGCCTTGTTCAGGCAAAGATATAGATTCAGACGATTCTTTTAGCTCGGGCTGTGGCTCGACAAATGGCGCTGGCGACAGGCTAACTTGCAGCAACGGCAGCCAAGTAAATGCGCCTTTTCGAGCGAACTTTTTAATTTCATTTTTTAGCTTCGCGGGAAAACTCTGAAAAATCCGGAGCAGGCGCTCCAGCACTACAATAACGGCCTTGCAGTCAGCCAGCGCGCGGTGCGCCTCGCGGTGCGGCACCTGGAAGGTGTGCATTAAATTTTCCAGATTATAGCTGTGATGCGCCGGCAAAAGGAATTGCACCAAATCCAGCGTATCAATATGCCAGCCGGAAAGTTTGATGCCGAAGGCCTCCAAAAAACGAATGTCCAGAGTTACGCCGTGGCCCACTATAACGGCCGATTCCAGTTTTTGCTGGATAAAATCTCTGGCGTCGGCAAACTTCGGCGCGGCGTCCAACTCCTCCTGCGTAATTCCGGTCAAGCCCAAAATTTTGGGATGAACCTCGCGCGCCGGCTTAAACACCTGCGACCACTCTTCCATAATCATCGGCCCGGTTTCATCTATCCGAAAAAAGACCCAACCGATTTCCAAAATCTCGTCTTTGGTGGGGTCAAACCCGCTAAGCTCCAAATCCAGGCTGCAATAAAGCTGTCCAGCCGGAACTTCTTTATCTGACGCACGGCGGCGCGCGGAGTAAACAGACGCGGGCGCGGATACGGCAGGGGTAATAACGGCAGCTGCGCCGCGGGCGGCAAGTGCGGACTTCATCATGCCCTTAATTGTAGCGGTAATACAGAGGCTTGACAAAGCCGCGGCCCTGGTATAAAATAGGTAAAAGTATGTCAATGAATTTCGCACAATTTGGCGCGCTCATCGTCCGCTCTCCCCTGGGATAGTGGCAGA
>CAYJQY010000014.1:0-6963 GCA_964372905.1 uncultured Candidatus Saccharibacteria bacterium
CCAACTCTGACGACGAACTGGACATCCCGGCGTTTATCCGCAAGAAGATGAAATAACCAAATTTGGCAACCTTTGTAAGTGGGGCTTTTTAGGGTGAGGCCTTTTGGCAGTATTTTGTGCGCTAGCCGATTTTGGGTTTTGGCAGAGGTGCCGGCTCGGCATCCCTTTTAATTAGATCAAACACAATTTGAAATCGCGCATTCGTGGTTCGTTCCAGCCGTGCCAGTTTTTGGGCCAACTCTTTGTGTGCGGCCAGGAGCGAACGGAGTCGGACAAACGCGCGCACCACTTGGATACTGGCTTTTATAGCAATGGCGCTGTTCAGTACACTGGCAAGCATTACCGCGCCGTGTTCAGTAAATACATAAGGAGCGTATTTAATATTTTGGCCCCTTTTCAAGGTCGCAATTTGCGACCTTGAAAATAGTAGTTCCTGTACCTCAGGAAAGGTGAGTTGGAACATAAAATCTTCGGGAAAACGCTTAAAATTACGCCTTACTTGCTCATTTAAACGTTTCGTAGTGACTCCATATAACGTGGCAAGGTCGCTGTCGAGTAATACCTTACAGCCGCGAATAAATAAAATGCGCTTTTCAATAGGATTTATATCAACCGGTTGAGTCATGGGCTAATAATAGGACAACGAAGCTCAAGGTATCTTAAATAAAATCTAAATTTTAGCAATTTTCTGTGGACAACCAACCCCGGCCGGGTCCCATCTCTCCAAAACGGCGGATTTTTCAGGTCTTTACAAAACACTAGATATGGTATATAATACCCTATAGAGATACTATATATAGTATTTTGAAACAAAAATTGAGCTAGGTCTCCCAACCTTATAGGTCTTGGCCGGCCAAAAATGAGCCTAGTTTTAATGTCGTCGATTTTAAGCCCTTTTTATCCAATTTTCATAAATTCTTTTGAAAGTCCTGAACCGCTATGCGCTGTCCCAACTGCCAAAATGACGATACCAAGGTTCTGGATTCCCGGCCGGTGGAGGAAGGCAACGCTATAAGGCGCCGCCGGGAATGCGAAAAATGCGGGTTTCGCTTCTCCACCTACGAGGAAATCGAAATTTTGGACCTCACTGTGGTGAAGAGGGATGGCAGCAAGCAGCTCTATTCGCGGGAAAAGCTGGAAACAGGGATCAAACGGGCTTTTGAGAAGCGGGAGCATACGGACGACACTTTAAAAAGCATAATTTCGGCCGTAGAACAGGATATTCAGAAGAAAGCCAAGGACGGCGAGATAAAAAGCAGCGAAATCGGGGAGAGCATTATGAAAAAGCTCAAGAAAGTTGATAAAGTGGCCTATATCCGTTTTGCCTCGGTCTATCGCCAGTTCGCCGACGTCGACGAATTCAAGGAAGCCCTTAATAAATTATAGAAATACCAGTCGCTGAGCCGGCTTGCCAGTGAGCAACTTCGCGAGCCCCGATTGCTTGGTTCACCGAAGCGGAGCTGAGGCGAAATCGGGGCGAGCGCAGAGGCGAAGCTGGCCGCTGGAGCCAGCAAGCCGTTTGCGAACGGCAACCGGCGAGGCGGCCCGGGCACATAAGCGAGCGAGCCGCTGGATGAGGCCACGCGTGTACGAGCGGCGAACTGCTCGACAGCCATCAGCTATTATCATCAAAAATAATTAAAAAATTATAAAAATTAACAAATTACTGCCATGAGCAATCCCACCCAGCCCGTCAACTTGCAGAATCGCGGAAAAAATGCCCTTTCGGAACTGGGCGAAAAGATTTTCTTTGATCGTTATGCCATGAAAGATATGAAGCGCGAGACTTTGGCCGTGGGCGATACCGTGGTGGTTTTGGTGAACGGTAAGACCGGCCAGCGGGAAATAGGCACGGTTGAAAGCATAAACCGCGAGTACAAGGAAGTGAGCGTGAAACTGCGTGATGGTTCCACGGAAGTGCGTGCCATTGACCATGTGGACAAGCCCTTGGAAGTTGTGCCCGAGCAAATGTTCCAGCGCATGGCGCGGCACATTGCCAGCGTGGAAAAAACGCCGGAGCTGCGGCAAGAGTGGGAGGCCAAATTCACTGAACTCATGGACGACTGGAAGTATGTGCCGGCCGGCCGCATTTTCACTGGCGCAGGCACCGGCCAGAATCTGACTTTTTACAATTGCTATGTCATTCCTAATCCCAAGGACAGCCGCGGCGGAATTTTTGAGACCTTGTCGCAGATGGCCGAGATCATGTCGCGCGGCGGGGGAGTAGGCATTAATGTGTCATCGTTGCGGCCGCGCTACGCGTATGTGAAAGGCGTGAACGGCCGCTCTAGCGGCAGCGTGTCGTGGGCATCGCTCTACAGCTTTGTGACGGGTTTGATTGAACAGGGTGGCTGTTTCGGACCCAACGAGCGCATTTTAACTTCAGACGGATTGATCCCGGCCAAAGAATTGGCAGACAGAATTGAACAGGGCGAAGTTATTCACGCTCAAACGCATCACGGTTTGCGGCCAATTACCACCCATTTTCGCAATGGCATTAAGCCCCTGTATGAAGTAACCACGCAGCGCGGGTTTAAAGTGCGCGTGACTGCCCAGCACAAAATGGCAGTGCTTCGGCAAGGTGTTATTACCACTGTGCCGCTGGCTGATTTGAGCGAAGGCGATGAAATCCTCCTGCTTCAAGGTGCGGGAGTGCAAAAGGATTATGTGGCGATGAAACCCTTGGAATACAAGCGGTCCGTTATGGCCACAAACTTAAACGAGAATGTAAGGTTGCCTGAAGTTTTTGACGAAGACCTGGCCTACCTTGCCGGTTATATGTTCGGCGATGGCTATGTGCAGATTGGCAAAAAAGTTAACTGGAGCGTACCCAAGGCCATAAAAATGGCCACGGCAGATTCTCATCCAGGCATTCGCCGCCGGGTGGTTGAAACTACGGAACGACTTTTTGGATTACAGCCAAAGATTGAAAACGGCGATGGCGCCGTAAAGAATGTCAGTATTTATTCCCGTTTGCTTGTGGAATTTTTGAGCGCCAACGGTCTGCTTAAACCCCACGCGGATAAAATTCGCGTGCCGGAAGTTGTGTTCCGTTCCCCTTCGTCTGTGATGGGTGCGTTTATTGCCGGATATTTCGACGCCGACGGCTGCAATCGCGGACGGAAGGGCGGATACGGTTTTGACAGTATTAGCAAGACCATGCTTCAGGATGTCCAGCAGCTTCTGGCGATTAACGGCATTGTTTCCGGGCTGTCCGCAACGGATAGAACCGAGCACAGCTGGAAAACTATTTATCGTTTAACCGTTACAGGCGCGTCGTTCAAGCAGCGCTTTGCCGATTTCGTAAGCACGGCCAAGAAAAACGGCGATAACGGCAAGCGCGATATGTATCAAACCTATCCTGCGGCCGTGTGGACGAATTTAGGAATGCGGTCCAAATACCGCCAGCGCATTTATGACGGAGTGTCGCCGCGCATTTCCCTGGGCCAGATGAGGGCAGTGCAAGGGCGCTTGGCCATTGATGGCCAGACTGCGGTTGCAGAAGAAGTTGGGGAATTACTGAACACCTTGCCTGACGCCATTGTTTCCATAGAGCCTGTGGGCACATCGGAAGTTTATGATTTTGAAGTTGCTGATGCGCACTTGCTTGCAGGCAACGGCGTTTACACTTCCAATTCCAGACGCGGCGCTTTGATGTTGATCTTGAACGCCTGGCATCCGGATGTTTTGGATTTCATCAACTCTAAAAAAGAAGCCGGCAAAATTACCAATGCCAATATCTCCGTGGGCATTACCGATGATTTCATGAAGGCAGTCAAGGAAGATCAGCCCTGGGATTTGGTGTTTCCGGATTCGTCGGATCCGCTTTACGCGGAGCATTGGGACGGTGATTTGCATAAGTGGAAGCAGCTTGGCGGCAACATCATTAAGCACAAGACCGTGCGCGCGCAGGATATTTGGGACAACATTATTGAATCGGCCCACGCTTCGGCCGAGCCGGGCATGTACTTTATTGACCGCGCCAACTATTATTCCAACTCGTGGTATTTCGCGCCGTTGCCTTGCACCAATCCCTGCGGCGAACAGCCGCTGCCGGCCTGGGGCGTGTGCAACTTGGGGCATGTGAATCTCTCTAAACACTTAACCAATAATGAAACCGGTAAGGCCGATGTGGACTGGAACAAACTCAAGGCCACGGTTCAGGACGCGGTGCGCTTCCAGGACAATGTCATTGACGCCACGCCGTATTTTTTTGATGAAAACCGCAAGCAGCAAATGAGCGAGCGCCGCGTGGGCATGGGCACCATTGGTTTGGCGGAAATGTTAATTAAACTCGGTTTGCGCTACGGCAGTCCGGAGGCCGTGAAGTTCATTGACAAACTGTATCAATTTATTGCCGTGACTTCCTACGAAACTTCGGTGGAGTTGGCGCGCGAAAAGGGCGCGTTCCCGAAGTTTGATGCCGAGAAATTTTTGCAGAGCGGCTATATGAAACAAATGCCGGATTACATTCGCGATTTGGCGCGGCAGTACGGGATTCGCAATGTAACTCTTCTTACCCAGGCGCCCACGGGCACCATCGGCACCATGGTCGGGACTTCCACGGGAATTGAACCGTTTTTCTCCTGGACTTATTTCCGCAAATCCCGCCTGGGAGTTCATCAAGAAAATATAAAGTTGGCCAAGGACTGGCTGGACGCGCATCCGGACCAGGAACTGCCGGATTACTTCGTGACGGCCATGGAAATGACGCCGGAAGAGCATGTGGCCGTGCAGGCCGCGGTGCAGAGATGGACCGACTCGGCCATCTCCAAAACCGTGAATGCGCCGCAGGATTACAGTATTGAGCAGACAAAAAAACTTTATGAATTAATGTACGATTTGGGCTGCAAGGGCGGCACGATTTACCGCGACGGCTCGCGCGACGAGCAGATTCTGGCCACGGATTCGGGAAAATTGGGCAAGGATGCGGCCGAGCAGTTGGCGCAGAAGGCGGCCGGGCAGGCGCAGGCAGTCGAGGAAAAGGTTTTCCAGGTCGCGCAACAGGAGGCGGCGCAACAGGCAGCCGCGCAGCAAGTCCAGGGAAAAGTGGCCGCGACAACAAGCGCACCTCAAGCCGCGCCCGAAGTCATGTCCATGGCCGGCGGAAATGTGCAGATTAAAATCGCGCCGCGCCAGCGCCCCAGCGAGATGCAGGGCATCACATACAAACTTAACACCGCTTACGGCCATCTTTATGTCACCATCAACGAAGACAAGCAGGGGCCGTTTGAAGTCTTTGCCACGCTGGGCAAGTCCGGCGGATTCTTTAGCGCCCAGACCGAGGCTATTTCGCGCATGATTTCCCTGGCCCTGCGTTCCAACATTGCCATTGAAGAAGTCATGGACCAGCTCAAGGGCATTCGCGGACCGGATGTGAGCTTTGCCAACGGCGATATAATTTATTCCCTGCCGGATGCCATTGGCAAGATTTTAGAAAAGCACATTAAGCGCAATCAGCAGGAACTGCAGTTGGGTCTTGCACCTGAGGCCGTGGAGACCACAGAGAGCCGGGCCGAGGCGCATTTAGAAAAACTTGAGGTGGCCGAGCAGGTTCAGCTACAGACCACGGTAGAAGAAAAAATCAAAACCAACGGCCATCTGACCTACCAGAAAACCGAAAAAGTTTCCATCGCCAACTTGGGCAACGCGCCGGTCTGCCCCGAATGCGCCAACATGCTGATCATGGCCGAGGGTTGCCTGAAGTGCGAAATATGCGGGTTTTCCAAATGCGGGTAATCCGGGCTTAATGCCCTTTATTCATCCTGGCAAATCTTAAGCTGATTTAGACCGCGCAACCCTGATTGCAGCTTGCTTGGGTTGGGATATAACCAGGCCACATAGCCCTTGAATCTGTATTCAAGATTGCTTCGGCTTTGAGGGGGGGATTTTCCCAGAGGAGAATGCCCGTGTCGTATTTCATCCATTGATATTGGAATTATATAGCGCAGCTCGCCTTTTGGCGCTTGCGCGCCGCCACTGATATCAAATCGTTCAAAAGTAACAGTCTTGCCGCACCATTTTTTTTGCAGTTCTACCACTCGCGCCGCCATTTCTGCCGGGCTTAATCCAGAAAGTTCAGACTCATCTATGATAAAGCGTTGCAGTGCCTTAGCGGCCGCTTCTTTTGGCGGTTTAATAAGTTCGGGAAAAGCGCTATACACATCTATTATCTTGACTTCGGGATCAGTTATTCTATCGGGCATAGTTGTCCTTTTAGAGGAAATGTAGCTAATTTATTATAGTTTGTTTCTATACCAGATGCAAAATAAGAGTAACGACGGGGCAAACAAAAAAGGCTTGGTGATTTGCTACATCGGGGCGGGCAAGGGCAAAACCTCCGCGGCTATGGGGCTGGCCGCGCGGGCCAGCGGCGCCGGGCTGGCTGTTTACATTTTGCAGTTCGTGAAGGCCCGCGCCTTCAAGGCCAGTGGTGGCGGCAAAAACGGCGCCAAAGCCGGCGGCGGGGATAAGACCGGCATTAATGGCGAGGCCCAGCCAAAAATCGCGGCCGCCTATCCCGATCGCCGCCAGAACGGCGAGTGGCCGCTTTCTCATGAAATAGATTTTTTCAATGCCGTGTCCATACCGGGCCGCCTGGGCCAAATTCAAACCGAACAGGCCGGCCTCGGCTTCGTGGGAATTTTGGGCGATAAAAAACAGCGCGAAACGCACATCAAAGAAGCCTTGCGCGGGCTGGAGCGGGCCCGCCGCCTCATCATCTCCAAAAAATACGATTTGATAATTTTGGATGAAATTATTTCCGCGGTGGAACTCAAGTTATTGACCCCGAGCGATGTGGCCGATATAATAAAACTCAAGCCGCCGGATTTGCACCTGGCCATAACCGGCCACAACAAGTTTCCGGAAATTCTCAAGCTCTGCGATTTGGTGACCGAGATGAAGATGATTAAGCATCCGTATTATCAGGGCATTTTGGCCCAGGAGGGGATTGATTATTAA
>CAYJQY010000014.1:7063-22592 GCA_964372905.1 uncultured Candidatus Saccharibacteria bacterium
GCCGCATCTTGCCAGAAAGCCGGACCGCGCGTAACCGAGCCATCGGCGAATTCTCCGTCTACGAATGCTCCAGCCGCTAATTCTTCGGCTACCCAGCCTACGCAGGACCAGGCCGTGCCTTCTCTTGGCCAGGCCGTGCCGGGTTCCCAGCGCACATTTGAGGACGCGGTGGTGATCCCCGGCCAGGGCTCATCTACAGATTTAATTCAATATCCCGGCCAAAGCGGCAAAACCGCGCTGGATTTGCTCAAAGCCAAGTATCCGGGCAAAGTTGAAACCAAGCAGTCAAGCTTCGGCGAGTTTGTGGAAGGCATAAATGGAGTTAAGGCCGACAGTAAACATTTTTGGGCGTTCTATATCAACGGCGAGTTTGCCAACATCGGCGCCGGCAGTTATGCGACTAAAGAGGGCGAGACTCTTTCGTGGAAACTGGAAGAGATTAAGAATTAGCGATGATCATTTACTTCATCATAATTTTGGCCATTGCCACGCGGCTCGTGCCGCACATGGCCAATGTGGGCATCGTGACGGCTTTGGGCATGTTCGCCGCGGTGTATCTTTCCAAAAAACAGGCCGTGGGTTTGGTTTTGACAGTGCGTTTGGTGTCTGATTTGTTTTTGGGATTCTTTTCCTGGCCTTTGATGCTGGCCGTGTATGGATCGCATTTAGTCGGCGTGCTGTTCGGCGCGTGGATTAAAAATTCTTTAGATAAACCCGGCGCTAAGCGGCTGAAAATTTTTGGTTCGGGCGCGCGGCCCGCCGCGAAGTGGGCCAAAATTTTCGGCTCGGCCGTGGCTACGGCCGCGATTTTCTTTTTGGTCACCAATTTCGCGTTTCTGTACGCGTCCTATCCGCACACCTGGGCCGGCATCACGCAAGCTTACATTAACGGCTTGCCGTTTTTGCGCGGCACTTTAATTGGCGATGTGGGCTACGCCGTGGCGCTGTTCGGCGCGTATGATTTGGTGAGATATTTGGCGAACCGCCGTCAGGCCGCGGGTCGCGCGGGGAGAAAAGTCCAAAACCAAAATTTTTGAAGTCATTGACAAATAGCTAAAAAAGGTGTATAATTATATTATGAAGAATAAATTGATTTTAAATTTAGGCGGCCATCATCACCTCTTGATCTAAGAGGTTGATTTTGGTGTCTGAAATCCGCGCTTCGCGGCGCTACTCGGCAACCTCTTAGCGGGGTTGTTTTTGTTTTGATCAATTATTGATATGATATTGAAAGGAGTAATATGACTAAAGCACAAGATGACAACAAAAAACCTTTGGAGATAAATGCTTCTGATGAAATTAAGGTTAAAGATTCTACAAAGGCCAAAATTGAACCGCGGACTTTAAAGGGCTTTTCTGATTATCCGCCGGAAGAGCAGATCGTGCGCCAGTGGATGTTCGCCAAAATCCAAGGCGTGTTTGAACGCTTTGGCTTTTTGCCGTTGTCCACGCCGGCGCTGGAATACAAGGACGTGCTCATGGGCAAGTACGGCGACGAGGAAAAGCTAATTTACGATTTTAAAGATAAGGGCGGCCGCGATGTGGCTTTGCGCTATGATTTAACCGTGCCTTTGGCCCGTTTCGTGGCGCAGAACCAGGGCAAGCTGGTGATGCCGTTCAAGCGTTACCAGATTGCGCCGGTGTGGCGCGCCGAGAATCCGCAAAAGGGGCGGTTGCGCGAATTTTATCAATGCGACATTGATACGGTAGGAAACGTGTCGCCTTTGGCTGATGCGGAGATTGTGTCTTGCCTTTATTTTGCTCTCATTGAACTCGGCCTAAAAAACGTTCAGGTCAGATTTAGTAATCGAATGTTGTTTTACCGTTTATTTACCGTTGATGATAAGGAGATCGTTACAATTTTGCGGTGTGTTGATAAAGTTAATAAAATTGGAGCGGAAGCCGCATTGCAGCAGTTAAGGGATCAGCAGGTGGGCAATAAGGGTATTGAGCAGACGCAAAAGCTACTGTCGCTAGGTGAAGGAAATACAGCTTTGGACAATATAGCGCGGTTATTTCCTGACGCGGCGAATGTCAGCGAAGTGGTCAAAGGATTTATGCGGTATACTTCGAAACTCGGCGTGCCGGAATCCGCACTAATGTTTGATCCTTTATTGGTGCGCGGGTTAGATTACTATACCAACCTGGTTTTTGAGATGACCCTGCCCGACAAACCGGAGTTTGGAAGCATTGTCGGCGGCGGACGGTATGATAATCTAGTGGACCAGTTTTCGGATAAATCTTTGCCGGCAGTTGGTGGCAGCATCGGCGTTGACCGGTTACTGGAAGCCATGACAGAGATGGGTCTCGTGAAATCCGGCGGAGTGGCCAAAGTTTTGGTAGTTAACCAAGACGCGGCTTTAGAAAAAGATTATTTGGCTTTGGTTTCTGAATTGCGGAATGATAATATCAATGCCGAGTTGTACTATGAACCGGCCAAGCTTGAGAAACAATTTAAGTACGCCGAGAGCAAGGGTATTGAGTATGCCGTGATCATGGGCGCGGCCGAGCGCGAGCGCGGCATGGTGCAGGTTAAGAATTTGGCCATGCGGGAGCAGAAAGAAGTTCCGCGCGCTGATATCGTTAGGTCTTTATCAATTTTATGAAAGTTTGACTTTGGCTTGAGCGGGGCTTGAAGGGCGGTGTGCTAGGATTGGTGAGCAGAAAGGGAAATGTAGGGAATGCTTACCAAAAGCGCCGCTTTTATTATTTTAGCTGTGGGATTCATGGCCGGGATTTTTTTGGCTTCGGCCGTGAAAATTCCCCGAGCGATTATTTTTAGCGGTTTGGCGGCGGCGGCGGCCGGACTGGCTTTATTATCTCAAATTAGTATTCGCCAGCGGCTGCCGGCCAAGCCGCCACGGCAGATCAAACTTTTGCAATTGTTCCTGTTGTTGATTGGCCTGTTCGTCGGCATCTGGCGGCTGAATGCCAGCCAGTCGCCAAACTTGTTTAAACCGGCAGACGGTCAAAAACAGGACTTTGAAGGAATCATTGCGGCCGATGTAGACACCCGGACCGACAAGCAGTTGCTAACCGTAAAGCCGAATGGATTTGACCAGCTTGTGCTCATCACCTTGCCGCTGGGAGGGCACTATTTTTATGGCGACCGCGTTTGGGTGGTGGGCACCTTGGCACTGCCAAAATCCAGCGATGATTTTGATTACGCGCGCTATCTGGAGCAGAAAAATGTGCACGCTACCATGTATCGGCCGCGGGTGATTGTGTTAAAGCAGCATCGCGGCAACCGCGCGTCGGAAATATTATTGCGCGTCAAAGCCGCATTCATGCGTCGTACCAGCCGGATTTTGCCGCCGGTGGAAGCCAATTTGCTGCTGGGAATTTTAATTGGCGCGCGCAAAGCCCTGCCCGACGAAGTCATCAATAATTTTTCTGTGACCGGCACCAGCCACATCATTGCCATCTCCGGCTACAATATCAGCATTATTGTCGTGGCGCTGGAACAGCTGGCGGTGTATCTGGGGCGGCGCTTCAGTATGGTGCTTTCGTTGGGGATAATTGCGGCGTTCGTGATTATTTCCGGCGCCAGCTCTTCGGTGATTCGCGCGGCGCTCATGGGCGGCCTGCTCATTTTATCATTCAACATCGGGCGGCTGTATGCCGTGGCGCCCGCGCTGTCGTGCGCCGCCGTGGTCATGCTGCTCATCAATCCAAAAATTTTGTATTGGGATGCGGGGTTTCAATTATCATTTTTAGCCACAATCGGCATTATCGGTTTTGTCCCGCTGCTGGATGATTTAACTTCGCGCTGGCCGAACCCGCTGCAGCTGAAAAGTATTGTCATTACGACTTTGGCGGCTTCGCTGGCTACGGCGCCGCTAATTGCCATGCAGTTTGGCACCTTCAGCGTAATCGGTCCGGTCGCCAATTTATTGGTTTTACCCTTTGTTCCGATAACTATGCTCTTTGGTTTTCTCATTTTTTTGCCGGGGGTGGGTCTGGGTTTTGGTTTGTTGGCGCACTGGCTGCTGTGGTACATGCTGGCCGCGACTAAATTTTTTGCCCAGCTGCCGCATGCCAGTTTACCGGTAAAATTTTCTGCCGCGGCTTGCGCCCTGGCCTATGTAGGAATCATTATTTTGTATTTGGTTTTGAAACGATGGGCAAAGCGGTATGATAATCTTTCACTGACCTTATAGGAGCCGGAAATGCAGGATCTTGTCACTGTCCTCGCTCTTGGCCGCCTCGCCAGTTGCCCGCAAGCAGCAGAGTTGCGCATATGTCTCTCGGAGCAAATGCTGCTTGCCGGACAAGCTGGCTCGGCAGCTTCCAGTTGCTTCCAAGACCTGGCATTTTTCGGCTCCTTAAACAGTTGAGTTAAGAAGTTATAATGAGCAGTTAGGCAGCGTGGCCTTGCCGGTCCCGGAAAAGTTTGATACGATAAGTAAAGAAACAGTTGAGGAATTTTTGAAATTATGTCAAACAAAACTATAGGAATTATTATTGCCATTGTTGTGTTGGCGGCTGTTGGCATCGCGGGGGCCATCCGCCTGTCGCAAGACAGCCGCGAGCAGACTGCGGATCAAAACCAAGCCGCTAACAAAGCAACCGACCAGAAAAACTCTGACAGCGGCCAAGAGCCAGCCGCGCCGGCCGGGCCGGTCACGGAAACCCTAAACGGTTGCACGCGCACTTGGGATCAAAGTAAGGCCAGAACCGCCGCGATTGATACGGCCAACAAGTTTGTGGTATTTGATGTGAAATTTTTTGGCTCGATAAAAATTCAATTGTACGATAAAGACGCGCCCAAGACTGTGGAGAACTTTTTGCGGCTCGTCAACGCGGACTATTATGACTGCCTGACTTTCCACCGCGTGGCTAAGGGCTTTGTGATCCAAAGCGGCGACCCAACAGGCACGGGCAGCGGGGGAGAAAGCGCGTTCGGCGGCGAATTTGCCGATGAGCTGAACGCGGATACGGCGAGCTACAAGGCAGGTTATGTGAAAGGCGTAGTGGCCATGGCCAACCGCGGGCCCAACTCCAACACGAGCCAGTTCTTTATCATGCTGGCTGATGCCCAGTTGCCGCACAACTACACGATTTTCGGGAAAGTCGCGTCTGGCCAGGGTGTAGTGGATAGAATCGGCGCAGTCGATATTACCCCACAGATGGGCCCTACGGACGGTGCGCCCAAGACGCCGGTGGTCATTGAAAAAGCAACGATAACATCTAAATAATTAATCTTGTTGGCAAAGAACAAAATATGGAACGAACCTTAGTTTTGCTTAAGCCCGATGCCGTGGATCGGGGATTGGTGGGGGAAATTATCCACCGCTTTGAGCGGGCCGGCCTTAAGATTGCCGGTTTGAAAATGGTCCAGCCCGAACGGGAGCACGCCGAGCGTCAGTATACCGAAGATTTGGCTCAACGCCGCGGCGCGCATGTGCGCGATATGATGATAGAGATGCTCATTTCCGGTCCGGTGGTAGCAGTATGCCTGGAAGGTGTGGAAGCCGTGGAGCTGGTGCGCAAAATGGCGGGGGCCACGGAACCCAAAGTTGCCGCGCCCGGAACGATTCGCGGGGACTACGCGCATGTGTCTTTTAAGCACGCCGATGAAAGGAAAATCGGCATCCAAAATTTGGTGCACGCTTCGGCGAGCGTTGAGGAAGCCACGGCCGAAATTGAAGTGTGGTTTACGACGGAAGAATTGCTGGGGCATCAACCCACCTACACTAAACACACCATTACGTATTAGTTTGCTATCCCTTTCGCAAAAACCCCGGCAACTTCAAATCCTGCAGCTTTAGTTCCCGCACGCGCTGGATAATGCCGCGATCATGCTCCTTTAAGTAGCGCCGAATTAAATTGCGCGCGTGGCTGGTTTTGGCGCTGGCCAGCCAGTCCTGCGAAATTGTCGCCGGCTTTTTGGTTTTCAAAATTTCCACCACATCGCCTTTGCGCAGCTTATCGTAAATGCTGGCGATTTTGCCGTTGATTTTAGCGCCCATCATAAAATAACCCAAATCCGAGTGCACGGAAAAAGCAAAATCAATAATAGAAGCGCCAATGGGCAGATCCTTGACATCGCCTTTAGGCGTCAGAACGAAAATGCGGTCGCGAAAAAAATCGATCTTCAAACTTTCTAAGTATTCTTCGGGATTGGTGACTTCGTCCTGCCAGGCGCGGAGTTCTTTGATCCACGAGGCCTGCCGCTGTAGATTGTCGCCCTTGCCCTGTTCGGCATAAAACCAGTGGGCGGCAATTCCGCGCTCGGCCTCTTCGTGCATCAAATCAGTGCGGATTTGAATCTCGAAAACTTTGCCGAATTTGTCGAATACCGAAGTATGCAGGGATTGATACCCGTTGGGCTTGGGTGTGGCGATAAAGTCTTTTACGCGGCCAGGCACGGGCTGGAAGTGCTTGTGAATCATGCCGAGCGTGGCGTAGCAGTCGGCCGTGGATTTGGTGATGATGCGGAAAGCGAGCAAATCGTAAATTTTAGTAATGTCGCCTTCGTATTTTTTGAGTTTGTGAAACAGGGAGTAGACACGCTTGAATCGTCCGGAAATATCCAAAAATTTAATGCCCTCAAGGTGCATAATTTGGGCCAGCCGTTTTTGCATTTCCTTGATGTTAATCTCGTGGGTTTTCAGCTCCTCATCGAGCAGTTTTTTAGTTTGCTCGTAATCTTTCGGTTGGGCGATTTGGAAAGCCATATCTTCCAGTTCATCTTTCCAGGCCCCAATGCCCAGGCGGCCGGCAATGGGCGCGTAAATTTCCAAAGTCTCCGTGGCGATTTTAGCCTGCTTGTCGTGCGGGATGAATTGGATGGTGCGCATGTTGTGGAGCCGGTCAGCCAGTTTGATGAACATGACGCGCACATCCTCACTGGTGGCAATAAACATTTTGCGCAAGTTTTCGACGTAGAATTTATCTTTGCTGTTGCGCAGGCGCACATGGCCAAGCTTGGTTACGCCGTCAACCAGCTGGGCGATTTCCTGGCCGAATTCTTTTTTGATTTCCTCGAGAGAGGTTTTTGTGTCTTCGGGGATGTCGTGGAGCAGAGTCGCGGCAATAGTGGTGGTGTCGGGGAAAATTTGGCCGAGGATAACGGCGGCCTCGGTAGGATGAGTCGCAAAATCCTCGCCGCTCTTGCGCTTTTGCCCGTCATGGGCCGCGCGCGCAAAAGCCAGGGCCTTTTCCAGCAGGGAGCGCTCTTCTTGGGTGAATTTATGGGGAATGGATTTGAGGAAATCCTTCATGTTTTCATTATATCTGTTTACTCGAGAGCCGGAAAGAGGTATAGTTAGGAGTAATTATTATGCTTTATGCCCGAACTTCCTGAAGTGCAGACCGTGGTTTCCGAATTGAATCGGAAGCTGAAAAATAAGATAATAAAAAGCGTTGAGGTCCGGGCACCGAAAATCATCAGCATAGGCCCAAAGACAGTTTCAAATATCCGTTCGGTCGCCGCGCGCGACGTCAAAAAATTTGCGCGGCTGCTTAAAGGGCAAAAAATTCTTTCGGTCAAACGCCGCGCCAAGCTATTAATTTTTGATTTATCCGGTCCGCTGTCATTGATGGTCCATCTGAAAATGACCGGCCAGTTTATTTTTGAAGATAAAAAGTTGCGAGCCAAAACCGGCGGTAAGTATCGCATTATAAATAAACTCAATGCGCCGTTTCTGCCGCACCCGACTTCGTATACCCACGTGATTTTCCGCTTCACCGACGGCTCGATTTTATATTTCAACGACGTTCGAAAATTTGGCTATCTTAAATTGATCCATGACGATGAGGTTGACGCCATGGCCGAGTTAAAAGCATTCGGCCCGGAGCCGCTGTCGCCAAAATTCACTTTTGATCTGTTCAGCAGGCAGATTGCCAAGTATTCTAACCGGACCATCAAGCAAATTATTACTGATCAAAGTTTGATCGCTGGCATTGGTAATATCTACAGCGATGAAATTTTGTTTCATGCTAAAGTGCGGCCAACGCGGCGGGTAAAATCGCTGAAAGCGCCAGAATTCAAAGCCATCTATAAATACATTCCAATGGTTCTCGGGCAGGGGATTAAGCACAAGGGCTCCAGCGTGGGCGACTTCGTGCGCACCGACGGCAGCTGGGGCAGCATGGCCAAATTCCACTATGTTTACGGCCGTAAAAGACAAGCCTGCAAGGTTTGTGGTACGATGATAAAAAGCTTGAGCCTGGGAGGCCGCACGAGCAGTTTTTGTCCGAAGTGCCAGCGCTAGCATCATAAAGTCTCTTTAGAAAAAATTTATGACCGACGAGAGATGGGAACAATTAGTTGACATGGCGAAAAAGAATTTTCGCAATGTTGAATTGCTAACCGAAGATTTGGTGGTATCCACTGCGGATGGGCCGCAGGTGCAAGGCACGCGCGACGTCTTAACTTTCGATACGGACAAAGGCCGATTCCAACTGGTGCGCGAGAATCGGCCAGCCGTGCTGGAGAAGAAAATGCACTATTCGCATCGCCAGGGCGACACGGCCCAGACTGAATACAAATTTTCCGACACGGAATTCAGCCATAAACTGCGTGTATATCAAGAAGATGACATGGGTGACTGGCAGGAAGTGACTTTATCTGACTTGGGATTGTAAGTGTAAGTATGCTGTCTATGCTACGGGAACGCGTTTTGGCCACTTTAAAATTTTTTGATCTGCAGGGCGTCCCGCTGACGCTGTTTGAGGTGCGCAAATTTTTGCTGCCAGATTTGGGAGAGATAAAATCCGGATTGAATGATGAGTTTGAGTTGGCAAAACCGTTTAAACGACTAAGAGATGAACAGCGCGGGCGAGAAAGGGATGAAGGCATGGAAAAAGTTAAACTTGGGAAAATTTTACAAATTTTTGAGGATTTGGTAAAAGAAAACGCTGTCAGTGAATCTCAAGGATATTATTGCCTGCCAGGGCGGCAAAACATTATCGCGGAGCGTTTGCGCAATTACGCTTATGGAATCCAGCGCGAGCGGCGCATCCGGCGGTTCGTGCCGTGGTTGCGTTTTATTCCCTTCGTGCGTGGCGCGGCCATTGGCGGTTCGCAGGCCATGGGCCAGCAGACCCAAGCGTCAGATATTGATTTATTTATCGTGACTGATGAAACGCATATGTTCATTGCGCGCACGCTAGTTAGCCTGTTCTTTCAAATTTTCGGCGTGCGCCGCCACGGCGAAAAAATCGCCAACCGGTTTTGCCTCAATCATTATGTGGCCGGGCCGCATCTGGTAAGCGATGAGCGCGATCCTTACAATGCCATGGAATATCTGCGGCTGCGCAGCGCGGTTTACCCGCAAGGCATCGGCGAATTTCTATCTATCAATCAAAATTGGATTCGCGAATTTTATCCCAACGCATTTTATCCCAACGCAAAATTTTTTCTTTCCGCACCGCAGGCGCAGTCTTGGCCGCAACGGCTGGGCGAAGGGATATTAAAAAACCGCTTCGGCCTGCGGCTGAACGGCAAATTGGGGCGATGGCAACTGGCCCGCATAAAACGGGGCGAGTATGCCGTGGCTACGGAACGCGAACTGTCGTTTCATTCCAAAGCGCGGAAATATGAGTTGTTAAAGCAGTTTATGGAGATGTAAATTGATGGTGGGAGGACGAAACTGATCTACTAACTCTCCCACCACCCTGTTCAATCACGAGTCACTTGATTGGAACGAATGTTGCAGATGGCAACCCAGCGCGGCCGGTCTTGATTATTGACTCAATGTCAATCGGCCCCGAAAGGATCCACTTTCCTCGATCGGTTTCAAGCCACTCAGCGACCAGAATGACTTTGCTGATATCGCGTCTTCCTGTCGCGAATGTCATCTGATCGTGTAGACGATCACTTGTTGCGCGGAAGATCCCCTCACCTTTTTCACCAGCTATCTTTCCCTCCAAGTTTAGAAAGATGGTCGTTACCAGTGCCTTTCGAGCCTCGGGGGAACCAATCGTTTCACGATGTACTTTGCTATGGCTGGCTCACTTTCATCCCGCAAAACTTCTAGCTTTATCGGCATATTCTTGGGAATCAGAACTTCGACTATGAACCCCGGATGTGGTAAAGCTTGCACACTCCCCATAGAGCACGTTACCCTGCCTCCAAAGTACATAGGGAGCACAACGAACATAGTGCCAAGAATTACTAGCACTACAGTCCCCAACGACAGGGCGTATCTTTTCGTCTCATTCATCGTTCTTTTCCTCCTTAACCAATAGTCACGAACCTCCCGGCTCGTGCCACATCAAGCCTAGCAAGCCAGAGAGAGAGAGAGAGTCAATATGTGATTTTTGCGTGTGTTTTTTGGGATTTTTATTTCAAAAGCTGGTCCATGCTCGCGGGTTTGCGAGCGAGTTGACAGCCGGAGCGTGTCTTGGTAGACTGGTATTACGATTTTGATAATCGTAATATTAATTAACTTTATTTTTATGAATGCAACCTCTACCGTAACCAGCAAATACCAAGTTGTTATTCCCAAGCGGGTCAGGCAGCAGGTCAGAGTGGCAGCGGGCGACAAAGTAGTTGTTGAGGCGCTGGGCGATCTTATCGTCATGAGCAAACAGAGGCGCGGCCAATCGTGGGCTAACGCACTGCTGGGCTTGGGCAGAGATATTTGGAAGAATCTTGACCCCGTGACCTATCTGCGCAAGGAGCGGAGGGCATGGCGAAACTGACTTTGCCTAAATTTCTCTTGCGGCACCGGGCGGTGGTTCTGGATACCATGGTTTTTATTTATGAGTTTGAGGCCCATCCCAAATTTTCCGCTCTGACTCACGGCATTTTTCAAGCGCTGGAAGCCGGCAAATGCCGGGGCGTCATCTCCGTAATCACTCTGCATGAACTTTTGGTGAAGCCAAAAAAACAAGCGCAACTGCCGCTGGTGCTGCAATACAGATATTTGCTGACCCATTCGCCGTTTTTAACTGTGGCCGATGTTACGGCGGAGATAGCCGAGGCGGCGGCCGGCCTGCGCGCAAAATATCCTTTGGCCGCGCCGGATGCCCTTATAGCCGCTTCGGGGCTGGCGCATGGGGCCACGGGCCTTATTACCGCTGACAAAAAGATGCGGCAGATTCAGGAATTGACCAGTTTTATCTTGGTTTAAAGCATTTGAAGCAGGTGAAAGCAGGGGGATCCGGTTGCCGGAAAATCTACAAAATATAACATCTCATACCCATCCTCTTGACAGCGTCAGAATTTTTGCTAAAATTCAGTTATCAGTCCCTTGTTTAGAGTGCTAACCAAAGCCTTTTAATGCTTAATTTAAGGGCTTTTCTAAACGCTCTAAATCGTGTATAATCAATAAAAATTATCAAAATTTTCATTAAAGAAAGGAATCAGCTATGGCAACATCAGCCATGAAAGTTAAGCCGCTCGGCAACCGCATTCTGGTGAAACAGCGCTCCGACGAAGAAGTCACCAAAAGCGGCATCGTTTTGCCGGCCACAGCCGACAAAGAAAAAAAGGCCTGGGGCAACATTGTGGAACTGGGCAACGGCGACGAAATCGCCAAACTCGGCCTCAAAGTAGGCGATAAAGTCGTGTTCGGCAAATACGCCGGCGAGGAAGTGGAAATGGAAGAGAACGGCGAAAAAGTTGAGTACAAAATTCTCTATGTCGGCAAAGAAAAAGATGACAGCGATGTGCTCGCCATCATTGAATAATTAATTATTTAGGAGTATAGAACTATGGCAAAACAGATCAAATTCGGCTACGACGCGCGCAAGGCCGTCAAAGCCGGCGTGGACGCCGCGGCCAACGCCGTCAGAGTAACGCTCGGCCCCACGGGCAAATCGGTTATTTTAGATAAAGGCTATGGCTCGCCCACGGTTACGGACGACGGCGTTACCGTGGCCAAAGACATTGAACTGGAAGACAAGTTTGAAAATGTCGGCGCCTCTTTAATTCAGGAAGTGGCCAACAAAACCAATGACGAAGCCGGCGACGGCACCACCACGGCCACGGTACTGGCGCAAAAAATGATTGAAGAAGGTTTCGGCGCCGTGGCCATTGATTCTTCGCGCGCCAATGATATTAAGCGCGGCATGGACAAGGCGGCCAAGTTCGTAGTGGAAGAATTGCGCAAAATGAAAAAGGATGTCAAGACCAAGGAAGAAATTCAGCAGGTGGCCACCATTGCTTCGCTGGACGCCGAAGTCGGCAAGCTCATTGCCGAGGCCATGGAAGAAGTCGGGCACGACGGCGTCATTACCGTGGAAGAGGGCCAAACCATCGGCTTGGAAAAGGAAGTGGTCAAAGGCATGCGCTTTGACAAAGGATTTGTATCTCCCTACATGATGACCAACACCGAGCGCATGGAAGCCGTGTGGGAAGACCCGTACATTTTAATTACGGATAAGAAGCTGTCCGGTGTGCAGGAAATTTTGCCCTTGCTGGAAAAAGTCGCGCAGTCCGGCAAAAAGGAAATCGTCATGATTGCCGAAGATGTGGAAGGCGAAGCTCTGGCGACTTTTGTGGTGAATAAACTGCGCGGTACATTTAATGTTTTGGCCGTAAAAGCCCCGGGCTTCGGCGACCGCCGCAAGGAAATGCTGCAGGACATTGCCATTTTAACCGGCGGCCAGGTTATTACCGAGGATTTGGGCTTTAAATTAGATAAAACCGAAGTTGCCCAGCTTGGCCGCGCCCGCAAGGTCATCGCCACTAAAGAGCATACCACTATAATAGACGGCCAGGGCGATAAAAAAGCCATTGAAGACCGCGTGGCGCAGATTAAAAACGAGCACAAAGAATCCACCAGCGACTTTGACAAAGAAAAATTGCAGGAACGCATGGCCCGCTTGGCCGGCGGTGTGGGCGTCATTAAAGTCGGCGCGTTTACCGAGACGGAAATGAAAGTTAAGAAATTTAAAATTGAAGATGCTCTGAACGCCACGCGCGCAGCCGTGGAAGAAGGCATTATTCCCGGCGGGGGTGCGGCTTTAGCCCGCTTGGCTCCAAAACTGCTGGTTTTCTCCGCTGGCCCTGGGTTAAACAGTGCGCTTGTTGCAGGGATTGAAGTAGTCGCCAAGTCTTTGGATGCTCCCTTGCGCCAGATTGCCGTCAATTCCGGATTAGAGCCGTCCCGTATAATTGCGCGCATCCAGGACGAATCCAATCATAATATCGGTTATGATTTCGGCACTGTTGATTTGGACAAGTGGGAGTCAGGATTTGTTGATATGATGAAAGCCGGAATTGTGGACCCCTTGAAAGTGGCGCGCCTGGCCCTGGAGAACGCCGTGTCAATTGCCTCCACGCTCGTGACCACGGAAAGCATTATAGTGGACAAGCCTGAACCTAAAGCTGCGGCCGGCGGCGGAGGTATGCCCGGCGGCATGGGCGGGATGGACTACTAACCAGTCGCCAAATCTAAAAAAAGACTCCCTTCTTTGTCAAGAGCGGCGCGGCGGTGGGCGCGCGGCGTCCGTTGCCGCTGATGGTTTTCCATACTACCCAAACTGTAAAAAAACCGCTATACTTGAGGCAATTATTTTTTTGAGATATGCCCAAACGCCCAGAATCCGTCCCACCCGACAGTTTTCTGACTGATGCTGAAGATTATATTCGCAAGCTGAAGATCAACGAAGTCGAGAAAAGTGCGCTCATAGGGCAGTTGCGAGTTGACAGCGCCTCCTACCCTTGGATCAATATTTTGTCGGAAAGATTGCGTGCTGGCGCAGACCGCTCAGAAATTTTTGGCACATTAGTGAGTAACATTAGGGGTATTATGGAGGTAGAATTGCATCAATTTAAAGCACTAGAAAAATTTATCGTAAGTGCAAAAATTCCTGCTGATGAAAAAAGTTTTTTATTTCAAACCGTGCTTCCAGATAAGGAGCTTAGAGATGAGTTATTAAAGATTTATTTTATGGCCGGCAGTATTGGTGGAGACGATCAAATCGCGGCATTGATAAAATACTTTATTGTAAAATATAAACCCGCCGTTTAATAATTATCAGATGATTGTGTTATTATGAAACAACCTGCCGCTGTTTTATTCACCTCCGAATCCGTGACCGAGGGCCATCCGGACAAAATCTGCGACCAGATTTCGGACGCCGTTTTGGACGAAATTTTGCGGCATGACCCGCGCGCGCGCGTGGCCTGCGAAACTTTTATCACCAACGGCATCTGCCTGGTGGCCGGGGAAATTACCACTTCCACTTATGTGGAGATTCCCGACATCGCGCGCCACATCATCAAAGACATTGGCTACACCAACGCCGAGTACGGTTTTCACTGGCAAACTTCGGGCATCCAGGTGGCCATTCAAAAACAGAGCGGCGACATTCAGCAGGCCGTGGACCGGTTCAAGGAAGGCCGCGGTGGCAAAATCATTTCCGAAGATTTAGAGCATTTGGGCGCCGGTGACCAGGGCTTAATGTTCGGCTACGCCTGCACGGAAACGCGCGAGCTTATGCCGCTGCCCATTGTGCTGGCGCACAAACTTTGCCAGCGCCTGGCCGCGGTACGGAAGAAAGAAATAATTAAAGGTCTGCGGCCGGACGGCAAAGCCCAGGTTACGGTGGAGTATTCCAATGGCCGCGGCGACGATACCTTTGGCAAGCCCAAGCGCGTGCACACGGTGCTCATTGCCGCCCAGCACGATCCGGACATTTCGCCGGAGCATTTGCGCGAGCAGATCATCAAACAAGTAATTAAGAAGATGATACCGCGGCAGTATTTGGACAAGCGTACCATCTTTTACATAAATTCTTCGGGAAAGTTCGTGGTGGGCGGGCCGCAGGCCGATACCGGCATGACCGGCCGCAAAATTATTGTAGATAGCTACGGCGGCGCGGCGCATCACGGCGGCGGGTGCTTTTCCGGCAAGGACCCCACCAAGGTGGACCGGTCGGGGAGTTACATGGCGCGGTATGTGGCCAAAAATTTGGTGGCCGCGGGTTTGGCTTCACGGCTGGAAGTACAGATTGCCTATGCCATCGGCATGGTTGAGCCTTTGAGCGTGCGCGTGGACACATTCGGCACTTCGCGCTATGATGCAGCGTTTTTGGCCGAGCTGGTGAAAAAAGTTTTTGATCTGCGGCCGGGAGCGATTATCAAGCAATTAAATTTGCGCCGGCCGATTTACCGGCAGGTGGCGGCTTATGGCCATTTCGGGAGGCCGGAACTGCGGTTGCCGTGGGAGAAGACGGATAAGATAGGGGCGATAAAAAAGTATCTGAAATCGGCGCACTAATTGAGTGATCATTGTAAAATTGGTTTTAAATAAGCGGAATTTTGCTTCCGTGAAACTTTTGGCAGCATTGAGGCCCGGCCTGCGCCGCACCCTTGACACAGGCCGGGTTTTGTTGTAGCATACCCAGTTGGGCTCAAAAGGCCCGGTTTTTTGAAAACTTATTCGCGCCGCGGCATCATCAAATTACCCCCCTGCCATCAAACATAATCAATGGCGTTTGGATGGGTGTCTGGATGCCGGCGCAAATCCCATGCTCCTGATTTCGGTCACTCGGATTGGGGGCACCTCCAAGGCCGCGCGCAGGAATATTTTTCATAAGTTCCGTTAGCCCGCGGCTTTTGATTTTG
>CAYJQY010000015.1:0-18366 GCA_964372905.1 uncultured Candidatus Saccharibacteria bacterium
GGCGAAGGCCGGCGAGGACAGAGCGAGCGAGTCGCTGGACTCGCGAGCGTGTCGGAAACGCGAAAGCGAAGAGATTAGTTTTCATCGATATAACTCATGCAAAAACTTTCAATACACGAATTACAATACAAAGCCAACGACATCCGCCAGGATATTATCAAGATGCTTTTGGCAGCCGGCAGTGGCCATAGCGCCGGACCGCTGGATATGGCTGATGTATTTGCCGCGCTGTATTTTAATGTTTTAAATCATGATCCAAAAAATCCGGCTTGGGATGCGCGCGACCGCCTGGTGCTCTCGGCCGGCCATATCTGTCCGGTGCTGTATGCCACTTTGGCCGAGGCCGGCTATTTTCCGGTGGAGGAATTACTGACTTTGCGGAAATTGGGAACGCGGCTTCAGGGTCATCCGCATTTTGGCGCCCTGCCCGGCGTGGAAGTTACCGGCGGGCCTTTGGCGCAGGGTATTTCCCAGGCCGTGGGCATGGCTCTGGCTTTGCGCATGGATCATCGCCACAATAGAATTTACTGCGTTATGGGCGACGGCGAGCAGGACGAAGGTCAGATTTGGGAAGCCGTAATGTTCGCGGGTAAAGAGAAGCTGCATAATTTGACCGGCATCATCGACAGAAATAACATTCAGATTGACGGCTACACGGAAGATGTTATGCCTTTGGAGAGCTTGCGGGCCAAGTACGAAGCTTTCGGCTGGCATGTTTTGGAGATAGACGGGCACAATATGCAGATGATTATCGATGCCTGCCAGGAGGCCAAGGCCATTTACGAAAAGCCCACGGTGATTATCGCGCACACCATTGCCGGCAAGGGCGTGGATTTTATGGAGGAGCGCTTTGAGTGGCATGGCATTCCGCCGGGCGCTTCCGATGTGGCCGGAGCGCCGCATAAAAAAGAGCAGGGCAAAATTGCCTTAAACGAACTGCGCACTTTGCGCGGGCAGATTACCAGCGAGCATGAGTGAGTTTGCTGCACCAGCTAATCTTAAATTGTTATGTCAGATGTTGAAACCGCATTAGTATTTGCTACCGAAGGAAGAAATAATCGGGCAAGAAAATGGGCAAGAACTGCTGCGCTTGTGCTTGCGGGCGCGGCCGGCGGCGTTGCGCTTGATCAGGCAGCTAAAGTAGATCCGCATTTAGTCAAAACGGCTTACGATTTGGGTAGAGCATCAGCAGCAGATCAGATTGATAGGGAAAGCAGGGGAACCGATGCCATTGAGCATGAAACATTTTACTTGACCGCGATAAATGTATACGGCTATGACGATAATACTGTTGATATGGAATGTACCGCACGCTTTGGCGGTCCTGACCAGCTGCAACCACTAAAAATCCCTCTTGATATTTTTATTGAGTCAAAACCTAACGAGATTCCGGTGATTGATCATAAACATGATTCGCAGACCAACACGGAGTCGTTTAGTATACATATTGGAGGACAGACAATTCATACGACAATACAGCCAACTACCAACAAGGGTTTTGAGGTTAAATTAACATACAGTGACAGTAGCCAAGGCGTTTACAAACAAGTGACTTTAACTTTTCCCATAGGTATGCCGAATAAGTTTGGAATTGAACCACGAGAAGAACCGGAGAATAAAAATGAACCACCGCCGGTTGGCAAACCTGCGCCTTCTGGAGGTATGAAAATTTGAATTCATTTAATAGCATGAATAAGTGTTTTAGGTAACTTTGTTTGTTATAATTAAAAACTAAATTATGGCAGAAATTAAAGGCAGACCAGCCACAAGAAGCATATTTGATAATACGCCCGATGACTGGGGAAAGCCGCGGGGATGGCGAACAGTAACGGAGGTTGAAGAGCAAGATTTGAGACAGAAGGGGAGGTTAGGGGAGATTAGTGTTTCAGAGCAAACTGCGACTGCGGGCGTACAAACTCGGGAAGGCTCGCATTTGGATTCCGAACAGCAGTTGAGAATGGATTCCATGCCCAGGTATACCAGAGGTCCTGACCGTGAATATATTGTGGGTCAGGGGGTGGAATCACTCAAGCTGGGACTTACGGTACGGTTGGCATCTAATCCTGAGAAAGGAGGCGAAACTATTATTAAGGATATAGTTATTGGCAGTGAGCCGACTTATTCGTTGACCACTATTAGAGATCAATTGATTCAGAACGACGTATTAGAAATAGACTCTGCGAATAAGTTTGCGACCGAATTTAATAGGCTTGTAGGCCAATCATTTGTAAATGCCGAGGGCGCCCAAAGACATGTTTCCGAATGGTTGGCCCGATATAATAGCGCAGTAGATGACCACAAAAAAATCAAAGAAATAAGAGCCGCGCTCAGCTAAATTGGCAAGCAATAAGGTAAGCAACCGTTGAGGCGCCAATAGTGTCAAGCGGTATTTGACAAAATGACTACCAGAATGTTCATTAGCAGTAGATACTCAATTTTTCCGCTAACGGCGGTTTGCCGGTGAAAATTATTGACAATTATTTGTGATGTAAGTTATTAATGCCTCATAAATTTATGTTAGAAAACCAGGCCTTGACATCCATTTCAGCCCGGGCTATTATACCAGAGTTGATTAATATTAATCAATCTTGATTAAGACTACGCATATGGTCAAAACCATGCCAATCACCAAGGCCAGAATCAATCTGGGCGCGGTAGTGAAGCGAATTCATCTCTACAAGGATTACATCATTCTGAAGAAGGACGGCATTCCCATTGCCGGAATTATGGATATCGACGAATTTGAGGATTACCTGGAACTGCGGGACCCGGTTGCGCGGCGAGAAATACAAAAAAGCAATGAAGATATTAAAGCTGGCAGGGTGCGTCCGGCACGGTTAGTGTTGGCAGAAATTCAGAGACCGCATAAATCTTTAGTTCGCAAAACCCGTCATGCATAATCGAAGGCAATTATTATTCTCGAAGCAGATCCTTACAATCGAACCCGCCTGTATCCCATCAAGAAGCTTGAAAATATATCTGGCGGTAAAGGCGAGTATCGCATTAGGTTGCGGCGATTCAGGTTTCGTTATGATATACAAGGACGAAAGGTTTACCTGAAAAGGTGTTCCCTTCGCCGCGAAAATACTTATCGATAAAGCGCATGCTTGAGATGAAGCAAAAACTCAATCCCAAAATCGGCGCACCCGACATAGAACAAGTGCCCACGCGCAACGGCTACGGTGAGGGCGTGGTGGCATTGGGCGGGCAGGATGAGCGCGTGGTGGTTTTAACCGGCGATTTGGCCGAGTCCACGCGCGCCTTGGATTTCGGCAAAAAATTTCCCGAGCGCTTCATTGAGTGCGGTGTGGCCGAGCAAAACATGATGGGCATTGCCGCGGGCTTGGCTCTGGCCGGCAAAATTCCGTTCATTTCTTCTTACGCCGTATTTTCGCCGGGCCGTTCCTGGGATCAGCTCCGCGTGTCTGTTTGCTATACTAACGCCAATGTCAAAGTCGCGGGCGCGCACACGGGCATTTCCGTGGGGCCGGACGGCGCCACGCATCAGGCGCTGGAGGATATTGCCATTACCCGCGTGCTGCCGAATCTCACCGTGGTGGTGCCGTGCGATTATTTGGAAACAAAAAAAGCCGCTATTGCCTTAGGCAAGATGATTGGGCCGGCCTATTTCCGGTTCGCCCGCGAAAAAACGCCGGTCATGACCACGGCGGAAACGCCATTTCAAATCGGCCGCGCCGAGATTTTTAAAGACGGCACAGATGTGGCGCTCGTGGCTTCCGGCCCGGTGTTGTATAATGGATTAGTGGCCGCCCTGGAGCTGGAAAAAGAGGGGATTAGCGTGATGGTGGTGAACAATCACACTATAAAGCCGATTGATGTAGAAACTATAGTGGCGGCGGCCAAAAAGTGCGGCGCTGTGGTGACCCTGGAAGAGCATCAGATTATGGGCGGGGCCGGTTCGGCCGTGTGCGAGGTTTTGGCCGAACACTATCCGGTACCGGTGGTGCGCGTGGGCGTAAATGACCATTTCGGCGAAAGCGGCGAGCCTAATGAGCTGATTGAAAAGTTTGGGATGGGCAAGGACAGCGTACAAGCAGCAATTGAAAAAGTTTTAAAATTAAAAAGCTAAACGCAAAACAGCCCCTTTTATATGTTTGATCTCATTTCCATCGGCGATGCCACCATAGACAGTTTTTTGCTTATTCACGATATCGAAATAAAAAACATTAAAGGCGAGCGCAAGGCGATAATAAATTGGGGCGATAAGCTCCCGGTGGATGAATTTTACCGCACCGTGGCCGGGAACGCGGCCAACAACGCAGTTGGTTCAGCCCGCTTGGGTCTGAAAACGGCCTTTTATACCGTGCTGGCCCACGACGTCGGCGGTCGCGAAATCATCTATAAAATGAAGAAAGAAGGTGTGGCGACTGACTATATTGTTATTGACGAGCGCCACGGTACCAATGCCTCCACCGTCCTAAGCTACAAAGGCGAACGAACAATTTTTGTCTATCATGAACACCGCAGCTACAAATTGCCGCGCTTGCCCCGCAGCAAGTGGGTTTATTTAACCAGCATGGGCAAGGGTTTTGGAAAGGCCTATCCGGCTTTAGCACGCTATTTAGATCGCCATAAAGTCAAACTCGCTTTTAATCCGGGAACGTTCCAATTGCGCAAAGGGCCCAAGGCCAATGCCGGCATGCTCAAGCGCACCGATCTGCTCTCGCTCAACAAAGAAGAAGCCCAGAGCTGGGTCGGGCACATTGATGATATTGAACAGCTGTGCCGCCGCCTGTGCAAGCTGGGGCCGAAAGCCGTTACGTTGACGGCCGGCCGCAAGGGCGCTTATAGTTATAGTGAACAAGGTTTTTATTACATCCCCGAATTTCCCGGGCCGCGCATTGAGGCCACCGGCGCCGGCGACAGTTTTACCACGGCTTACGTGGCGGCTTTATCCCATGGCAAGTCGCATGCCGAGGCCCTGCGCTGGGGTCCGGTTAATGCCGGCAGCGTAGTAATGCAGGTCGGGCCCCAGGCGGGCCTGATGACAAAACGGGAAATTGAATTGCGCTTAGCCAAGATGAAGCGTTATCAGCCCATTGCCATTTTTAATCAAGCCACTAAGCAGCGGGTGGAGCGGCTTGTGGCGAAAAAGAAGGATTGAACTATGTCCATAGTCGGCTCCGGAGTCGCTGACTCCAATGCGCGCCTGCGGTTCCTGATCTTTGTTTTTTTAAGCACCATTGTGTTCGGCACGCTGTTGTTTTGGCGCGAGAAGTATATTTACAGCCAGGATTACGTGGAACTGCCGGCGCCGAATGCCCATACGGCTAAAGAATCATTAAGGTCCTCATCACATGGCGAGGAAGTAAGAAAGGAGCTCAATAAATGATTAAAGTCGCAATCAACGGATTCGGGAGGATCGGCCGCCAGGCCTTCAAGATTGCTCTGGATAAGCCGGAACTTGAAGTGGTGGGGATAAATAACTTGAGCGGCCCGGAAGTGGCCGCGCATCTTTTGAAATACGACAGCGTGTATGGCCGCTATCCTCATGAAGTCAGTTTTGACGAGAAGAGTCTGATCGTTGACGGCAAAAAGTATCCGATGGTCGCGGAAAAAGAGCCGGGAAAATTGCCCTGGAAAGATTTGGGCGTGGATGTGGTGATTGACTGCACGGGCTTGTTTACCAGCACGGAAAAAGCCTCGGCCCACTTGAAAGCGGGTGCCCGCAAAGTGGTTATTTCCGCGCCGGCCAAAGATTTGGATATCACTCCAAGCATCGTCTTAGGCGTTAACCAGGATATTTATAAAGGCGAGGATGTGGTGAGCTGCGGTTCTTGTACGACTAATTGTATTACTCCGGTTTTGGCCGTTATGGAAGAAGTTTTCGGCATTGAAAAGTTGATGATGACCACGGTCCATAGCTACACCGCGGAGCAGAATTTGATTGACGGCAACCCGCCCGGCAAGCACTCAAACGACCTGCGCCGCGCCCGCGCCGCAGCCGTCAATATTGTGCCGACCTCGACTGGCGCCGCCAAGGTGGCCACCGAGGCCATTCCCGAACTCAAAGGCAAATTTCACGGCATCGCCATCCGGGTGCCCACGCCATGCGGCAGCTTGTCAGATTTCGTCATGCTGCTGAAAAAGAATGTAACGGCCGAAGAAATCAACCAAGCTTTTTTGGATGCCGCGCAGTCGCCCCGTTACAAGGGGATTGTTGAAGCCACCTACGATCAGATTGTTTCCACCGATATTATTGCCAACCCGGCTTCAGCCATTATTGATTTGTCTTTGACCAAGGTTGTGGACGGCAATCTGGCCAAAGTTGTGGCTTGGTACGATAACGAGTACGGCTATACGCATCGGCTGATTGAGGCAGTAATTATGGTGGGAAGATATGAACATTAGACCACCCGACCAAGCTGATATTTAGTGAGGTTCCCGAAATTCATCCCGCTTATAAGCTTATTATAGGATTCGTTTTTCGAGAAAATAAACAAAGCAATAAGCTGCAAATCAAGCTTGCAGAAGTGAGATTGGAAGGGTTTCGTGAGGTATTTGGCCCTAAAGCTGAGTTTGATCAAACTGAACATATTATTGCTGAAAAAGTTTTGAATTTTTAAAGGGGCAAGGTATTGTAGGTTCATTAACAGAATTAGCTTCATGATGCATGGCCATAAAATACATCCGTTCAGCTGATTTAAAAAACAAAACTGTCCTGCTTCGGCCGGACGTAAATTCAAAATGCGACGAAAATGGCGAGTTGCGGGATGACTACCGGATACGCGAAGTTATTCCGACCGTCGAATTTTTGCGCGCGCGCGGCGCCAAAGTCATTATTGCCGCCCATGTCGGCCGGCCCAAAGGAGCTTGGAACGAAGCTTATACCATGCGGCCGGTCGCCAAGTGTTTTGCCGATCTCATGAAACTTAAATTCATCCATACCGACCACGCCATTCCGAATTATGGGATAAATCACGTGATTTTTTTTAATGGTGATATCCGCAAAGATAAAACCCGCGCGCAAATCCGCCAGATCCCCAGCAAGGACGTAGTCATTTTAGAAAATTTACGTTTCTATAAAGGGGAGGATGAGAACAGCAGCATTCTGGCGCGCCAATTGTCAGAATTGGCCGATATTTATGTTAATGATGCTTTTGGCACCTGCCACCGTAAGGCGGCATCGATTGTTGCCATCACCAAGTATTTGCCGAGTTATGGCGGTTTGCTGCTGGAAAAGGAAGTGAAATCTTTGGAAGCGGTTCTGCACCGGCCGACAAAGCCGCTCGTCCTGCTCATGGGCGGTATCAAGATTTCCGATAAGGCCGAAACATTAAAGAACTTGGCCAAGAAAGCAGACAAAATTTTGGTCGGCGGTGGCATTGCCAACATCATGCTGCACGCCAAAGGTTATGATGTGGGTATTTCGAAAATAGAAAAAGAGTCGGTTAAGCTGGCTTGGCAGGTGGAGCGCAATTTTAGGGATAAGCTGGTTATGCCGCTGGACGTGGTAGTGGCCAATGAAAAAATGGACAAAAAATCCATCCGGGTCGTCACCCCCTATGATGTTAAAAAGCGCGAGCAAATTTTGGATGTCGGCCCGAAGACCATTTTGGAATTCGCCAAAATCTTGAAAGCCGCCAAGACCATTGTCTGGGGCGGTCCTTTGGGTTATTTTGAACGTAAACCCTTTGATACCGCTACAATGGCTCTGGCGCGCGTTATCGGCGGCGTGAGCAAGCGCAAGGCTTTCGGCGTGGTCGGCGGCGGCGAAACCGTGGACGCGGTGCGCCGCGCCGGACAGGAAAAGTATATTGACCATGTGTCCACCGGCGGGGGAGCCATGCTGGAATTTTTGGCCGGCAAGAAGCTGCCCGGACTGGCGGCGCTGGAAAAATAAACCGATGTTCATATTTGACTTCATCCGCCGCATCCGCACAATCAGGCGAATCAATACGATTTTGCTGGTATTTTTTGAGCAGGGTTTCGGCTGGGCCATTGGGCGCCTCGGTTTGAGCATGCATTTACCTTTGCGGCACCGCCTGGCCGGGAAGAAAAAAAACGCGGCCGGCGTCAGTGATTTGCCTCGACGCCTCCGCATGGCTTTTGAAAAACTCGGTCCGGTATTCGTTAAATTCGGACAGATATTAAGTACCCGCATGGATCTGCTTCCGCCGGAATATATTAGAGAGCTGGAAAATTTACAGTCCCGGGTCCAGCCGTTCCCTCATAAAGATGCGGTGAAAATTATCGAAAAAAGCCTGGGTAAATCCCTACATCAGTTGTTTGCGGAGTTTGGTTTCGCACCTTTCGCGGCCGCGAGCCTGGGCCAGGTTTATAAAGCCAAACTTAAAACCGGGGAAGCGGTGGCGGTTAAGGTTCAGCGCCCCCGCGCCAAAGAACACATAAAGCTGGATACGGAAGTGCTGCTGCTTCTGGCTCATTTGGCGGAAAAGTATATGCCCTGGAGCAAATCATACCGCCTGCTGGAGACCGTGGATGAGTTCCGGCGCTGGACGCTCAATGAAATTGATTATCATAAGGAGGCCACTAACTGCGAAATTTTCGGCAACCTGTTTAAGGAAGACCCGAATGTTTACAGTCCGAAAGTTTATTGGGACTATACCGGCGACAGCGTTTTGACTCTCGAATATATTGACGGCTTGTCGCTTAGGAAGGTTGTTGCGGACAAAGCCAGCCATAAGGTCAATAAGAAATTGTTGTGTGAACACATTATCAATTCGTATGTTAAACAATTTTTTAAGTACGGCTTTTTTCACGCCGACCCGCACCCCGGCAATATTTTTGTCTTAGGCGGTAACCGTTTGATGTTTTTGGATTTTGGCATGGTAGGATTTCTGGATGACCGCCTGGCGGGACTGGCTGGCGCTTTGTTTCTGGCCCTGGTGCAGAAGGATATTGAGAGCCTGGTTACGCTCCTGCTGCAGATTGAGCAGAGTTATGACGATAAGCCGCGCGATCCGGCTGAAAATCAGAATACCCGCGTGAATTTGTTGCGGAAAGAATTGGACCAGCTGGTTCTGCAATGGAGCGGCGTCCAAAATTCGCAACAGGTTGGTTTTACCGAGCTTATGTTCCGTATGCTAAATGCCGCCGTGAAAAGCGGTTTTGCCGTGCCGGTTGATTTGGTCATGCTGGGAAAATCAGTCATGACTCTGGACATGGTGATTAAGGAGTTGGATCCCGAATTGAAGCTTGAAAATTGGGGCAAAGTCATGCTGGAACAGATCACAAAAGAGCGGATGAGGCCAAGGCGGATTCAAGGCCGGTTGCAGAATACCGCTTTGATTCTAGATGATCTGCTGAAAAATTTGCCGGAGAGCACGGCCAAGATTGTGGGTAATCTGGAGCGGGCCGAGTTCGGCCAGCGCCTGGACCCCAGAGAGCTGGCCCGGTACGAGCGGCTGCTGGACGCTAATTCGCGATTGCATTCTCACGGCTGGCTGTTCGCTCTTTGGGCTGTGGTGTTTCTTTTTCTATACTGGTCCAAATTTAATCCGCTAATTTTCAGCATTCCTCTAACCTCCCTGGTGGTCGCGGCGGGCGCATTACTTATAGTTTCATTTTTAATCAGTAATATTAAGAAAGGAGCATGAGTATGCAGGACGCAGTAAAGCGGGCTTTTAAGGTCAGCGATGGCTTGACTTTGTTCGCCAGCAAAAAGATCAAGGCTTTGGTAGGGGAGCTGGAGCGCGACGGTGTGATCACAAAACAGGAAAGTAAGCGGATTGTTTCCGGGCTGTCGCAGATTAAGCGAGCTGTTTATGATAATGTCACGGGCGAGTTGAAAAAAGTCATGCAGGCTCGTGTAAAGGCGCTGTCCAAAACCAAGAATCCTCACCGGCCGAGCCGCAAGAAGCGGCGGTAGCAGTTTGTTAATTGTTAAGAAAAACCTCCGATATAAATCGGGGATTTTTCTTTGTCTTCTTCTGGTGGAGTTTGAAACATTGACCATCCTCGACAGATACAATTATTATAGTTGCTATTGATGTTTTGTCAAGTGTGTGTGCGGAGTTCTACCCAAACAGTGTGGTGGACCCGACCGGGATCGAACCGGCAAGACCAACCTGTCGAGGATGGTCTCTCCACCAGGAGCGGGCCCCCACAAAATCATTGTAAATTAACCATGCTCAAGAAATCGTAAATAAAAGATAACTTTTAATAGAAACTATGTTTTTTGTGATTTTTGCAGATTTTACGATATAATATAAGTACGAGATTATTATTAGAACATTCTCTTAAATAAAGCAAAAATTCTTTATGAAGCCAATTATAAGCGAGGTTAAGGCCAGGGAAATTTTAGACAGTCGGGGCTTTCCCACTGTGGAAACGCGGGTTTGGGCCGGGGAACTGTCCGCGGTAGCGTCAGTGCCTAGCGGCGGTTCTACCGGTGTCCACGAGGCCTGGGAGCTGCGCGACAATGACAAGAAGCGCTACCGCGGCAAGGGCGTGCTCAAGGCCTGCCGAAATGTCAATACGAAAATTTTTGCCGCGGTCAAAGGACTGAACGCGGCAGACCAGAAAAAGCTTGACCGCGCCATGATTGAACTGGACGGCACGGAAAATAAATCCAAACTCGGGGCCAATGCCATTCTTTCCGTGTCGCTGGCAGCAAGCCGACTGGCCGCGCAGGCCGCGGGCCTGGAACTGTATCAATATCTGGCGCAACTTTACGGTTATAAAATAAAAAATTTGCCCACGCCGGCGTTCAATGTGGTCAACGGCGGCGAGCACGCCCTGTCCAGCGATCTGGACATTCAGGAACTCTTCCTTATTCCCCAGCGCGGCAGTTTTGCCGAACAGCTGCGCACGGCAGCCGAGGTTTATCAAACCTTAAAAAAGAATCTGGAAAAACAGGGTCATAATACCGGAGTGGGGGACGAGGGCGGATTCGCCTTGAAACTCGGATCAAATGAGGCCGTATTCAAGCATCTGCAGGCGGCTATTACCGGGGCGGGCTACGCTCTGGGCAAAGATTTTAAACTGGGTCTTGACGCCGCGGCCAGTTATTTTTTTAATTTGAAAAAACATCGCTACGAATTGGTCGCAGACAAAAAATCCTACGCGCCAGCGCAACTTTACAAAATGTACCAGAGGTGGCAGGAAAAATATCAGCTGGCCATAATTGAAGATGGCTGCGCCGAAGACGATATTCTGGGCTGGAAGATGCTGAACCAGAAGTTAGGCGGTAAAACAGTTATTATGGGCGATGATTTGTTCTGCACCAACATCAAGCGCATCCAAATGGGCATTCAGCAGAATTTGGCCAATGCCGCCGTAATTAAAGTTAATCAAATCGGCACGCTCACGGAAACGCTTGAGGCGGTAAAACTCTGCCAGAAGCATGATTACAAAATTTTGGTGTCGAACCGCAGCGGCGAAACCATAGACAGTTTTATAGCTGATTTGGCCGTGGCCATCAATGCCGAGTACATTAAGTCCGGCGCGCCGAACCGCGGCGAGCGCCTGGCCAAGTACAACCGGTTGATGGAGATTGAGGAGCAGCTGTGATGCGGTTGGATCCAACGCTCCAGATATACAAGCAAATTGCGGCAAAATACAATAAAATTTATTATCATTCGCGTTTTTGGCTTCCGGAATATCGGATGTTTACGCGGTTAGTTCAAGGAAAAAAAGTTTTGGATATCGGCTGCGGCACCGGCCGGGACACTAGCTGGTTCTTAAGGGATCGTTTTGATTATATTGGCGTTGACGGTTCGTCGGCTATGCTTGTCCATGCCCGCGCTCGCTATCCGCGCGCGCGATTTTTGCTGAAAGACTTCTATCACATGAATTTTTCGCCGGAATCGTTTGACGGATTCTGGGCCGTGGCTTCCTTGTTGCATATTCCCAAGTGGCGGATAGGAAAAGTCTTAAGAAGCATTCACATCTTGCTTAAGCGTGGCGGCGTAGGTTTCATTTCTTTGAAGCGAAAGACAAATCTCGATGAAGGCAGGGTTACTCAAAAAAAGTATGGTGGCATAATCGGGCGGTTTTTCGCTTTTTATACTAAGACGGAATTTCAGCGGATATTGGCAGGACAGGGATTTAAAATTGTTAGTAGTCATACAAAGTTGGAAGATAATGGTACATGGTGGCTATGTTATTTTGTCCGTAAAGTCTGATTCATGCGCATCGGCATTGACATTGATGAAGTTCTGGTGGATTTTCTCACGCCATTTCTTGAATATCACAATGCCCGCTACGGCACCGCTTATCAATGGGATGATTTTCATTCTTTCGGTATGCATCATGTTATGGATGAGACTCCGCAAAAGATTGCCGAACGCATCGAGGCGTTCCTCCGTACCGATAAGTTTAAAAATCTGCAGCCGGTCCCCGGCGCGGTTGAGGCGGTCAACACACTTGCTAAAAACCACGAACTCATTATTGTTTCTTCCCGAAACGATAGCGTCCATGAAGATACCCGCCGCTGGCTGGATGAGCATTTTCCGGCTAAAATCGCTGAAGTCCATTTTTCCGATCATCCGTACGCGTCCCGCGACTCGGTCCATACCAAAGTTGGCCTCTGCAAATTGGTTCGGCTCGATCTGCTAATCGAGGACGCGCTGGAATATGCCCTGCCCAGCGCCGAAGCGGGCATCAGGGTGTTGCTGTTTGATACGCCCTGGAATCGCCGGCCGGACTTGCCGGCCAATGTAACCCGGGTTTATTCGTGGGAGGGAATAGTGGACGTCATCAAGAAGAATAGAATATAATGCCGGATAGATGCTGGCTGTTTCCGTAGTTGATGGCGGCAAATCGATTATTATCGCCGAGGGGTGGCCCGGTTCGGAGGCCCTCCACCGGGCGCGCAGGCAGCAGCCGAGCACCCGGTGGAGGTGAACCGGGCCAGGACCCCAAGGCGAATGGCATGAAACACAAACAGTATAAAAAGGTGGTTTTAGTGATTCTTGACGGGTTGGGTGTGGCCACACCGAGCCATGGCAATGCCGTGATCCAGGCCGAGCCGCAAACGTTTAATTACATGGTGGCGAATTTCCCCAGTTTGACTCTGCAGGCTTCGGGGCCATTGGTCGGCTTGCCGTGGGGCGAAATGGGCAATTCCGAGGTCGGGCATTTGAACATTGGAGCGGGGCGGATCGTGGCCCAGGATTTGCCGCGGATCACCCAGGCTATTGAGGACGGGAGTTTTTTCAAGAACCAAGTATTGATTGATGCCATGAATCACGCAAAAATCAGTCGCTCCAAACTCCATTTAGTCGGGCTGTTAAGCAGCGGCGGCGTCCACAGTTTAGACGAGCATCTTTACGCTTTGCTGGGTCTGGCCCAGGAACAAGGAATTTTTGACGTCTATCTCCATATTTTTACTGACGGCCGCGACACGCCGCCCCGCGTCGCGCTCGACGACCTGGCCAAACTCGACGCCCGCGCCCGGCGCATCGGCATCAGCATTCACGTCGCCACTATTATTGGCCGCTTCTATGCCATGGACCGCGGCCAGCATTGGGACCAGACTGAAATGACTTTCCAGGCTCTGGTTAATGGGATTGGCGCAGAGGCGCTGTCTGCCGAGCAATGCGTGCGCGACAATTATAATCAGGGCGTGTTCGACGAAACGATCCGGCCGACCGTACTTATGCAGGTTGATTCGCGCACCGGCAGTAAGGTGCCTGTGGCCACGATCCAGGACAACGACAGCGTAATCTTCTTCAACTTTCGTCCCGACCGCATCCTTCAGCTGGTGCAAGCCTTTGTCCATCCCGACGTCATGAAAATTTCCAGCCGGCACGAACCGCTGCGCAACGTCTATTGGGCGACCATGACGCGGTACGACAGTGAATTACCGCTGCATTCCGTGTTTCCGCCCATGGATTTACATAATAACCTGGCCGAAGTCATAGCTAAATCAAAATTGACCCAGTTCCACATCGCTGAAAGCGAAAAGTACGCCCACATCACCTCATTTTTTAACGGCGGAATCACCACCGAGCTGCCCGGCGAGGAGCGGCTTATTGTTACCAGCCCCAACAACACCAAAAATTATCAGGATTTTCCGGAAATGTCAGCTGAACAGCTCACCGACATCCTGATCGAAAAATTTACCAAAAGCGAAATAAATTTTTTTGTGGTCAATTACGCCAATGCCGACATGGTGGGTCATACCGGCAGCTTACAGGCAGCTATCCGGGCCATGCAATTTTTGGATAAGCAGATGCGTAAGCTGATGGAGAGCGCTTTGCTGGTTGACGCGGCTTTGATTATTACTTCTGACCACGGCAACGTTGAGCAGATGCTTGACGTGAAAACAGGGGACATTAACAAAGACCATTCCACTAACCCCGTGCCTTTTTTGTTGATTGCCAACGAATTTAAGTTTGGCGAGCAGCGACAGAAAAGCTTGTCTTCGTTGGCGGCCGAAGTGCCAGCCGGAGTCATTAGCGATATCGCGCCGACCATTTTGGATTTGTTCGGCCTGCCTAAACCGCCGGAGATGACCGCCGTGAACTTGCTGACTTACTTCACTAAGGAAGTGGCGACTCGTTATGCCTAAACAATGGAATTTGGCGCCGCGCGCGCCGCAACAAGTGTACGAAGAATTCCCCGAGCTGCCGGCGCTGGCCGTGCAGTTGCTGTTTAACTTAGGCATAACCCACCCGGCGGCCGCACAATCCTTTTTGTCGCCGCAATACGACCAATTGCATAGCCCGTTTTTATTTCGCGACATGCAGAAAGCCGTGGAACGAATCTGGCAGGCCATTGACCGCGGCGAGAAGATTTTAATTTACAGCGACTACGACGCCGACGCGGTTACGGCTAATGCCGTACTCCAGCAGACTTTTCGCTATTTAGATGTGGCCGTGGATAGCTATATTCCTGACCGCTTCAGCGAGGGTTATGGTTTGAATCTCGAAGCTTTCGAAAAGATAAAAAGCGCGGGCGTAAATTTGGTCATTACGGTTGACTGCGGCACCAATTCCGCGGATGTCGCCGAATTTTGTCGACAAAACGGCATTGATTTGATAATTACCGATCACCACGAAATTACCGGCGCTTTGCCTAACAGCTTCGCTTTAATCAATCCGAAAAATCCGGCCGACGCTTATCCCGACACGCAAATTACCGGCGTGGGCGTGGCTTATAAATTGGCCAAAGCAGTTTTATCGAATAAAGAAAAAGTTGTCGCGCGCAAAAATATCGCTCCGGATCAATACGTGGATTGGGACAAATGGCTTTTGGATTTGGTGGCCATTGGCACGGTAGCGGACTGCCATTCTTTGCTGGGTGAGAACCGGATTTTAGTGAGTTTGGGGTTGAAAGTTTTGGCCAAAACCCGCTGGCTGGGCCTGAAGGAATTGATGCGCGCGGCCGGCGTGGATGTCCGCCCCGCCCCGCTTGACACGTACACTTTGGGCTTTATGATTGCCCCGCGCGTTAACGCTGCCGGGCGCTTGGAGCACGCGGACAGCGCTCTGGCCTTGTTGCTGGCGCAGGATTACGCCCAGGCGGTCAATTTGGCCCAGGAATTAGAAACTATAAATAAGCGGCGCCAGGATTTAACTTTGCGCGTGGTGTCCGAAGCGCGCGACCAGGCCCAGCAGCAGCTCGACCGCAAAGTTCTAATGGTCAGTGACGCGGCCTGGCCGCGCGGTCTGGTGGGCTTGGTCGCCGGCAAGCTGGCCGAACAGTACCGCCGCCCAGTGGTGGTGTTGGAGCAGGGAGAAGTTGAATGCACTGGTTCGGCGCGCAGCGTAGGAGAATTTAATTTAGTCGAATGTTTGAAATCGGTTGAACATTTACTGGTGCGTTACGGCGGCCACAAGCAGGCCGCGGGATTAACCTTGCGCACTGAACATCTCACGATATTTTATCAACATATTTTACGCTACGCGGAAACTGCTTCAGCATTATCCGACGCAGAAGATGTAATAAATTTGGCAGCACAATTGCAGGAAGCGGATTTAATTTTGCCGACCGCCGACCTCGTAGCAAAATTTGAACCGTTTGGGGTGGATAATTTGCGCCCGCGCTTTCTCGTCCGCCGCGCCGCCGTGGCCGGCATGCGCGCGGTCGGGAGCAACCAAAAGCATTTGCAGATGCAGCTTATGGTTGGCAACCAACTGGTCGATGCTATCGGTTTCAATTTAGCTTATTTGATGGAGCAGCTCGATGGGTATAAAATGATAGACCTGGCCGCCGAGGTCATGGCCGATATCTGGAACGGCAGCCGGAAATTTAAATTAAGGGTGATTGACATCAAACCTCATGAAGCAGCTGGTTATTAATACCGATGGCGGCGCGCGCGGCAATCCCGGACCGGCCGGCTGCGGAGCGGTTATTCGCGATGAGGCCGGTAAGGTGCTTTACGAGCATAAAGAATATTTGGGCGAGCAGACCAACAATTTTGCCGAATACACGGCGCTGATCCGGGCGCTGGAAGCAGCCGTCAAACTTGGCGCCAGCCATCTGAAGATCAATATGGACTCGGAGCTGATTGTCAGGCAGATGCAGGGCAGCTACAAAATTAAAGAGCCGACTCTGCAGAAGCTGGCCCAGCAAGTCATCAAATTAAAAAATCAATTTCAGTCGGTTGAGTTTGCCCACGTGCGGCGCGAATCCAACGCCGACGCGGACCGATTGGTCAACGCAGCCATTGATGAAGCAACTGCTGGAGATTCCCAGACAATAGACGTTTACATTACTTCGACTGTCCATCACCCTTGGAACGTGCAATTTAATCCTAAGCTCTGTGCTGCATTGGAAGAGCAAGGACTGACTTGTTACCTGCCGCAGCGGAACACTAATCAGAATAAGCGCGATGAGATTTTTGATGCCAATATTCGGGCTATTTCGTCAGCACAAACGTTATTGGCGGTAGCAGCTAACGAATCGCCTAATTGGGGTGCAGAGGTGGGATTCGCCCATGCTAAGGGAAAACCCGTTATGATTCTTGCTGAGCAAGAGCACGCCATACCGCTCATCGCGCAGGGTATGACCCAGGATTTGTTTATAGTTTCTTCACTAGCAGAGATCAACCAATACATAGACAAGCTAGCGGCGCTGATAAAAAAGAAATAAAGTTTATCTTGTTTTTATTGCTGTCAAGATCCCATTGCTTATCAGATAAATGATGTCGGAAGAATTGTTGATTGTAAATGAGGGCGAGATTAAATTGCCAGCGATGACATAATCATTCTGCCCGTCGCGGTTGTCCAGCTCCAGGGCATGGAGCTGGTTTTGCATGATGAAGAACGCGTAGCCCGCTGCGGCATGGACGCGGGCATTAGTCATGTTGGCTGAAGCGCGCGTAATGAGGCGGGTGGCGTTGTCGGCAAAGCTATAGTAAGCCAGTTCTCCGGGCGTGGTGATTGCCAGGACATCGTCAGCGGCGTCAAAATAATAATCAACCACATTGGCGGCAATTGGTTCAAGCGCGCTGTTGACGCGGTAGAGCGCGTCGTCGAGGACTAGCGCAATCTCTTTGTGCGGGGTGACGATTATGTCGCTGGTTTGCGCTGCCGGAATTCCCGATAATAGCGCGGTTCCAGGGTTGCGCCGGAGTTCAGCCAAAGGCGTGACCAGGAGGGTGTTTTGCTTTTTCTCGAGTTTAAGATAATAGAGATCGCCCCCCAGCAGAGCAAAAGCCGAAATATTGCCGGCCAAGAGCGTTTTGCGGGACCGGTTAAAATCGATTTCAAACAGTTCGCCTTGTTCCAAAGACAATAGAGTGCCGCCGGGGGACATGGCTACATGGCTGCCCGGGTCCAGGAGCGCGGAAGCGTCGGTAAATTTTTTATCGGTTAAAGAAAATATCAAGCTGGCTTTGCTGTTGCGCAGGAGGTATATGCCAGGGTTTTCAAATTCAACCAGTTGGGTGAATGTTTGGGGCAGAAGGAAATTTTGGCTCTGGCCTGGGGCGGCGGAAGACGCAACAACAAGGTTTTCCGCAGTGAGATAAATAATTTGCTCGCCGGCAAGCGCAAAATCCAAGACATCAACTCCCATTGTCAGCGAAGCCGGCTGCTGTTTGATGAGTAGTATTTTTTCAACATTCTGATTGGCCCAGGTGACTATGCTGGGCTTGATCTCCAGGCGTTTGGTCCAGTCAAAATAGCCGTCGCTGTGGATACGGATACTGTACTCCCCGGGTTTTAGGAACCGCAGGGTCGCCGGCGTTCTGCCCGCCATCTCGCCATTGAGAAAAACTTGAGCCCCTTTGGGGTCGGTTTTGGCTACAAAAATTCCGGTCGGCTCGTAGCTGGCTTCGCCAAAACTAAAACTAAACCCGTTGATATACAGGATAACCAGGGGGGCGAGGATAAAAAACACCACAAAGCCAATGGCGATAAACAGGTAGCGGGTGCGTTTGCGCATAGTTATCCTTTATTGTAGATGAAATGGCGATTTGGCTCAACCGCC
>CAYJQY010000016.1:0-16449 GCA_964372905.1 uncultured Candidatus Saccharibacteria bacterium
AATTTCGCACAATTTGGCGCGCTCATCGTCCGCTCTCCCCTGGGATAGTGGCAGATTTGACATACTGATAAATCAGTAATTGCCACCACCCCTAGGAATCGGGGCGGTTTTTGATTAAGCCCGGCTCAATGTAATAATTAAACAGTCTAGCCCAAATACCTATAAACATCATGCCGGCCGATGGAAATAAAAATTACATCGCCGCCGGGTTTTATCTTAAAAATAATCCGGTAATTTATAGTTACAGAAATAGAAAACAGCCCCTGCAATTTACCCTGCAAAGCATGAAATCGCAGGGAAGGATGAAATGGGTTGTTCTTGAACAGTTTTTCTTTCCGTACGGCTAACTTTTGTACGGCCCCCGGCATAAGCCGAAATTGCCGCACAAAATCAGTGCTGTAATATATGCTCTTAACCAGCATCGTTGAAATAATCAATCTCCGGCCGCTTTGCCGGCAGGAATAATATATTTTAAAGCAATTCGGCCAGGGATTTACGGCGTATAAGTTTGCCGCTTTTATATTCCGCATCCGCCCGGGCGGACATCTTCAACAGTTCATCGGCGGTAATCAAATTTTCGTCCAACTCCAAAAGAAAGCGCACATACTGGCTCGCGGAAGCGAATCCGCGGCTTTTGGCTCGCCGCTTCACAACCTGGGCCTCGGCCGGCGGCAGGGAAAGGTTGAGTATTGATCTCATGGAACTATTGTATTACAGCTGTATTACATATGTCAAATCTGCCCGTTCGGCGCTCTTTGGTCAGTTCCATAAATTTAAACATCCTTAATTTCTACTTTTCTGTGTCCAGACCATCGCCCACATCTTCCAACGCTTCCTCAACCTTATTGGGCAGAGTCTCGCCGCTTTTGACCTTCTCGCGCACGGCCGCGTCAATTTTCTGCTTCAAATCGCTGTCTGCCTTAACGGCAGCCTTGGCATTTTCGCGGCCAACGCCCAGTTTCACGCTGTCAAACGAATAGCTGTTGCCGCTCTTGTCAATAACGCCGAACACCACGCCCGTATCCAGCAAATCCCCGGCCGAAGAAATGCCTTCGTTATACATTATGTCAAACTCCGCGACCTTAAACGGCGCCGCGACCTTGTTTTTCACGATTTTGGCTTTCACGCGGTTGCCCACAACCTTGTCCGCGTTTTTAATCTGCGCGCTGCGCCGCACTTCAATGCGGATGGAAGCGTAAAATTTCAAGGCGTTACCGCCGGGCGTGGTTTCGGGATTGCCGAACACAACGCCGATCTTCATGCGGATTTGGTTGATAAAAATAATTGTCGTGTGCGATTTAGAAACTATGCCGGTCAGCTTGCGCAAGGCCTGGGACATAAGCCGGGCGTGCAAACCCATGTGGGAGTCTCCCATCTCGCCTTCAATTTCCGCGCGCGGCGTTAAAGCCGCCACTGAATCTATCACAATTAAATCCAAAGCGTTGCTGCGCACCAAAGTTTCGGTAATGTCCAAAGCCTGTTCGCCGCTGTCCGGCTGACTAATGAGCATGTCTTCCAGGTTAACCCCGATTTTTTTGGCGTAGTCCGGGTCTAAAGCATGCTCGGCGTCAATGAAAGCCGCCAAACCGCCGCGCTTCTGGGCCTCGGCCACCATGTGCAAGGCCAAAGTGGTTTTGCCGGAACTTTCCGGCCCGTAAATTTCAATAATCCTGCCCTTGGGGATGCCGCCCACGCCCAGCGCGAGGTCCAGACTAATACTCCCCGTAGGAATAGATGCCACATTAAGCGTATGCGTATCGGAAATTTTCATAATACTGCCCTCACCGAATTTTTCGCGAATTTGATCAAGCGCGCTTTCCACCGCCCCCCACTTTCCCGAACTCGAACCCTTATCTTTTGCTGATGCTTTTGGCATAGGTTTGCTGTATTAATATTATTAGCCGCCTATGATCGCCGAGCCAGCTTGCCCAGCCGCCCGCTGCGGCGTCAATAATTACACCATAACATACCGGCCATGAAATCTCGTTAAAGCAAAGTTCAAATCTTTATCAATTCTGTGGAGAAGTGCTGGATCGAGAAACCGATGTAGAATGAACCATTGCGCTGGCCGATTGCAAGGAAAAAGGCACGTTAGTCATTTGCTGGCCAGTTTTCCCCAGGCGTCCCAATTTTTGTCCGTTAATTGTGACTACGGTTTTGCCGGCATCGCTGGTGGAAACCAAAACTTCATTCTTTGCCGTTATGACCTTGGAGCTGCCCGAAGCCATCTGCTCAATGGGCAAGAAAACCCCATCTACGCTAAGACCCAAAGTAACGGCATCTAAAAAATCCAGCTGGAGGGTCAAATCGGAAGCGGGTTGGTTGGAGTCGTCAGTCAAGCCATCCGAAAGATTTACTACTATAGCTACATGCTTAACCGTAGTTTTGGCAAACTTATTTTCTGCCCGGAACACCAAATCCGGCTGGCCCGAAACCACGGGCACAGTCGTGGTAAATCGGCCGTGTTCATCAACCAAAATGTTATTCTGTTCATTTACGGTCAAAGTGGCGCCGGCGTTAGTTTCGCCAGAAATTTTTACGAATGATTCCTTAACCAACTGGCCTTCGGTCGGCTCAAGGATGCGCAATGCTGGAGCGCCGCTCACCGAGACCAGCTCAATGCCGATGTAAGCCAGAGTAGCGCCAATAAACAGCACGGCCGCACCTATGCTGATTGATTTCGGCGTCAAAACAAAATTTTTCAAAGAAAAGCGTCTGGCCCGATTGTGGGTATCAGATTTAGCCGCAACTTGCTGGGCTATTCCACGCTCTTTCCTGAATTGCTCAATCAGCGGCTTGGCTGGAATCGCATACAAAACCGACAATTGCCGCAAAAAACCCATAACATAAACATCTGGCGGCAGTTGCTGAAATTGATTGGTTTCCAGATATTCAATGAATTTTGTGTAAATTCCGCTTTTTTGAGCGACTTCCTCGGTTGATAGCCCAACCTGGGAGCGGACCTCGGCAAGATATTCGCTTAAAGTTTCGGTTCTGACTTTTTTTCTCTTAAATAGCATAATAATTTATAACCATTTTACTCCGTTTCTTCGGCATCCTCAACACCATACTCGGCTTTTTCGCTTGAAGGGACTGCGCCGTAGACTTCGCGCGGCTTGGCGCCATCTCCCGGGCCAATAATTCCCTGCTCCTCGAGAATGTCGAGCAGGCGCGCGGCGCGCGCGTAACCAACGCGCAGGCGACGTTGCAATAAAGAAGCCGAAGCCTTGCCGGCTTTGGTCACAACTTCGCGGGCTTCCTCAAACAATTCATCTCCGGCACCATCCGCTGCCGGCAGCCCGAGAATACCCGAAGACTTCTTGGGTTTAGCTAAAATCTCTTCATTGTAGATGACCGCGCCGGTCTGCTGTTTGAAAAAATCCACCACCTTGCGCACTTCCTTGTCGCCGATGTACGCGCCCTGAATGCGCCGCGGCTTGTTAAACTCGGCGGTAATAAACAGCATATCGCCGTTGCCCAGCAATTTTTCGGCGCCGCTGGAATCAAGAATGGTCCGACTGTCAATTTGGCTGGCCACGGCAAAAGCAATGCGCGAAGTAATGTTGGCCTTAATCAACCCGGTAATAACATCTACGCTCGGCCGCTGGGTCGCCACAACCAAGTGAATACCCACGGCGCGGGCCATTTGGGCCAGACGCACAATGGCCGCTTCCACATCAACTTGCGCCACGGCCATAAGGTCGGCCAGTTCATCAACAATAATAAGAAGATAGGGCAAGCGCAGCTGGTTAGCTTCATTGTATTCGGTGATGTTGCGCTTGTTGGCTTCGGCCAACAGCTTGTAGCGCCGATCCATTTCAGCCACTGACCACTTCAAGGCATTGATAGCTTTATCATGGTCAGTAACGACCGGAGTAAGCAGGTGCGGAATTCCGTTATACAAGTTCAGTTCCACGCGCTTGGGATCTATCACAATAAATTTAACGTCCTGCGGCGTATTGCGGAAAAGCAAAGAAATTAACAGACTGTTGATGGCCACGCTCTTACCCGTCCCAGTGGCCCCGGCAATAAGCAAATGCGGCATTTTGGCCAAGTCCGCGACCATGGGCCGACCGGCCACATCGCGCCCCAGAGCCATGACCAGCTTGCTTTTGTGGTTGATAAAATCATTAGTCTGCATGACTTCGCGCAGGCGCACAATGGCCGTGGATTTATTAGGCACTTCAATGCCGACTAGGGCTTTGCCCGGTATCGGCAGCTCCATACGGATGCTGTGGGCAGACAGCGCCAGGGCCAGGTCATTTTGCAGCGAGGCGATCTGCGACAGCTTCACCCCAATGGCCGGACGCAAAGTGTATTGCGTTACCGTTGGCCCCACATTGACTTCACCCATTTCCACCTCAATCCCGAAATCCTTTAAAGTTTTTTGGATGATGGCCACATTGTTTTCAATGTTACCGCTATCCACCGCGGTTTTGTTGTCATCCAGCAAATCAAATAGCGGTAGTTTCCAGTCTTTGCGGTTTTCCAAGACAATCGCGTCTAATTGAACTTCTTTGGCAGAAAATATCTCGGGCTGTTTTTTTGATGGCGGCTGCGGCTCAATTATCTCCTCTTGGGGCGGCAAATTTCTGTTTTTCGCCAGAACTTTCTCCACGGTAAAGCCGCCGCTGGCCATATTATTTATTTTGATGTCGCCGGGCTGGATCGCGGCAGGCGCGGCAACAGGAATCGCTTTATCTTTCTTCCTCGGGAAAAAAATCTTCAACGAAACATTGAAAGTAATTAAAATACCGATAATCAAAACGGCAATCAGCACCAGGACCGCCACGGAAAATCCCAAAAATGAAAACAGCGGCCCGGCAAACAACGCCCCCAGATAACCGCCGCCGCGGCCGGCCGAAGCCAGGACAAAAGCCGCTTCGCCGTCCCTTAAATAAATCAGATGGATCAAACCGGCAATGCCGCCGGCCAGCAGCAAGGTGCCCAAATAAGTGCGGGCGTAAATGTGCGCTCTTCGCCTCGGATCATTTGGCTCGCTTTCTTTACCCTTAAAAAGCAAAACGGCAATAATCAAAAAAAATAGAGGCACCAAATACGAAATGACTCCAAACAGGGAGCCAATCAACCCGGCAATTAATCCGCCCACCGGTCCGGCAATGCCGGCCAAACTAAAGGCGGCGATGCCGGCCAAAGCGAAAAAGATGACCACGGCGATGCCGCGTTTGGTTTCAGCCGACAGATCGAGTTTTAATTTAGGAAGATGCTGTTTGCGCTCGTATTTTCTCTCATTATTGCGGTTTTTTTTCGATTTGGCCATTTATTCAAAAGTAATCTAGATGTTGTGATTATAGCATCTTTGAGCTGACAGCTAAAACCCCGCCTTGTAGCGAGGTTTCCTTACTAATTTAGAACTATTGACTATTTTAGCCTGACGCATCTCTCAATTCAGTTTTGAGATTGAGCCCTGCGTATTTTATATTTTCGGAATTCAATTCTACGGCAGCTAGAACAACATCAAGATCATTTTGTAATCGGTAGGAAACGAACTGGATAGCATCGCCCAGGTTGCCTTTGGTATATTTTTGGGCTTTTATGGCCGTCAGGGCTATTTCTTTGTCATCCCTTATTCTTTCTGAAGCAAACTCTAATGCGGAACCGTCTTTTTGTACCGCTGCCAGGGCAACATTACGATTGTCTCTCATTTTTTCTGAACCAAATTTAAGCGCATAACCATTATTTCGAACCGCTGCCAAAACAATTTTTTCATCATCTTTAAGTTCCTCGTCTGCGCTCGCCAAGGCACTGCCATCCTTGCTTACGATGGTAAAAACTATTTCTTCATCATCCCTAAATTCCTCTGGAATAGAGCTAACTCTACTGTCCCTTTTTAGTTCTTCAAGAAATGCCGCTCGTTTCTTACCATAATCAATGGCCTCATTATGTAATATATCCTGCCCACTAATAATCGTTCTTTGACTTTGAGTCAATTTCAGTAATTTTGCCTTCTTTTCCGCCCGGTCAAAATCTTCTGCAGCCTCTTTCTTGACAAAATTAGGTTCATGTTTTATTTCATGGCCTATTTCATCAATTCTGCCATGTACTGATGGATCATACTCTCTCTCTATTGAAGACATATAATTGATTTAATTCTAGGAGTCTGCGGATATATTTTACAATCCTTTGACCTTGACCTTTTTGGTCTTGGCCTTGGCGGCCTTGGGAATAACAATCGTCAAAATTCCGTCTTTCAAATCTGCTTCAATGCTTTCGCTGTCAATGTCCACCGGCACAATCACGCTGCGGGAAAAATTGCCCCAGTAGCATTCCTGATAAAAATAATCTTCCTGGGTGACGCTCTCTTCCTTCTTTCGAGCGCCTTTAATGCTGACCATGTCATTAGCCACGGTAATATCAATGTCGTCCGGCCGCACCCCGGCAATGGTGGACTTAATAATGACATTATCTTTAGTTTGATACATGTCAATATTAAGCTGGCCCTCATAGTCGCTCAACCATTCTTCATCCTTTTTATCCTTTGGTTCCGTGGCCTCCGCGGCCGGCTCCTCCATCATCTGCTCGTCATCATAAGGCTCTTCCACCAGCTCCTCTTCCACCTCCATAGCGGCTACGGGCTGTGAAACATATTGTGAATCCTGGTCATCATCATCCGCCACGCTTCCTCCCATGATTTTTCCGAAAAATGATTTATCTTTTCTGGCCATGAGTTTCTCAATAAGAATTAATCTTGATCATATCTTAACCCATAGTCTGGAAGGCGTCAAATGCGGGTATGAAACATTTGTGCCACGGCCGCGACAACAGGCGCCGGCAGCTCGAATTGGGGCAATTTTTTAGCCAGTTGGTTTGCGGCCAGGGTGGCTCTAAAATGTCCGGCGGCCAGCTCCTGCATAACCATCTCCCCAATTTTCTCAACCTTTAGGGTATAGGGATTAAATGGGCCGGGCATTACCAGGGCATGCTTTTGCAGATACTCGTAATTCAATTTTTCCTGGCCGGGCAGCCAGTGGGTAATGAGCATGGGCAATCCCCATTGCAGGCCTTCGGCAATGCTTAACCCGCCCGGCTTGGTTAAAAATATGTCGGCTACGGCCAAAAGTTCAGCCATGGGTTGATGATAACCCAGCACAATGGCGCGCCCAGATAAACTTTTTCTTAAATTTTCATAAAGTTCTTGGTTGCGGCCGCAGCAAACAATGAATTTTATGGCTATATTTTTCTGCTTGGCCACGCGCTCTAAATTATCCTGCAATTGCTCAACCCATTGGGGCGCCATTTGGGTACCCAGCGAGCCGCTGGCCAAAAGAATCACTTTATAATCAGGGTTTACTGCTAGGCGGGCTTTAACTGCGGTGCGGTCAATTTCGGGCCGGGGCTGTAAGGTCATGCCACAGATAAAAATCGCGTCGGCATTATGCCCGGCCTTGACCATTTGCTCTTTCTGCTCGTCAATTATGGCCAGATAAAAATCGGCCTGGCGATAAATCCAGTAAGGATGCAGATGGTAATCATGAAAGGCGATGCCGAACAACCCTCTATAAAGACCTTTTTGCTTCAGATAGGCGATCACGGCCGAGGGCGCGGTCTGGGTGCTGATAATCATATCAGGCCTAAAGCTCTCAATAATCGGCCACACCGTATCAGCGTTGAATTTTGCGATAAATAAGCGGAAAGGATAAGCCGCGTAGTGCATCCAGCGGTAAATCCAACCCCAAATAAAAGGTAGGCGCACATTAATAAATTGATGGACGATAGTGCCGACGCGCACGAACGCCCCTTCGTGGACCTTGTAAAAATCGTGGAGGCGGACTTCGTATCCTTGCCGTTCCAGATGGTAAGCAAGATTTTCCGCCAAGATTTTGTGGCCCAATCCTACTGAAGTGTAAAGAAGAAGAATTTTTTTCAAATCAATCAATCCTGGCAATTACCCGCACCGGCGCGGCATTAGTTGGCCATTTGGGCGGCAGGGCGATGACGTTGAATGTCGTGAAACTAAAAAGTTTCTCAAGATTTGTTAAATTTTCTATCAAAAGAATATCATTTTTTAATAAAGTTTTATGGATGGAAAACGGCGGTTTATCAGGACTTGGCAAGTCCATACCCACAATACTGATCTTTTTATCCACCAGTTTCATGGCAAACGCCTCGGTCAGTTGCGGATAATTCTCAAAATAATCCGGTGGGCCAAATTTGCTGCTCCAGCCGCTCCAGATCAATACGATATCGCCCGGCTGAATTTCCATCCTATCCAGCGCGTCAACATCAATGGAATTTTTGCCGCGCGCGTCCACCAAAACCCCCCGCCCCATCAACCGCGCCGGGTCAATGTCCGCAACCGCAGCTCCTCCATCAATAAAATGCTGCGGCGCGTCCAAATGGGTGCCAACGTGCATGCCTGTTCTAACTTCCTGGTCAATGAACCCATCTTTATCTAAACTCGCAATCTGTTTGATCACAGGCAAAGGATCACCTGGATAAACCGGCATGGCAGAAATAAAAGTGTGGGTAAGATCAATATATTCCATTGTGGACCGGAGGATTGATCCTCAAATAAGAGCAAGGATGTCTACAAACACCACCAACGCTTTATTGCCCACCAGCAAATATCGACGGTGTCTTCTCTTTAATCAATCAACTTTTATATCCAAATAGTGGGTCATTAACGCCAAAGCGTATTCAGTGTGGATTTCCTTTTTGGTAAACACGGTCCGGGGGTCAGGATAAACATCTTTTTCGATTTCGAACACGCAGGGGGTGATCATATCCAAAAAAGCATCGGGGCGCAGTTTTTTCATGTGGCTGGTATTAATTGGGTGATAGTGTTGCTTGAGAGCCTCGTCCTGTTGGTCCGTAATATGGACAGTAGGCACTGCGTTAGGGATGATTAACCAATCGATATCCCCGATAAAATTACCCAGCTTATCATATTTGATTGATTTCAATCCATTGTTTAAGGCCTGCTCTTCCACGTCTTTGGGTAAAGGGAAATTGCCGTCCAGGTCATCAATAAAAACTTCGGCCCCATAGTAACCAAGGACAGTAACCGCCGATTTAAAGCCGCGGCTAAATTCGGCGGTGCCATAGGCCCCCAGCTTGATTCCTTGCAGGCGGCCCAAAAAATGATAGATGTTAAACAGCAGCATGCCGCCGGCGAGGGCGTGCTCCTTGTTGCCATTACCGCCGTTGATAACCGGCACGCGCGAGCTTCTGGCTCCGACTTCAGTGGCATCTTCTTGCGGATGCCGCAAAACTATTATGTCAGCATAGCCGCCGAAAGTGCGAACCGTATCTTCCAAAGTTTCGCCCTTATCCATGGAAGTGTTACTGGCATCGGTGACCCCTAACCAACCGCCGCCGCTTCTAATCATGGCCGACTGAAAACAGGCCTGGGTGCGGGTCGAGGGTTGAAAAAATAGGGTGGCCACAACTTTGCCTTCCATGAGATGGGGCGGAATACCTTGCTTTAAAAATTTTGATCCGCGCCGAAAAATTTCGTCGTATTCGGCTTTGGTCAAGTCTTGAGAAGAAATAAGGTGACGGACTGGCATTGTTAACAAAATTAATTCTTAACTAAGGCCTTTTCCTGTTCCAGGATATCATACAAACTGCCAATTTCCCAGTAGTTGTCTTTAGCCCACAAGCCGCAGGCTCCAATTTTCTTCAAATAAAGTATTGTCCAAATCCCACAGATAAACTCTGTTCATAAAGAGTCTACTTTAACTTTTCTCACCCAGCCATGATTGGCATTAACTTCGACTGTTTCCCCGTCCTTGAAGACTTCTGTGGCGATTTTAGTACCAATTATGCAGGGAATACCTAGTTCCCGACTGACGATTGCGGCGTGCGAAGTGATTCCGCCCTCATTCGTCACTATTGCGGCGGCCTTTTTCATGGCCGTAATATAGTCGGGACGAGTCATGACGGCCACCAAAATATCGCCGGGTTTAATTTTGCCGACTTCGGTTGCCGACTTCAAAATTTTGACTTTGCCAATGGCCCGGCCCGGCGAGGCCGTTAGACCGCGGACATCGTGAATGTGGTCGAAGTTTTGGCTACCAAGCATAGTTTGCGCGATCTTTTCCATTTTCTTACCGGTTTTTACGATATATCCGAACCTGGTAATGATAAATGCTGACGCTTTTCGTCTCTGTTGCAGCTCCTTTCGCGACGGCTGGCCAGTAATGATCAAATCATGAATTTCCGGGGCTACTGCATATTTCAATTCATCCAAACTATAGCCCGTTCTTGCTCCAATTTCTTTGAGAATCCGGGAGCCCATGTCAATATTAAAATAAGTGGACCTTTTCCGCTCATCCTGCCACCAGGTAAAATCCTCCGATATTTTAATCAGGGTTCTTAAAAGACGCGAGAGTCTGTATGTCCTAAATAATTTTTGTTTTTTTACCAGATTTTGCCTTGGGGTCTGTTCGATTCGCTTTAATTCCTGTCCTAAATCCTTTCCGCTTCGCTTCCAAGCTTGGATTTCCTTTCTGAAATGCGCAATGGTGAGAGTTTGAGCCAATACGTAATTGTTTTGGATCCAATAATACTGTTTTTGATAATCAGGCAGGGTCATTTTGGACCTATGCAAAATAATTTTCAACAGATCAATTTCGGCCTGATTAATAAAAGACTGGCGAACCGGAGCTGTGGCAATGGCAAAAAGCTTGGTAAATTCTGACTCTGCGCCAAATTGGCCGATTCCCTTGCGCAGCATCCGGCCAATCAGTTCATCGGTGCCCAAAGCAAAGTGGTCGATAATCGACGATGAAGTGAAACGCGCCGTGAACAACCTGTAATATCTCTTCCAAAGATTCAGAAGCTCTTTCCGCGATAGCCGGGACAAATTGATTTGCGGAAATTCGGATCTAAAAAAATCCTCAAAAGCTGTTTCGTCCTTTTCCCAGACTTTTAGAAGTTTGGCAGAAACATTGGGATCCTTTTTAGCCAGCCTAATGATGACATCAGTCCCGCGGCGGATATCGACCATATCCAAATACCAGTCGGCTTTGCCGCGGGAAAAAAAACTAACCCTGACATCGGCCTCGGTACCGCGCGGCTTTCTTTTTTCAATTCTGGTTTCCGCTTCGCCCACCGCAAACAAGAACATTGGGCTGCCGTCAAAGCGTTGGTGATACCACTGCTTGCCCTTAATTAACTTTTCGTACGATGCCTTCATTAACGTCAACTTAATTCACTGCTTATAGCGTTGTAATGGGACGGCTTTGAGTGATGTAAAATTTGCCCCGGGCCAGGGCCCACTCAATATCCTGGGGGTGGCGGTAATACCGTTCGATTTTTTTGCAAAGCTTGGCCAGCTTCATAATTTGTTTGTCTTTCAGCTTCTGTCTCGTGCCTAATTTTTCGGTTAATTTTTTTTCTATATTACCCTGCGGACCTCTCATAATGGCCAAATTTTGGTAAGCAATATTTCGATCCAATATCGAAAAGTTATTTTTATGGACGATATAAGTGTCCGGGGTAATCTGTCCGGAAACAATGGCTTCCCCTAAGCCAAACCCGGCCTCAATCACCATTTGGTTACGATCCTTGGTCACCGGATGGACCGTAAAACAAACGCCTGAAACTTCGGATTCCACCATTTTCTGAATAACCACCGCTACCGAGATTGGTTTCTTATGCAGCTTTTTCTCGAAACGGTAAAAAATCGCCCTCGGCGTCCACAGCGACGCCCAACAATTTACTACTGATTTAATAAATTGTTTTTCTGTGACATTAAGATACGTTTCCAGCTCCCCGGCCCAAGAAGCCGTCTTGGAATCTTCAGCCGTTGCCGAAGAGCGCACAGCCACAAATTTGGCTCTCAATTTTTTGAAAGCGTTAAGCGTAGCCTGGCGTAAATCTTGAGGCATTTTGGCTTCAAGAATAATTTCTTTAATCTTGTTTGAGGCCTTATCAACCGAGTTAATATCTTTGTGATTAACCTGTTTCAAGACAGCCTCTATTTCAACACCCAAGTTCGTTTCGCCTAAAAAACGCTCGAAAGCTGAAGCCAACAAAACAAAACCCGGCGGCACCGGGATCCCCGCTTGGGTCATCTCGCCCAGCGAGGAGCCCTTGCCGCCTGCCTCGCTGATGCTATTTTTATTGATCTGATCAAAAGTCTTGATGAACATATCGCTGGCTGAATTATAACCTTTCCAAACAAAAAAATCACCATGACGATGGAGGTGAGATTCTGGCGGTGTTTGCGAGTTAAGTACTCACAGGTATAACCCCAGTAAGGGTATTCTAGCACATTTATGATACTCAAACTGAGGCACTCGGGTCTACAATATGATATACTTTCCTTATGAAATTTTTAGTTTTTCAGCACGTTCCACACGAACACCCTGGTTTGATAGCAAAATACGCGGAGCGAAAAGAAATCCAATTAAATATAATTGAACTTTGGAAACCGTATAAAATTCCTGATTATAAAGATTTTAATGCTTTGGTTGTTATGGGCGGGCCGATGGGGGTTTACGACGGAAAAGACGTATTTCCATCAAAGGAAGACGAAATCAATTTCATTAAAACCGCGCTTGGTAAGATACCTATTATAGGATTTTGTTTGGGAAGTCAGCTTTTAGCTCATGTATTGGGAGCTCAAGTATATCCTAATGTAGTAAATGGTAAAAGAATTAAAGAAATTGGATATTATAATGTTGAGTTAACAAAAGATGGTTCGAGTGATCAAATCTTTAAGAATTTTAAATCTCCTATAAAAGTTTTACAATGGCACGGCGATGCTTTTGATTTGCCGGATGAAGCCATTCTTCTCGCAACGTCCGTTGATTGTAAAAATCAAGCTTTCCGCTATAGAGATAAAACTTACGGTATGTTATTCCATAACGAATTTACTCCAGAAATGGTAAAACAACTTATAGAAATCGACAAAGACTGGATTCATAAAGACTTTGATTTTGATGACGAAAAAGTTAAGAAGGAGGCTTCTGAATCTAAGTCTTTGATGGAAGAGCAGTGTAATAACTTATTTGATAATTTTATTTCATTGGTTTAAGCACTCGGGTCATGCCGATAATAAATTGTCATGGCGGAGAGGGAGGGATTCGAACCCTCGTGCCCCTTGCGGAGCAAACGGTTTTCGAGACCGTCCCGTTATGACCACTTCGGTACCTCTCCCCGGTTTTAACTTTAGGTCACACTATATTATCACAATAACTGACCCGATGTATAGGACTTAAGCCAAAGCGCTGGATCTGATCAATATGTTGTGCCGTACCGTAACCTTTGTGTTGCGCCAACGTATAGTCAGGGTATTTTCTATCAAGCTTTATCATTAAATTATCGCGATAAACCTTGGCGACTATTGAAGCCGCGCTTAGCGATACTATCAAAGCGTCGCCGCCAACTACGGCCTCCTGATTATACTTAAGGCCGGGAATGATAAATTTGCCGTCAACAAAAACAAACATTTTCCCCAATGTTTCAAATGGAACCTTGCGCTCCAAGGCCATCACGGCAAGTTTCATAGCCCGCAAACTAGCTTGATGAATATTTATTTTATCAATAACGGCAGAATCGACCACACCAATCCCCCATCCCACGGCTTCCTGGCGGATCAATCGTGCCAGCGTGGAACGTTTTATAGGCGAAAGCTGCTTGCTATCCCGAATTTCGGCTAGCCAATCACGGCGGCGTGTAATAAAATCTTTATTAAAAAAATCTAAAATAACCGCAGCAGCCACTACAGGACCGGCCAAACTCCCCCGCCCGACCTCATCACAACCAATAACATAGCGGTAACCTTGGAAAAACTTGTGTTTTTCGCGCCCCAGCCTTAAAAACATTTTATTATTATTTTAGAAATTCTGGCTTTGTAGGCGCCGGAAAATGCCAGGTCTTGGAAGCATCCGCAGGAGCCAGCCGTAGGCGCGACGAGGGCGCTGACAAGTACCTGCATTTTCCGGCGCCTAATAAATATAGTAAGCAAACCTTTATAATCTCTCCGTCACTACGCTACTCGTTTCAATTATAGTATGTTTCTTATCAAACAAAAAACCCTCTCCTGCAAAAGGGCTTTTTGTTGGTCGCAATTACTGAACGAAGTTCGAACCTTTTTTGAACAAAACCTTGATTGATTGCCGCGCTTCGCGCGGAAGGAACGAAACCTGACGCTCGGGCGGGCAAAAAGGAAGGGGGTTGGGGGGAAGGAATTTTTGCCCGCCCTCGCTTTTCCGCCACCGCCGAATTTCGTATTTCGCTTTGCGAAAACGCCACCCATTCCTCACAAAAGCAGGAAGCGCTGGATCTAGTCTTTGAAAGAAAGACGGGCTAAAAGGTAAGAAATTGTAGATTCAGCACCCTGGTTTAGGTTAATAGATTTTTCCCCAACCCCATCATAGGATCCTCCAGTAGTTCGATCATAGACAACCTGTCCAAGAACATTATCCCCCAAGAACCAGTTAAATGCGATGTTAGCTAATTCTTTGTAATGCTTTCTGTTTGTTACCTGAAACATTGTATTGAGAACTTCTACGGTGGCAGTGGTATCCTCGGGCTGTTGGTCAAATTGCTGTCTTGTCCCTTCCTTGGGAAACCAGCCGCTTTGGCCAATAGGAATGTACACACTATCCTTATAGGTGTGTTTAATTAGGAAGTTTAGGGTTTCTCCAGCCACTTCGAGATATCTTCTCTCATCGGTTATTTTATATCCGAGGAGGAGCGCTTCTGGTAGGATGGCATTTGAATATGTTAAATAATGCTCAAACCACTCCCATTCCGGCGAGTGACTCTTCTCATACAGAGCCACCAGTTGTTCACAGTAGTGCCTTAAGGCAGCGAGAGTCTTGGGTTCTTTCCATTTCGAAAGCAAACAATAGAGAGCCTTAATGTAAAAAGCGATAGCACGAGGCGAGGAGAAAGCAATATTTTTCCGGAAACTCTGTTCAAAGAGAAAATGGGCTTGACGTCTTAGACGTTTGGGGATTTGTTTGGTAGTTGAAACAAGTGCTATGGCATATAGGGCCCTAGCGTTGGCATCTTCTAGGTTTTCCTGGCGATTTTTCTGTTCGTCAATAGCGCGGTTTGAATTGATATAGTTATCGAAATGACCATCGGGTTTGGCTACCCCAGAAAGAAAGTTTAGGTATATGGAGGCGAGTTTTAATGAAGAGTGAATCCTAAATTTTTTATAATGGAGAGTGGCAACGATTAAGGCTCGGGCATTATCGTCTAAGGTGTATCCAGAAGAAAGATCCGGTTCGGTAAGATTGGCAAACTGAATAATGCCAAAATCGTCAGTTAATTTAGCCAGATGTGTAAGCTTTATAGGTGGAAGTTTTCTTTGCTCTCGGATTAGCTCCGGTACAAATTGCGAGAAATATTTCAGGTAGGAAAGGGCAACATTTTCCCAGGTCATGTGTCTTGTGCGGAAATAAGCGTTTTTACCCATCCGTAGACGCAACTCATCACTTCCCAATAATTTAATGATGGCATCGGTGAAAGCCCGGGGATTTTTGAAGTCAATTAATATGCCGACCTCATTCGTGATGTCTTGTTTGGCTTGGGCAAAGGCTGTGGATATTACCGGACGACCACTGCCAAGGGCGTAAGATAAAGTGCCGGAGACAGTTTGGTTTGGATTTAAGGAGGTGGAAAGGTAGACATCGGTAGCCTCTAAAAAGCCGAGGAGGTCGTTTAGACTAAGGTAGGTGTTATAAAAGGAAACGTAGTCGTTTAGACCAAGTTCATAAACTTTTTTGATAAGAAAATTACGGTAGTTTTCGCCTTCCTGTTCTAGAACAACAGGATGAGTGACACCGGCAACAAGAAATCGAACATTAGGGAACTTGGCTACTACCGGTGGTAAGGCATCGATTACATATTCAATCCCCTTGCCGGGATTAAGAAATCCAAAGGTTGAGAGGGTTAATTTGTAAGATATGCCGAGAATAGACTTGGCGTGCTTATTGATTCTATAAGAAACATTATGAATTCCATGAGGAATAACTTGAACTCGATCAGAATCTAACCCGTAATCCCTCACAAGAATTTCCTTTGAGGAGTGAGTCATCACGATTATTCCTTTCGAATATTTCATTATAGTTTGAACGATGTTGCGCATTCTTTCATCCGGAGAGGGAAGAACAGTGTGTAACGTAGTGACAACCGGTTTCTGGAGTTTTTCCAGAAAGAGAAGTAGGTGTGCGCCATTTTTCCCCCCGAAGATACCGAATTCATGTTGAATATTGACCAGCTTTACCTTATCAATCTGATTGAGCTTATTGGCAGCGTTAACATAGTCCTTTTCACAAGGTTGGCTTATCTGAAGAATTACTTTGTCAGGATAGGGGAAATGACTTACTTCAGTAAGATTCATCGCGACAATCTTTGACTTAACCGACGGTCCAAATATTTGGTCAATAGCATTGGTAAGGTCAGCGGTGAAGGTAGCTATACCGCACTGTCGTGGCGGGAAGGTGGCCAGATAGACGATCCAAG
>CAYJQY010000017.1:0-10186 GCA_964372905.1 uncultured Candidatus Saccharibacteria bacterium
GGTATAATTTTGGCAAGAATAAAATTAACTTTAAATAATCAGGACTTGCGCGCTTGCCCTAAGTCCTAAATAAGGAAAAAATATGACGCTAGCCAATAAGCGATACCTCATTGCCCTTATAATCGTAGTCGTGCTGGGCCTGGCCTGGTACGGCCTGGCGCGGGCGCGCACCGCCATCATCAGTACCGACACCACTATTGCCGGCGATTACCAGGTTAAAGCCGGACGCAAAGTCGTGCTTAAAAACGGAGCCAAGCTCACCGTGCAGGGCAAACTGGAAGTGGCCGGCCAGCTCGTTTGCGACCGCGGCCCGCTCACAATTATCGGCAAGGGCGATATTGCCATCAAAAAAACCGTAAGCTGCACGAACGAAAATACCGAACAATCGGGAATCAATATTGTTGCCGAAGGCTCGTTTATGCTGGATGAAAATGCCGAAATTAATTCCAACGGCGCCGTGCAGATTGCAGACAGCGAAAGCGGTTTGGCGACTTCTCCGGAACAGCTCAATAAATTTTACGAAGATGCGGCCAGCCCCACGGGCAAGAATCGCGTCGGGCCGTTTGGCGAAGGCGGCGCTTCGGGAACAGCCGGAAGTTCTACAGAAGCTTTGCCGCGGCAAATCTTATCAGCTCAATCATCAGACCAGCCGGCAAGCCTAACTCAATCCCGAACGCGGCCGGTAGCCTCGCCGCCGGACCCATCTCCAAAAATGGCAGGACAAAATACATCACAAAATACATCAGACAAAAACATAAACACGGCAAACAACAACAGCGCTGGAGCCGCTGCGCGCTCCGGCCAATTTGGCATCAAAACCGCGCAGTCCCAAACTGAAACTGGCATCATCAAAACCGCACTGGCGCATGATGACGATACCGCAACCATAGACATCGCCGGACGCATCAAAATCCCCACTCCGGCCAAAGGCAACAACAGGCCGATTATTGTTTTTTACTTCCCCGGAAAATCCAAACTCAACATCCAAAATCTTGATTTGGAAGGCCCGAATGGCCGCCCCGGCGACAGCGACCAGGGCGAACCCTGCAACCGGCACGGCAACAACGGCGAACCGGCCTGGCGCTTCCTAGCCTATGCCGGCCACATCAAAATCAATAACTTCACCATCAAGCTCGGCAACGGCGGCAAAGGCGGCAACGCCATCACTAGCACCGACTGCTACCCTAAAGCCACGGCTAAAGCCGGCGACGGCGGCGCTTCCGGTAATATGAAGATGGTAGCCGATGAGGGTATTGAAATAACCGGCTCATTGGTGATAAATCCCGGCAACGGCGGCGATGGCGGCCTGGCCAAAGCCACGGCCAAAGACGGCCCGCCCGAACAAAAAGGCGGCTCTGCCACTGCCACCGGCGGTGTTGGCGCGGATAATATTAAAGCATTGGGCGTAGTTGGCGCGGTGGGCGGACTAAATAATGTAGAAATCGGATCCAGCCACGGCGGCAACGGCGGGGATGCCACAGCAGTGGCAGGCACGGGCGGGGCAGGCACGGGCTGCGGCCGTAACGGCGGTCCGGGCGGTGACGCCACGGCCACCGCGGGCAAAGGCGGCAAGGCTTCCACTGCGCTGGTCGGCGCGGCGCAACGCTCGCCGGGAGCCCAAGACATTGGCGGCAACGGCGGCAACGCTTCAGCCACGGCCGGCGCGGGCGGACACGGCGGGAACTGCGGTCCTGAAGGACCGGGCGGCAACGGCGGAGACGGCAGCCCGGCTGTAGCTACACCAGGCGCGGGCGGCATGGGTAAAGACCAAAACGGCGCAGACGGCGAGATGCTCATTGAACAAGGCGGCAACGGCGGCGATGGCGGTGACGGCTGCGGCCCGGGTGCCGGCGGCAAAGGCGGAACAGGCAGAAAGGATGCGGGCAAAGACGGCAAGCTCGGCAAAAATTTATGCATTCCGCCAGAAGAAAAGCATCAAACCACTAACCCCCCTACTGGCGAAACTAACACTCCTACTAGCACGGGAACCACAACGGGCAACGGAACCACTACAGGCGCCGGGGCCGGACCAACCGGAACAACCGAAACTGTAAAAATTAAAGTCATTGAATACGGCGGCAAATATCTGCCGGTTGACCAGCTTATTATTGAAGCGGAAAGAGGCTGTGATGGCGGCCAGGCCCACTGGCACGCGGCCGAAGGAGTAGTTAAGGCCACGGACGGCAGCATGGTCCCCGATCCCGGACCGCAATGCGGCTACGGCAAACAGAGCGATAAACCCATGATGGAAGTAGCTGTTCCCAAGTAGCCACTCAACGGCAACATTGAAACCGGCCCGCTGGAAATCAGAACGGGGCAATAAAACCTGTGCGCCTATTATAGACGGACAAATTTGGAGATATCAGCTCACCCGCAACCATATACCCCATGCAGGCAAACGCGCATATATTTCGTACCCGATTCGCCCGCGACATCGTGGCCGAGTTTATGATGCCGGTGGCCGCGGCAAATTGGCACAAATCAACACATGGCGCAACACGACGCCGGACGCGCCCCATTGCCCCACGCCGCCCTGACTTTCACAGGCTTCCGCAAAAAGCCATAATCCTCTGCGACGGCATGCCCGCAATGCCTTCCAAACGCGCGCTCATGGCTTTTTTCGCGCGCAAAGGCTTCTGGGTTTTCCATCCGCGCTATCGCGGCGCCTGGGAAAGCAGCGGAAAATTTTTGCGGCAATCCCCGGAACAAGACATTTTGGATGTCATAAATGCCTTGCCGCGCGGCTTTAGAGATCTATCAAGCAAAAAAACTTATCGGGTCAAATTCAAACAACTGCTTCTGCTCGGCGCCAGCTTCGGCGGCGCGGCCGTAATTCTGGCCAGCCGCGACCCTCGCGTGACCAAGGGCGTTGCGTTTTGCCCGGTGGTGGACTGGAACAAACTCGGCAAACAGGATAGGCTTGATACCAAGCCGCAGTTTTTGCGCGAAGCTTTCGGTGAAGCCTATCGCTTCTCAATCAAAGATTGGAACAAATTAAAAAACGGCAAATTTTACAGTCCGGTTGCCGCGACAAAAACCATTGATGGCTCAAAGCTCTTCATCATCCAAACCAAAGACGATAAATCCGTGCGCTGGCAACCGGTGGCCAAGTTCGCCAAAACCGTAGGCGCCGAACTCTGGCTACAAAACCGCGGCGGGCATCTCTCCAGCTCCCTGGCCATGCGGCCGCGCTACTGGCGCTCCATCAAAAAATTCCTACAAAAATTCCTAAATAAATCCTAATTACGACGAGAAAATTTATTTACTCTTGGGCTTCGCCTAATGCATAATCCTCGGGGTTCGTAAGATGTGGTGGTAACATTATAGCCCCGCCACCCGGAACTATTCGGACATATTCGTCTCTCAAAGCCTTAATCTTATTCCATAAGTCTTTATTGTCATAGCTACTTAATCTCCATTCGACATCGCTTTGAAAATGATCAATAAAAACCAAGTGAACTAACTTATTTAGCGTTTTAATACTTCCATGGGAATTAAGAATTTTGTCTGAAAATAGATCTCTTAAACTACTAACTGCTTTGCGAAGCAATCGGGCTTTTTCATTACTTCCTGGTTCTGGTTGAGGATCGGCTTCAATTTCCCGAATTTTTTTTTCAATTAATGCGCTAATTTCCTCAACTTGTGGCCTAAGACCGCGAAGGCCATCCAGTAATTCTTGAGAAAGTCCTGTCCCTCTTGTTACATCCTTGCTACCCCCCCCTGTTGAAAATTCTTCTGCGCCAGGTAGTATAGAGTCTGTTTCTCTTTCTCTGTTCATAATTATTTTTTGACCTTTCTCTCCATAGTACGTTGCATTATGGATTGTGCTTAATTTTGAACATTAACATGAATTATTGTAGCCTTCCCTTACAAATAAAGCAAATATATGGCTGATTATTTTTTGTTGCTTGGCCGGTTGTATCTCCCCATAAGTTCAGCCTGCGTCAGCACATGCCCCTGCACCGCAGCTTCAATCTGGGCCTTGGTAGCGCCAGCCGGCAGATCCAGCATGATATCCAAAGCATAAAGCTTGAAGAAATAGCGATGCTCGCGGTCCGGCGGGCACGGCCCGGTATAAGCGGCTTTGCCCGCGCCGTTGCTGCCCTGCACGCCCGGCGGCGTACTGTTTTCGGCAATCCCGGCCGTATCCGGCGGCATATTAAACACCACCCAGTGGTCAAACATCCCATCCGGCTTTAAATTTTTGGGTACATCCGGATCATCCATGGTCAAAGCCAAACTCTTGGCCCCGGCCGGAACGCCGGAAAAGGCCAGCGGCACGCTGATATTTTTCCCATCGCAGGTGTACTGCGCCGGAATCGCGCCTCCGGCAGCAAAAGCGGAACTGGTTATCTCCATATTTAGGGCTGATAGCGAACCGTCACGCTTGCATAGCCTTTATTGAAGCCCTCCGGCCCGCTGTCTTTGACCGAAACGGTAATGATATGAGTGCTGCCCCGCGCCCACACGCCGGTCATAATTGTGCCTGTGCATATCGGGACAACAGGATCAGCGCAAGTCCCGACCGGAAAATCATCCGCATATAAAACGATCTTCTTAATCGGCGGCGCGGCGGCGCTGGCCACGGCGGTAATACTGAAGTCCCCGGTCACAATGGCGCGATCCCACACATCGGTAATGCTCACACTGGGATTGGCCGGCGGCGGTGGTGGCGGCGGTGGCGGCGGCGGCGGCGGTGGTGGCGGTGGCGGCGGTGGTGGCGATACGGGCGCAACCCCGGCGGCGCCGGTAACGGTAATGGGAGCAGAAGCCGAGCGCGGCGTTGGCTCACCCTGAAACATCAAAGAATCAACGACCGTAACCGCTGTTGAGCCTGCGGCGACACCCGTAACCTTCAGCTTATCACCTTCGATTACCGCGGTGGCAAAGGCCGGATTCGGGCGCCCGTCAGCAACGCCGAAAACATTATCGTAAAAATGGTAAGGCGTATTGCCACCGGAAATTGTAACTTCAACGGTCTGACCGGCCTGAACACTGATTTGAGTGTTGCTCAACAACAGCGGATTAGCCGGCCCCGGGGTACCAATCTCCCCAATATTCAAGGATACTGTATCCGAATCTATAATACTGCCTCCTGATCTGGCGGTAATCTTCATAATGTATACGGCGTTGCACTTACCGCTGTGGATATCCGACCGGAAGTCGAGTTGGGCGCCACCCGCCGGTTTTCCGGTCAGGCCGGAAACCGGTGTGACATCAATACAAGACATTCCCGGCCGAACATAACCGTCTTCAAAAGCAAAGTCAACGGAGCCAGACACATTCTGCACACTGCAGGTGACGCTGAAGTTGCGGCCGTGAAATACCACTTGTGCCGGCGGGCCGCAGCTCACGGAGCCCGTGCCGGAATGCACCCGGACATTAACCTGGCTGGCCGCCGAAGCAGGGGGTCCTTGAGTACTAGCTCCTGGCGCGTAACAACTTACCTGATAAAGCGTAGTCTCGCTGGGCGTAACGGTAGTTGAACCCGCAACGCTAATAATGAAAGGAAGCCCTTCGGTCACCAAGGTCAGCCCGCGATATCCCCTCAAGAAACAACGGTCGGCATTGCTCGAGGTCCAGGCCAAAATGACCCTAGTGCCAGCCTGAATGCTGATCTCGGTGTCCTGGCTGTTGGCAGTCAGATGAGCCGTGGAAGGAGGACCGCCAGGCGGCACCTGAGACCCGGAAGGCAAAACCCAAACCGGCACATCGCAGGTCCGCTGTACACCGGCGCCAACAGCGGTAACTGTCACAGTGTATAATCCCGGGCGGTCATTACCCTTATTGGCTAGTACGGTTATGCCGACTCCTCCGGGCACGGTACTGAAGTTTGGACTGATTTGTATGGGATTAGTGCCGCCACCGGCAAGATTGGGATTGACCCGGGCCGTATAATTTACTACTCCGCTGAAATTACCGGTTACCGTGGGGGCAAAAGCGGTCTGGCCAATTGCCGACTGCTGGGATTCCGGAGGCAACGCCAAGTACTGCGGTGTAGTTGGGCAGACTAGGTTGAATTGTCCCCCGGCGCTTGAGCTGCTTTGAGCCCTAAAGTTAATGATGCACTCGACGCCGCTGGGGAAAGGTAAAGTAATAGGTTTGACATCAAAACTGCCGAAAATAATTGCCGTATAAGTCGTGCCCGGAGCATCGCCCGGCTGACCCACGGAAATGGGTAAAGTGGCTTCACCCGGTACCTGGGGAATATGGGCATTTTGCTGCCAGGTCACGACGCTGGTGCCGCGGCCAAAACGCCGGAATACATACAACCCGTAAGGCCATGAACCCTGAGCGCCTATAGTCACTGTAGTCGTAAAGCCAGGATTGACTTGGATGACTTCGGAAGGGCACACCAAATTCAAGGTACCACCTTCACCGCTGGTGGGATTGGGACTTGGGTTGGGTGTGGGGGTGGGGGTCGGGTTGGGGTTTGGATTTGGCGTGGGGGTTGGGGCACCACCATTAGACCACTCTAGCTGAACTTTCTGTGCATCGTTAAGATCGGGAATATCACTTGCCTCATTTGAAATGGTGCTGAATGTATAATACATCGGGTTACCACGGTCAGGAGAATGACTTAACCCGAAATTGTGCCCTAGTTCATGAATATAGACTACCAGCGGCATGTCGGAAGCTATTATAGTTTCGGTGCCTCCTAGTACCGCGCAACCACCGATGTTATTGGTTTTTTTACCATTGACCACATACATATGGTAATCATACCCGGCAGGGGAATTCGCGGCTTGGAATAAAGCGTTCCAATTCGCAGGGCAAGTAACACTTACGCTCTCGTTAACCACAGGCAATACCGTGACTTCTAAATTCATCGCTCCATGCGCTACTCTGTTATAGTATGCGCTAAGATTGCTTGCCCTATAATTTAATGTGTCGATATCGTCGACTCCAAAAGGGATTATGGCTAATTTTATGGGTCCGGTAATTGGAAGGGCCAATGGCGCCGACTGGGTGATGCGCGTCGCTTCAAGCGGCACCACTAAATTATTGACTTCTACCGATTTGCCCAAGGCTACTTTACTGCCCGGAGTAATCCCATTAGTATTGCCGTAATAATCTAAAAAAGTGCCGTCGGCAGTCTTGAGGACAGGTTTGATTAATGATGAAGTGCCATAATAGAAATCATCCCCGTGAACGAGCAAAAGCGTGCCGGTAACTGCACCCGAATTTTGCACCTTTTCCACCGGCATTCCTAACAGCGCCAAATTTGACCGCACCGAATCGGGTAGAAGCGCTGGCGTTACGCAAGTAGCCGCGTTTTGGCCGCAACTAGTTATAAGATTTTCCAATACAGCGACGCGTTGTTGCGCGACCGGGGCCATTTGCGCCCGGGCGGCAGTCTTTCTTGTCCGGCTGGCAAACCGCCGCGACGCTGTTTTATTTAAATCCTTTAGCTTATTTGTGAGATCAACCGCATTGCTGGCCGCTTCCACCTTGCTCGCGGGAATAGCGGCGTAAAGATCCGAATTGTTATTACCGTGCGAAACATAAAAAATGGCCGCTATAAAACCGGCAATAAACAGCGCTATGGCCACGGTCAGCCAAAATTTGGCGCGGGCTTTGCTCACCACGGCAAAACTGCCGGTTAAACTTTCGTAGACCGTGGACGCGCTGGCGTCAATGGGGCGCTGCCCGCTTTCGTGCCGTACTCGTTTTTTCATAAATTGCGTTTGATTTTAGTTTAAAATATTTTTTTATTTTATGGCTGTTTATGCAGCTTTTTTCTTTTTTTCTTTTTCTTGGATTATTGCCGCGCGCGGGATACCTTTAAAATGATTGTTGTTGCGTATTTGGTCGCCTTACTTTCCGAGGGTTGCATACAAATGCTTCTTGGAAAACAGCTTAATGAGATCGCTTCTGGACACTATGCCCAGAATGTTGCCGTCTTTGTCGGTCACCGGAATGGGATTGACTCTTTTGGCGGCAAAGGTCTCGGCCAGGTCCTGCAGGGTCATGTCCGGGGGTACGGTAATAACCTGGGGGTTCATGATGTCAGAGGCCTTGGCATTGATGATCTTCTGGGCCTCTTTGGGGAGCCGTTTGTTATCGCCGCTGACAAAGTCCAGATCGGTGAGCAGTTTGATGTAGGTGGGCAGATAGAGGTCGGAGTCTGAAGTGATGAAGTCCCGTTCCGCAATCAGCCCTACGACCTTTTTGACATCCACCACGGGAACTCCGGTGAAGTGGAACTTCTCCAGGAGTTCGGCCACCTCATGAATGGGGGTCTGGGGGCTAACCGAGATGACGCGGGGGGTCATGATGTCGCGGACAATCATGCTGCTTTAAATATTCCTGATTTTAATTTGATTTTTTTGTTTCAGGCGGTTTCGTTACGCGAAACCTGCGAGTTATCTACTTTATTACATTATAGCACAACCAGAAAAATTTTGCAAGCGAAAACGCTCCGATAGCCATCGGAGCGTTAAAAATTCTTATTTTATCGAGCAGGCACCACGGAAAAGCGGCGCAAGGCGCTGCCGGTCTGGTCATCAAGTCCGGTGGCCATGGCCTGAATGGTGTGTGTGGGCAGAGCCGGCAAAGCCCCGGCCGCTATGACTACCAGACACCGGGCGCCGGCGCAAGTTTTCACCAGCTGGTCATCTACCCAAATGGCAATACCCTGAACGCCGCCAATTGCGCTGGCCGTTACGCTAATACCCACCGGGTCCCGGCTGGTTACGACTTCGCCGTCTGCTGGCTGGCTGATAACCACGCTGACTGGCGCAGGGCTTTGGGACATCAGCGCATTAGCTTCAGCCGAAGTGCCATAAGGACTCTGGACTCCCGAGCCGCCGCCAACCAAGGCAACCGCCGCGACCATGACCGTGGCCCCGGTCAGGAAACTCAACCCCAGCCAGGTACTGGGTTTTTGATAAAAATGATTTTGTTCCATAAATGAATGTTAAATGATGTTACGGCCATTATAGCACGAAAAATTAATAACAGCAAATAACCGCAACGGTCTAAAAGCAGGCCTGTCGTTTGCACGAGTGGCCTGCTTTTAGTATGCCTGTGGCTTTTCCATATGCGATTGTCTTTTTGGTCTGCCCCGACCGCGAAAGCCGGCGGCAGGTGCACAAGGCTTAAGCGCCTTTGGCTTTCCGCATTAAATTCGGGAAAAGCCAGGCTCTGTTACCCCTTGTTGCATCTGTTACTTCCTTTCTGCTTATAGCATACTCCTGCGGGCGGGGCGGTCAAGAGTTTTTTTGTATGATTTTTTGGCTTGGCCGAGAGGAAAAATTTTGCCAGTGGATATTCGGTGGATATTTTACTGCCGCGCTTCTAACTGGGCTTTGTAAACATCTAAAGGAAAACGGAGGCCACCCTGGCCGACGGAGTCAATCAAACCGACATTCCAGTACAAAACATCTGCTCCGGATGAAGCGCCTTGAATTCCTTGAATTCTTCCTTGAATATAAGAGTACAGGAATTTCCCGATAATCGGACCGTTATGATAAGGTTCCAAGGGGACATTGTCCAGAAAGCCGCTGGCAAAGACATTGTCGTTTCCTCCCCAGTTCCCGACCAGTCCATGGGCGGAAGAACCAATGGCCTTAAAATTGATAACCAGTGAGTGATCGCTAGCGGTAAAGTTATAATGACTATGGGCGCCGCTTGGGTTAGCATATACTTCCACCTCCTCTACCGTTACATAACTAGTGTTATGACTAAATGATACGCCGACATCCGCATTTTTTATGACGACATTTTTCATCCAACAGTTGGTGCAGGCCTTAAAGTTGGGTCCATTGTAGCTCTGGTTGGTGGTAGACCAGTGAAACCAAACATGGGCAGGAAATTCAATGGTAACATCTTCTATGCCGATTTCCGAACCAGTTGCCTCAATTAAGCCGTCACTCCACTGATAACAGTCAACATCATCGTAGTCGGTGCACCGGCCGAACAGGTCTCGAAGACCCCGCGGAAAGTACAGCACTGTCTTATCCGGACCCTGTCCGCGCAAGACATTGCCAGTGGTAAGCTTTATTTGGCTGTCCTGCGTAAACCGGCCGGCGGCAAACGGGTGAGTGACAGTGCGCGCTCTATAAGGAACGGGGCTTCCCTCCCGGTAACCGGCATAAGAGTAGTCATAGGAGGGCAATGGCTCTGTCGGCTGACCGGAGACCTGAACCGCTACGGTGGCCGAGGGCTCGCCAAACTCCGCTCC
>CAYJQY010000018.1:0-10040 GCA_964372905.1 uncultured Candidatus Saccharibacteria bacterium
TTGGCCGGCGCGGACACCGCCTTTGCCCACTGCGACTATCCTTGCGGCATTTACGATCCGCACCAGGCGCAGATTGGCGCGCTCACCGTAATTAGGATGATGGACCTGATGCGCGAGCACGCCGAGCAGCTTAACAAGCAGGAGCATGGCGGCCGGGCGGAACAGCTCAATAAAGCGGATCACGGCGGGCACGACGAACTGGAATTGCGCAACAACATTATTCGCGCCGTGAACATTAAAGAAGAACACGCCGAACTTGTGAAGCGGGAAATCCGCGTGATCTGGGGCGATTATTTCAAAGCCGAACATCTCCAAAAACGGCCCGAACTCAACGATTTGGTGCGCGAGATTATGCAACTGGGCTCCAAGTGCCGGCAAACCGCGGAACGCACAAATGGCGAAAAACTCCTAGAGGCCGTGAATAAATTCGCGGAAATTTTCTGGGACAGCAAAGGCGTAAAAACTTATCGGGCCAAGGCACCGTACAAACCAGAAGCCGAAATGGTTTATCCCAATCTAAAGAGCTAATGATTAAAAGTAAACTTCTGCGGCTCTAATGTTGTGGCATTAACCTTTAGTAAATTGCGGCAGCGCGATTGGCTATGGTCTCAAGATGGGCGGGATTCACGCATCCAAAACTCATACATTATAGAAAGCCGCCCCATTGCAGGGACGGCTTTGAAGTTTCTGACCAAGACGGTCATTTACTCCAGACTGACATCTGTTAATACTTTATTACTAGCCGCGGAGTTGTCAAGTGGTGGGCGGGACGGGGATTGAACCCGCGAAACTCCGTTATTGATAAATTCTTCTGGAATGATACATGTTCTTGCCTTTTAAAATTCTGCGCGTGCGCGGACACAGCATGGAGCCGACACTAAAAGCCGGCTCGTTCGTGCTGGTGCGAACAGGGCCGAACGGACAATTGAAGCCCGGCGACATTGTGGTGTTCCGGGATCATGAAGCCCGCCTCGGCTCGGGGCGCGCCGGTGAGCTTGAAGGGAATGCGGCGGCGCGTGAAACCGGCCAAGCAGGCCGATTAAGCATAAAAAGAATTTCAAAAATTGAAAGTGACGGCTATATTCTGCTGGGCGATAACCCGGCCGACAGTTATGACAGCCGCGATTTTGGTTCGGTACAGCGCGAGGATATAATTGGCAAGGTTGTCTGGCGGTAAAATAATCTTATCAATAATCAGTAACGATGAGTCTGTCCTAAAACCCAAATTATCGCCATATTACTTAAATTTTTATGGCTCTATAGGAGTTTCCGGATAGCCTTGCTGTAAAAAAGGCCTAAAAACATATTAGGGCAAACTCAATATCAACAAAATCTCAAGGACTTTTCAAATGCTCATCAATTTGCCGGATTGACTAAAAATTTTCTGTGTTTTAGAATAATTCCACTATGCTAACCGCCAAAGATATCAATAAATTGATTGAATACCTGAAAGAAGTCTTTGTTACCAAAGAGGAGTTTCATGCCGGTATGCAAAACATGGATGAAAAATTTTCAAAATTGCAAACCTCTGTGGATAACATTGCCAAATCCTTCAGTGATAATCACCAGGAAGTTAAAGTATTCGGGCATAGAGTTGATGGTCTGGAAAATTGGGCTAAGCCGGCGGGCGGGAAAATAGGCCTGGAATTTATTGTCTAGCGGCTTATAAAAAAACTCCCGCAAATCGGGAGTTTTTTATTTTAGCTTTCTTGTGCGCGGCGCGTTGCTCTGCCGTTTGCGCACATAATAGAGCTTGGCGCGACGGACTTTATCGTCCTTAATTACTTCCAACTTGACAATGTTGGGCGAGTGCAAGGGATAAATGCGCTCTACGCCCACACCGCTGGCGATTTTCCGCACAGTGAATGTAGCGTTTACGCCGTGGCCGCCCTTGCGAGCGATGACCAAGCCTTGAAACATCTGGACGCGCTCTTTGCCGCCTTCGGAAATGCGCTGATGGACCTTAACCGTGTAGCCCGGCCGGAATTCCGGCAGTTCGCGCACTTGCGAAGCTTTTAAATGTTTAACAATGGGCATATGGTTTCAGGTTGTCTCGCCGATTGCCCGTCAGCAGCAGAGTTGCGCTTATGTTTCTCGGTGCAAATGCTGCTGCCTGGGCAATTCGGCTCGACAACTTTTATAATTTATCAACAATTTTAGAATTCAAATTCTTCAAAACCTGGCGCAGGTCATCGGCCAGCGGCGATTCGGCTTCAATCCACGCGCCGTTGGGCAGTTTAACTTCTATGCTGGCGGCGTGGAGAAACTGGCGCGAAAGGTCGGGAAGTTCGGCGCGCTTGCCGCCGTAAAGCTTATCGCCGTAGAGCTTATCGCCGGCCAGCGGATGGCCGAGCGAATAAAAATGAACACGAATTTGATGTGTTCGGCCTGTATGCAATTTTACCCTAACCAAGGTGTAATAGTCAAGCGTTGAATTTAGCGGCAATGACAGGGCGGAGGAAGCTTTTTTTGAAAAACTTAAATCCCCGGCAGAGGCGGCTCGGCGGCCTGAAAGCTTAAAAAATTCAAGCACTTGGTACTCGGTGAGCGCGTCTTTGGGCTGGAGCATGTCTTTGGTGGTGTGCTTGCGGAAATCGCTTTTGCTCTTGCCGATGGGGGTTTCTATGAAGCCATGAGGTTTTTCCATCTTCCCTAAAACTAGGGCAATGTATTCTTTTTTTATTTTGCGCTCGGCGAACGCATCTTTCAAGTATTCATACATTTCTGGCGTCCGAGCTACTAGCATGACGCCGCTGGTGTCTTTGTCCAGCCGGTGCACAATGCCCGGCCGGCTGGCCTCGCCCACGCCTTTTATATCCTTAAAATGATACAACAGCGCCTCGGCCAAAGAATCCCCTTTTACGCCGGCGCCCGGGTGCACGGAAAGTCCGGCCGGCTTATCTAAAATCAACAAGCCATGATTATTGTATAACAATTTGATGGGAAGACTTTTGGCCGAAATTTTTTTGACTGAAGTTTTTTTAAAATTATATTCAACAACTTCGCCGGCCCGAACAATGTGCTTGGGTTCAATTATGGTTTGATGATTCACGGCCGCCAAACCGGCCGCGATGTCGCGCTGAATCCGGGCGCGAGAAATCTGCGGCAACTGTTCGGCCAAAAACTTATCCAGTCGCGTTTTGTAAATATCCACAGTTAATCTGAACATTTTAGAAACATTCTAATTGCAGTTTAGCGTGAATTGAAGTCAGATATTGTATGATGCCGCCAGTGGGCCTGGTAGGTTTACGCGAATAGGGATTTGACAAGCCTTGTTGCGGAAGTTCAATTCCCCCTAGGCCCGCCAGCAAAACTCTTGACATAATTTTAGCGACAGCTATAATTATGTTACAAGATTTGTCAGGACTCTGCGTAAACCTGCGTTTACCAAACCCGCCTGTGGATTTATCCGGGCGGGTTTTGGCTGATTATATCCGGGCGGCGCTTTTTGGTGCGCTTTATGGCTTCGGCTATGCGCCACTTTTCGATATTTTCATGATGTCCGGTGAGCAGGATTTTGGGCACGCGCATTATTTTCATTTTGCCTTTTGTTTGCCGCTTTTTTTGATTTTCATCTTTTAGCGCTGCAAGCGGCAGCGTAAAAATTTCCGGCTTGGTATACTGCGGATATTCCAGAAGGCGGCGCGCCGATCCCAAAAGCATTTTCGGCCAGGGAGCAAACGATTCCCTGTCCGCGGATTCCAGCTTGCCCAGCACGCCGGGAATGAGGCGAATGACCGCTTCGGTTACGGCCAGCGCGGGCAACTCGCCGCCCATCAACACATAATCGCCCACAGAAATTTCTTCATCCACGAACGCGCGAATCCGTTCATCAAAACCCTCATAGCGGCCCGAGATAAGCAAAATGTTCTGATATTTCAGCAGGCGCCGCGCGTCGCTCTGCGCGAAAGGCTTGCCCTGGGGCGTAAGCAAAATTATCCGCGCCTTGCCGGGCCGCCGCTTAGCCGACGGCGTCGGCCGGCGGCGGCGCTGGCCGGCAAAAACCGCTTCGCCTACGGCTTTTCCACGCTTACTCTCCACCTTTTGTTTCCAAAACTCAATGGCCTTGTACGAAACATCCGGCCGCAACACCATGCCCACGCCGCCGCCGTAGGGCCGGTCGTCCACGGTGCCGCGGGCATCTAAACCAAAATCGCGCAAATTTATCGCCTCAAGTTTTATTAAATTTTTCTTAATGGCGCGCTGAATAATCCCGAACCGCTTATACGATTCGATAAACTCTGGAAACAATGTAAGCACGGTTATTTGAAAAGATTTTTTCATCTTAAAACTATAGATCTGCGCCGTTGCGAATATTCAATCACTTACTTGGGTATCGAAAGCCACAATAAAAAAGGTTGATGCTAAGTTATTCACGTCATATAAAACCCGCACCTAATGGTGGCGTGCGGATTTTATCATCTAAAAAAATTTAGAGCTTGAAGTCGTCTATGGCGTCGCTGCTGGAATCGCCCACGGTACCCAAAACCCCGCTGGCTGGGACTGGACCCGATGACTGGTGGCCGCCCCCCTGATCACCGCCGCGCGGGCCGCGGGTTGAACCTTCCGGTTCATTGATCTTCAAATTTACGCGAGCCTTGTGCTTGGCGCCGACCACCCGAAGCAAGGTGCGTACGGCTTTGGCGGTCTGACCCATGCGGCCAATAACCGTGCCCATGTCGGCCGGATTAATGTACAAAGTAATGAGCACGCCCATTTCATCGACCGTGCGGGTCGTCTTAACATCGCCCGGATTATCAACTAAGGCCTTAACAATATACTCAACAAATTCCTGGTCTTGTTCCATAACTGTTGGCTTTTCATGATAGTCTAGTTTGGAGTGGCTTCGACCTTTCTGTTAGCCTGCTATCCTAGTTTGGATTATAACAAGCTGAAGATAAAATCGTCAATCAAGCCCCCTTACCGCTCATCCCTCATCCCCTTACCGATTTATTTTACGGCGCGTTTTCATTGCGCCGCGGAATCGAAGGGCCAGCCAGAAATACGTACGGCGGCGACTGAACGTGCTTAGCCGGATCGCCGTTCATCAAAATATTGCCCTGGTTCTGGAACCGGAATTCGCCGGTGGCATTCGGCCGCGGCGCCGTAACTTTAGCCTGGAATGATAAAACCCGAAACTCAACGGTGTTGGGAGCCGCTGGCGCGGGAATGTTGCCTAAATTAGAAAAAGTCAAAAGTTGGTTGGGCGCCTGGCCGCTGGCTTCCGGTGTTACAGGAAAACCATTGTAAGTTGTTTGCCAGCCATTATCCGGTTCAGTCAGATTCGTCAGCTGATCGATAAAACTTAAGTTTTCGGCGCCGCGGTCGCCGGTGTTGCAAATGTTAATAGAAAATTTGACGACATCGTCTTCACGAAAAGAATCTGCCACCTTAACCGCATCGGTGACATTAGAACAAGGAATCGGTAAATGGCCGCTAATAACATTATTTTGCCCGTTGACCGCCATAACGTCTTTATCTGAACTTGATAAATCAGGCAGGCAAGGCCGCACATTCACCGGCGTTATAGCCAGCTGGGCTTTAGCCGATTCGTCGCCGCCATTCAGCGCGGTTACAGTGTAATAATAGCTGGAGTTGGCGCTCACGGACGTATCCGTAAAACTATTAATGAGACTGCTTAACGGACCCCCGGAAGTCAATTTTTGCCAATTGTTCCCGTCGGGAGAACGATAAACATGATAGCCGGTTACCGAGTCCGATCCCAGAGGAGCGCTCCATAAAACCGTAATGCGTTCGCAGGCGCCATTGTTGGCCCGCACGTTTGAGGGCGATTGCGGTGTATTGCTTCCGCTCGTACCGGTGGCGTTTCCGCTGCTTCCTGTGCCGCCATTGCCGCTGCTGCCGGTTCCTGACCCGTTTCCGCTAGAGCTGCCAGAGCCGGTGCCATCGCCCGGTCCTGTTCCTGAACCTGTGCCGTCACCGGTACCTGAACCGGTACCTGAACCGGTACCACTATCTGCAGAAAATCTGGCGGTGATAATAGTGTCTATTGTCATTTGTACCGTGCAAGCGCCTGTTCCGCTGCACGCGCCGTCTTCCCATCCGGCAAAAGTTGAGCCGCTGTCCGCCAAGGCGGTTACGGTAACCGAAGCGCCATTAGGGAAATCGCCGCTGCAGCTTGAGGAACAATTTGTTATGGGTGGGTTGCCCGCCGGATTTGCACTTACTTTTCCGGTGCCCGTACCGACTACCCGAGCATTCAAGGTATGCTGATTGGGCTGCTGGATTTGGAGATTGCAATCGGCCGTATGGTTTTGGCCGTTCGTGGTTTGACCGGAGGAAGAGCCGAAGAAAGTGAGGGTATAGGTGCCGGGAGAAACTTCCTGAGTATTGCTTACGGTCATAATTCTTGACCAGGAAAACAAACCGCCAACCATATTGTTGGGGCTGAAGCCGTGCGTGGCGGGCGCGGGAACCCCATTGGCTATTAAGATCACGGGACTATTAAAATCGCCGTTGGGCGTGACGGTAACCTGATAGGCCGCGTCAGCGCCTTGCGCGGCAGTATTCGTCAACGGCGTACAATCCACGGAAAAATCATTGGGCTCGCCGCCGTTGCCTGTACCAGTGGTGCCGTCCGGACCCCCCGTTATCCCGGGATATGAACAGCCCACGCCCATATTAGGCGGACTGCCAATCCCCTGATCTGCGCTAACAATGTTAGCACTCATCTCGTAAAACTGGTTGGGCGGAATTACAGCGTGAACACTAATGCTAACCGAATCTCCAGGCCCAATAGAATCAATCCGCCAATCATACGCTACGTTGTAAGGCGCTGGGAGAGATGGTTCGTAAGGTTGGTTGACGCTAAAAGACAAGAAACCGCTGGGCGAACTGCCGAATGACCCGGCCTCGCTGCCTTGCACCAATACGTTAGTCGCCGTCTGGCTACCATAATTGGCCAGCGTCCAAACGTGATCAATAATCCAATTATTAGTACTGTCAGCATACCCGCCACACGGATTGGTCCAGTTCGTGGTTACGCCATTGCCCCAGTCCAGCAGAACCGCCGGTTCTTCGGCAATCGTGGCAGGCGCCAGCGATAAAATGACGCTGGCACAAAAAATAACCGCGGTGATCCTTGTAAGATGCTTTCGCCAGGCAACAATCATATCAATCTTTATTTTAAGCTTATTTGAGCTTAGGGATTCTCGCTGCGATTCGGCGAAGTCAAGATGCCGGTGGAAAAGAGAGACAAAGGCGTTTTGGGGTTCCCGGACACGGACTCGCCATTGCCGTCATCCGTACCGCTCACTATGGCTGTGTTCTGGAAACGAAGGTAAGCCTGGATATTATAGCTAGGCACCAGAACTTTCGCTGTATAAGTGATGCTGCAAATCTGGCCGGCCGGCAAGGTCAAGCTGCCGCTGCTAAAGAAGCTCAAAGTATAAGAACCATCACTGCCGTTGATTGTCGGTTGGGGTTGCCCGGCGCAGGCGCCGGCATAGCTAAAAGTTCCTGCTGGGGGCACATAGTCAGTAAGTACCTGACTGGGATCGGTCACCGAAGGCGGCAGGAGATTAGTCATAGTGTCGGCAATGGTGAAATTATTTATGTCGGCTTCACCCGTATCGTTGCATCCCCTTATAGTAAAAGTAATGCTATCATTGGATTTAATGAATTTTAATCCGGAAACGCTAAGCGGACCGCTATCATTTTGGCAGGCCACGGCTGAATCATTGCTCACGCCATTAACGGAACTAATGTCTTTTTCGGTAAACAGCGCGCTGGTGCAGCCGCTGACAGCCACTGGTGAGTCGGAAACTACGCGCGCCGAGGTGTGAGCGACATCGCCGTTCCCGCGGTAGGCCTCAACAAAATAATAATGCGGCGCGCTGTCAGCCGGAATGTAAGTAAATGAGGTCGGATTAGCCGGAGTAGGCGGATTACCGAAATCTTTAATTTGAATGGCATTGGCCGGGTTGTTGTCGAGGTTGTTGGGTGCGTTGGGACTGCGGAAGACGCGATAACTTTCCGCGCCAGTTGCGGCGCTCCAGGAAATCAGAATCTGATTGCAGGCCACCGCAGCATTGAGCGCGCTATTCTCGTTTTTAACACCCGGCGGTTGGGGAGGGTTCTGGGGTTTTATTTTCACCGGAACCTGGTCTTGGGCCGTACCGCCGGCCCCGGTGCAAGACAGGGTGAAAGTCGTATCAGCAGTCAGGGCCGGAGTGGTAATGCCGGGCGGATCAGCCTGCGCCAGCCCGCTCCAGCTTCCCACATTGGGACTGGAGGTAACCGAGCAAGACGTGGAATTGGTTGATGACCAACCCAAGGTTGCATTATCACCGTAAGTAATTGACGCTGGATTGTCGCTCTGATTGACCTTAAGGTCAGCAGTCGGCAACGGCAAAGCGTTGATAATAAGCTGGGTGGTACAGGTATGAGACAAACTACCCGAAGTTCCCCGAACTGTTAGAACATAGGTTCCCGGGGCCGCTCCTGTAGTAGTGCTGACCGGCAAAGCAGCGTCCCCGGTCGGTACGACTGAAGCACCCGTGGTGCTAACTCCGGACGGGGGACTAACCAACGTCAAGCTAACGGTACCCGAAAAACCATTGATACTGTCGGCATGAATACTGTAAGAGGTGCTGCTTCCTTGGGTTACCGTTTGGGTCACTGTCGTACAGCTTACCGTAAAATCAGGATGCGCCACGGTAAACGATTTAGTGTCCGAATAAGTCAGGCCGTTGCCGCCCAAAGCAGAAACCGTCAGATTATACGTACCGTTGGCCAACGCGGAAGTATTGATTGTAAAAGGTTGGGTAAAATTGTAAAGAAATGGTTTGTACTTGGTGCAATGTATGTCGGTAGTTGTATATCCTTGGGTCCCCGCCTGGGTCTGCGACAGCGCGTAGCTGCCGCTGGAGCCCCCGGCAATGCTCCAACCGCTGGCTGTCATAGTTTTGGGATCAAATTTATTTGCTCCGGCGCACGTCGATGCCACAAGCTTGGTTCCTGAACCTTGCGCGGCCCCGGTAACGGTGATGGAGTTATCGGCGGGATTAGGACTGATAGAACTAATGGCGACGCTGCCGGCCGTGGAACCAACCGCAGCGCTTACCGTGTATGTAACGTTGCCGGTTTGCGTACCGGCTTGCGTGTGGTTGAATGTGACAGTATCAATATAAGTAGTAGGAGTTAAATTAGTTGTATTAACAGAAATACTGACCGTGGTGGATGCTCCCGGGGCCAAGTTCGGCAGAGGGCTTGCGGGGGCATTAAGCCAGGTGGCGGTTTTGGAAACAGTAATGCCGGTTAACGTCTGGTTGCCGGTGTTGGTAATGGTAAAATTTTGCGCGGCCGGCAATGAGCCATTTTGGGTGGCCGAAAAAGACAAGCTAGCCGGACTAACCGAGTAGGAATAAACGCTTCCGCTGCTGCTGACGGTATAATTTACGCCCACCGTTTGGCTGCTGCCCGTCTGGCTCTGGTTTACAGTCACTGTATCGCTATAAGTATTAGGCGCAAGCGCAGTGGTATTAACAATAAGTGCTACCGTGGCGGAGGCGCCGGGAGCCAGGCTGGCAATGCTAGAGGGGCTAGGGGCATTAAGCCAAGCCTGGATTTTGGAAATCGTAAAATTGGTCAGGGTCTGGTTGCCTGTGTTGGTAATAGTAATATTTTGTGATGGCGGCAAAGCGCCATTTTGCTGTGCGGAGAAAGATAAAGTAGAGGGACTAACCGAGTAGCTATAACTGGAGGGGGAATTGACCTGAAGATTGCAGGTATATGAATGGGAAATGCCAGTGCTCTGGCCCTGGCCGGTAAGAGTTAAAGTGTAGGTGCCGGGCGGAACGCCGCTGGTGTTAAGTATAGAAAGAAAACTTGATCCTGACCCCCCGGAAATGGGATTAGTGCTAAATGAAGATAGAGCCGGTGGGGGCACGCCGGACACGCTCAAGTTCACGTTATCGCTAAAGCCGCCCGAGCCGGAAACTGTAACGCTGTAGACGGCCAAGTCTCCCGGATTGATGCTGTAAGACGAGGGGTCGCAGGTAATGGAGAAGTCCGCGGTG
>CAYJQY010000019.1:0-3923 GCA_964372905.1 uncultured Candidatus Saccharibacteria bacterium
TATTTCATCTTCTTGCGGATAAACGCCGGGATGTCCAGTTCGTCGTCAGAGTTGGCGGAACTGCCGGAACTGCCGCCCGAACTGCTGTCGTCGTCCGTGCTGGCAATAGGCGCAACCGGTTTGGGGCTAAAGAGCGGCTTGCGGGCTTCCACCTTGGCCGCCGGCTCGGGCGCCGTATAGATTATGGGGCGCTTAACCTCATCGGGTTGGGGCAAAACTGGCGCCGGACGCCTGTTCCCTTCGTCAAAACCCGTGGCAATCACCGTAATGCGCACTTCATCGCCCATTTCATCATCAATGACAGCGCCGAACTTGATCTTGGCGTCCGGATCTACGCTCTTGGTAATGACTTTGGCTGCCTCATCGATTTCAAACATGCCCAGGTTGCGGCCGCCGGTAATATTAAACAATACGCCTTTGGCCCCGTCAATAGTGAGCTCCAATAACGGCGAATTTACCGCGGCCTTGGCGGCTTCCTGGGCGCGATTCTCTCCCCCAGCATGACCAATACCCATTAACGCGGTGCCGGCATCCTGCATAATGCTGCGCACATCGGCAAAATCAGCGTTAACAATGCCGTGGGTAATGATTAAATCGGAAATGCCGGAAATGCCCTGGCGCAAAACTTCATCTACAGTCTTGAATGCGTCAATCAAAGAAGTTTTTTTGTCTATGATCTGCAAAATGCGGTCATTGTGCACGGAAATGATGGCGTCAACCTTATCTTTCAAATTGTCATAGCCGAGTTCGGCCACCTCTTTACGCTTGCTGCCTTCAAAAGTGAACGGCTTGGTGACTACGGCAATGGTGAGGATACTGCGGTTTTTGGCCAGCTCGGCCACAATGGGAGCCGCCCCAGTACCCGTTCCGCCGCCCAGACCGCAGGTGATAAATACCATGTCGGCATTGCTGATAACTTCCTCGATTTCTTCCTGCGATTCCTCGGCGGCCTGCCGGCCCAAATCGGGATTCATGCCGCTGCCCAAACCTTTGGTAATGTTTTTGCCGATGTGGACCTTGCGGTCAGCGTTGTTATTGTGAAGGGCCTGGGCATCAGTATTGATGGAGATAAATTCCACGCCTCTAATACCTAGTTCAGTCATACGGTTGACCGCATTTGTGCCGCTGCCGCCTATGCCCAACACTTTAATGCGGGCAAAGGTTTGAATTTTGGGCTTCACTTCCATTTTTTTCATAAAAAATTAATACACTAGGATAGTGGACAGAAAATGTAAGGATAGAGATTGCCTGCGGTGCTTGTCGGCGGGACTAGTGTCGAAAGCGGCGACGAGGACGCTGACAAGCACCTGCATTTTCTGGCCCCCTTAGGGCAAGAATGATTTGAACCACTTTTTCAATTTTAACATATTCTGGCTTTCTAACAAGCCCGACAAACGCTCAAAAACCGCAGAACCCCCGCCGGACGGTGCCGAAGAAGTGATGGCCCAAAGCGCCACGCCGTCCACAGTGGCAAAGCTCGGGTCGAGCACCTGGTCAATGACCGTTTCGATGCCCTGAATCTGGCCAATCTGCACGGGCAGGCGCAATTGCTTTTTGGTAAATTCAGCGATGCCGGAAAGATGGGACCCGCCGCCGGTAAGAACCAAGCCGGCCGGCAGCTTGCCGTCGCGTCCAATTTTTTTCAATTCCTGGGCAACGTAATCAAACATTTCTTCCAACCGCGCTTCGATAATTTCGGCCACCATGTGCTGGGACACGCGCTCATGTTCCTCCGGATCGAGTTTGCCTAAATCTATTTCGCGGTGCTTATCTACACCGGAAGCCGTGGCCTGGCCAAACTGCAGTTTAACTTTTTCCGCCGTGTCGATGGTACAGCGCAAGCCAATGGCAATATCATTGGTAATATGCATACTGCCAACTGGCAAGACCGCGGTATGAATCAAATTATTTTCCTCGTACACCGCCAAGCTGGTGGTGCCGGCGCCTAAGTCAATTACGGCCACGCCCAGCTCCTTTTGCCGTTTGGACAGCACGGCCCTGCTTGCTGCCAGCGGCGCCAAAACCACGTGGTCAATCTCCAATCCGGTCTGATTAATGGCCTTGGTAAGATTTTTTAAAAATGGCAAGCCAGCGTGGATAATAATGGTTTCAACCTCCAGCCGAATGCCGGTCATACCCAGAGGGTCTTTAATGCCGGTCTGGCCGTCTAAAGTAAAAGTTTTGGGGATCACGTGAATAATTTCGCGGTTGGGAGGAATGGAAATGGCCTGGGACGCGTCAATAACGCGGACAATGTCATGCTCGGTGATTTCGCCGTCCGCCCGCGACACGGCAATGACGCCTTTTGATTCCAGACAGGCAATGTGATTGCCGCCAATGGATACGGCGGCATGGGTTACCGGCACGCCGGTCATGCGCTCAACTTTTTCTAAGGCATTGGAGATGGTGGATACGGCTTCATCAATATCGACGATCACGCCTTTGCGGAGGCCGTTGGAATCAACCTGGACCGCGCCGATGACATTAACCGCGCCCGTGGTTTCTTCAATTTTGGCCTGGACCACGCGCACGTTCTGCGTCCCGACATCCAGACCTACAATGTGCTGTTCTTTGGGCATTCCAATTAGATCAGGAAATACCAGAATCTTGTCACAGCCCTCGTCGTCCCTGCGGGACTCCTGCGGATAGTTCCAAGACCTGGTATTTCCTGATCGATGTAATTAATAAAAAAATTCATTTTAATTTTTCCTTAAGAAGTTTCGCCAGGGTCGCCCCGTCGGCAGTCGGCAGCTGCTGTTTGAGTTTGGCCATGGCCTGACCAAAATCTTTGGTGGTGAAATTATTTTGGGCCACTACTGCGTCAACCGCGGCTGCGGTGTCTGCGGCGCTGGGCTGGGCCGGCAAATAGGCGTTCAAAAGCTCCAGTTCTTTTTGTTCCTTCTCGGCCATATCCTTGCGGCCGCCGGCTTCAAACGCGGCAACGGACTCTTTGCGGCGCTTGACTTCGGAACGGACCAGGGCCAATAAAGCTGCCTCATCCAGTGCCCCGCCTTTGGCAATCTCTTCATTCTTGATTCTGGTTTTCAGGCCGCGTAAAGTATCGGCCGCCAAACTATCGCGCCGCTTTAATGCGGCCGTTAAATCTGCATCGAGTTGCTTTATTAGGTTCATGATTTTCATCGCCGCCGAGCCGGTATGCCCAGCAAGTAGCATTTGCTCCAAAAAACATATGCGCAACTCTGCTACTTGCGGGCAACCGGCGAGGCGGTGTTAAAAACTGAAAAAACTATCTCTTAAATTTACCGAACTTCTTAATTGGCTTGCCCAGCTTCTTCAATTCCTCGCGCTGCGCTTTAATGACGCTGCGGCGCTGGGCCGCGGTGCGCTTTAAATTGCGGCTCTTAGCCGGTTCAAAAAACCGGGTTTTGCGGGCGCGAACTAAAATGCCACTCTGTTGGACCTTGCGGTTAAAGCGGCGGAGTAAATTATCAAACGACTCGTTGTCTTTCTTCTTGACTTCTACCACGTAAATTCACCTCTTTCTTTAAAAGATGCCGGCGCGGCGGTTAGCTGGCGCGGTACAAAAAAAATTAATTATCTAGCAGTTCCGGCAGCTGTTTGCCCCCGAGCATATGCAGATGCATGTGCTTCACGGTTTGTCCGCCGTGCTTGCCTACGTTAAACACCAACTTGTACCCGCTCTCCGACACATTAAACTTTTGGGCCATGTCCTTGGCCATTAAAATAAGCTTGCCAGCCAAACCAGCTTGTTCGCCGGTCAGATCATTTATGCTCTCAATGTGCTGCTTCGGCAAGATCAACAAATGGGTTGGCGCTTTGGGCAAAATATCCTGAATAACTATTACGTCATCAGTTTCATTGACGATATTACTCGAAGCAATGTTCCGATTGATGATATTGCAAAATACGCAATCGCTGTTGTCCATGCAGTTAGAATAAGA
>CAYJQY010000019.1:4023-9592 GCA_964372905.1 uncultured Candidatus Saccharibacteria bacterium
TTAGAATAAGAATGGTAAATAAATTGTTATGGTGGCCGGAAAAGGCAAGGTCTTGGAACGCTTCCAGCAGGAGCCGGAGGCGACGAGGACAGTGACAAGTACCTTGCCTTTTCCGGCCTAGACATCAATCAATCATTTACCCAGCCTTTTTCTCACCTCCTCTACAATCTTATCATAAGAAAAGATTTCCTGCATCCCGCTCTTAACGTCGCGCAAAATGACCATTTCATCCATGGCTTCTTTCTGGCCGATAATAAGAGCGATGGGCGACTTGTGGGCTTCGGCCTGCTTGAGCTGGTTTTTCACCCCGACATTGCCGAAATGGTCGTAAACGGCCACGTGAGCCGCGGTGAGATCGCGGAACAGCCGCAGGCTTCGCTTGGCGGCCAGTTCGCCTAGAGGCACTAAAAAGACTTCGGTGCGATGGTCCTGACCAACGCTGATTTTGGCCGATTCCATGGCCCGCTGAATCGCCACCAGACTGCCAGAAAAACCGAAACAGCAGAAATTTTTGCCGGTCAGATCCTGCATAATACCGTCATGATAGCTGCCCTCGCCGATCACCACGGTTTGATCTTTATTTTTACATTTAATGATAACGTTGGTCCGGCTCGATCCTTCCCGGCCGACGTAAAGCGGGTTGAGCTGATACGGTATCTGCAGTTCATCAAGAGCTTCTAAAATATTAGTAAAGTGCTTATGCGACGGTTCATCTAAAAAGTCCAGAACGATGGGAGCCTCGCTCAATACGCTTTGACATCCCAGGTTGGGGCAGCGGAACACGTTAAGCGAACGGCCATGGAGATGTTCGTTGCAATTATCGCACAGCTCAAACTTCTTTTCGCGCAGGAAATCTTTCAACACGCTGTCATAGGCCACCTGACATTCGGCCGTGCCAATGGCGTTGATTTCCAGCACGACATCCTCCAGGCCCAAGGTCTGAAGCAGTTGCCAGACCGCGCCAATAACCTGGGCTTCAGTTAAATGATTAAAGGCGCCAAAAACTTCAAGGCCGAACTCGTAATCAGAATAAAGCTGATGCTGGTCGTCGTAATAGACAACGTTGCCGAAGTAGAGCCATTTGCTCAAAGGATTAGCTTCGCCGACCTTGTGGGTTACGTAAGCGCGCAGCACCGAAGGCAATAAGGTCGGCCGCACCGCCACGCTCTGGCCAGCCGGATCGAGCGCCACCAAATGCGCCAGCGCCTCGGTACTGTCGCCAAAGTAGCGCCGATACAGCGCCATATCCTCCAAAAGCGGCGTTTCCACCCGCAAAAAGCCGTAGGCCCGGCCAATGGCCTGAAAACGTTTGAGGATCAAACCCCACAGCGGGCTAACCTCGGTAACAATTTCCTGGACTCCGGTCAAGCCGTCTTTGTGTCTCCCTCCCGCCACGGAATTTTTTTTGGGTCGTGCCATGGCGTTATTGGGACGCGCTATCAAATTTATAAGTCGCGCCTTCGGCGAAGCTAAAGTTGGACAGAGGAAAAACCCGCAGCCAGGTCTTGCCGACAATATTATCGTAAGGGAGAATGCCCCAAACGCGCGAATCGCTGCTGGCTAAACGGTTGTCGCCAAGCACATAATACTCCCGCGTGCCGAGAGTGATGGTTTCGGCATTACCGAAAGTCACGGATTGATTAGGCAGATATGTCTCATCCAGTAATGTGGCTTCGGGATATTGGGTATTAATGATAATCACGTGGCCGTTATCAATCCTAACTTTTTCGCCGGGCAAACCGATAATCCTTTTGATAAAGTACTGGCTGGGATCCTTGGGATACTTAAAGACGATGACGTCGCCGCGCTTGGGCTCGCTGAAGCGGTAGCTCAACTTATCTATAATCAGATACTCGCGGTCGTGGTAGGTCGGCCGCATGGACGAACCGGACACAATGAACGGCTCGGCAATGAATACGCGCAAAGGTATAATGATAACCAGCGCCAGCAGGAAAATCCGGATGAGCTCCCAGACGAACGATCCTACGGTTTGGGCCGAATTCTGGCCTGCCTCTTGTTCGTCCGAAAAATTATCTGATTCGTTTTGTTCTTCCATGCCTGTTTTTAATTTCTATAATAAATGTGATTGCGCCACCGGCAAGCATTTTGTTCACTGGTCCTCGTCGCTTGCCCGCCTCGCCAGTTGCCCCGAAAAACTAGGTCGCTGGTTTTCTGCGCTTTGGCTCTGCCAAAGCTTGAAAACCTACGCTCCAATAGTTTTTCTTGGGCAAGCTGGCTCGGCGGCCTGCATATTTATTTCCAAAATACTTTTGTCGGCAGCGCGATGAATACATATATTGTAAGGATAATTTGGCTTTTGTAAAGAGTCTAGATGGCCCTTCTGGTGGACTCGAGAGGATTCGAACCTCTGGCCTTTCGCGTGTGAAGCGAACGCTCTAACCAGCTGAGCTACGAGTCCGCGGCGCGGCCGCTCTAGCCGCAACGCGGCGCGGCCACGCTACACTATACCATTGGGCTCTTAACTAATCAACCCGTTTTCTATATAATATCCTAGTAACCTTATCTGCATTTATGAACCAATTTGGAAAAAACAATAAACCACCATATGTCCGTTCCATGGATTCGGTTCATCCGCTCCTAAAGGAGCGGGCAAGGCAAACCGGAGAGGAACACCAACCACCGAACAACCGCCCCAAACGCGGTCATCGCGCCCTCAAATGGACGCTGGGGATTATCGTCGTAATTATTTTAGCTTTAGGGGTCATCTTACTGGCCCGCGCGGTTCATCTATCCAACCAAATTTTCGTCGGCAACAAAACCAGCTTCTTCAAGCAAATTAGCAGACTGCTCCAGGGCACTACTGCCGAAGCCCGGCTCATTGGGGAAGATACTGGGCAGATTAACCTGCTCGTGCTCGGCATTGGCGGCGAAGGGCACGACGGGCCGTATCTGTCTGACACAATCATGGTGGTGCAAATCCGACCAGACGACAAAAAAGTCAGTATCATTTCCATCCCGCGCGACTACTATGCTGCTATAAACGGCCTGGGCTTTCGCAAAATCAATAACGCTTTCGCTGAAGGATTTGCCCGCCGCAAAGATTATAACGAGGCCGGCAAGCTGGCCAGAGAAACCGTTGAGAAGGTGTCCGGGCTGACTATTCCTTACTTTGCCGTAGTTGACTTTAACGGATTCAAAGAAGCCATTGACCAAATCGGCGGCATCGACATGCATATTGACCGCACCTTTACCGATTACAGTTTCCCCAATGAGAAGAATGGCTATCTGCCGCCCATAACTTTTACCGCCGGCAACGAGCACATGGACGGTGAGCGGGCGCTGACTTATGCCCGGTCGCGCCACGCCGCGGGGCAGGAAGGCGGCGACTTTGCCCGGGCCCAGCGCCAGCAAAAAGTCTTGCAGGCCGTCAAAGAAAAAGTTTTGAGCTTGAACCTTATTACCGACGCCAGCAAAATCAACAGTCTGCTGTCCGTACTCGGCAGCCACTTCCACACTAATCTCCGCCCGGCGGAAATGTTCCATCTCTACAATTTAGCCAAAGATTATTCCAAAGAAAATATTTTGACCGCCTCTTTAGATCCCGACACTAACCTGGTCTGCAACAGCATTACCGAAGACGGCGCTTACGTTTTAAGCCTGTGCCCCGGCAAGACCGCAGTCGACATCCAAAATTTCTTCGACAATAGCTTTAACCGCGTCGGTCCCACCCAAAGCGGCGTAGTGTGGCTGGCCGACACCACGAAAGTCGCGGCTAACTCCAGGCAAGTCGAGCAAAAATTAACCCAGGCCGGATTCACGGTCTACCGCTTCACTTTCAGCGGCCCGACCTTGCAGCAAACCCTGGTCTACGAAGTCAATCCTCTGGCCGGAGCCGCGGATTTCATCAAAAAAGAATTGAACGCCACACAAGTTACCCTGCCCCCGCCCGGCCTGAAAGTCAGTAAAGATAAGGTTGATTTAGTGGTGATTTTGGGCGGCGCAACGACTCAATAATAATCGCTCGGGATACTTTTTCTCCCCTCTAGCGGAACTCGCTCATTTATCATTGCCGCCTCGCCAGTTGCCCGCAAGTAGCAGAGTTGCTCAAATGTCTTTAGGTAGCAAATGCTACTTGCGGGCAACTGGCGAGGCAGTCCATTGACCAGGAATATCGAAAAAGATCCGCTCGCTGATTATAAATTTAAGCTTTATTTAATAACATGCCCAACCAACTTCCCATAATCGCCATTGTCGGCGAGCCCAACGTGGGCAAGTCGACTCTGCTCAATAAAATGGCCGGCGGCATGCGCGCCGTGACTTCAGACGTGGCCGGAACCACGCGCGACCGGCAATATATAGATGCGGCGTGGAACGGCGTTGCCTTTACTTTGCTCGATACAGCCGGCGTGACGTTTGGCCGCGGTCAAGATACGGGACGAGTCGGCGCCAGCGGCGGCGGGGCTGGGCAAAGTCAGCAACAAGCCAGCGTCCACGGTGGCGGCAGCGGACAAACCAGCGTCCACGGCGAACTCGAAACCAAGCTTAACCAACAAATCGACATCGGCGTGGCCCAAGCCGATTTTCTTTTATTCATAGTAGACGGCAAACAGCCCGCGGCAGCCGTGGACCGCAAGGCCCTGCTAAAATTCCGGAAAATAAAAAAACCGGTCGTGCTGGTGATTAATAAAATAGATGGGGCTCGGGCAATTGAACCGGCGCTGGCGGAATTTCAGCGCCTGGGCATCAAACCCGCCTTTGCGGTTTCGGCTCTCACCGGCCGCGGACTCGGCGACTTGCTTGACTACGTTACCGATTATCTTAAAGAACACGGCCTGCTCGCTACCGCTCCCCTGCCGAGTGAAGGTATTGCCGTAGCTATCTGCGGCAAACCTAACGTGGGCAAAAGCAGTTTGTTCAACCGTATTATCAAAGAAGAGCGCGTGGTGGTCTCCCCTGTCCCCGGCACCACGCGCACCGCCATTGACAGCACTATTAAATATTACGGCGACACTTACATTTTTATTGACACCGCGGGACTCAAAAAAAAAATCCATCGCCAGGAGCAGCCCGATGTTTTCGGCGGCTTCCAAACCTACCGCTCTATGCGCCGCAGCGATGTGGTGCTTCTGGTCATTGACGCAATAGAAGAAATCACCAAGCAGGATCAGCACATTGCCCAGGAAATTTTTAAACTTGATAAAGGTTTGATTTTGGTCGCGACCAAAATAGATTTATATCGCGGCAAAGAAGACGCTCTGCGCGACTATATCAGCCTGCATTTTCCGTTTTTCTGGATGTCGCCGCTGTTTCTTGTTTCCGGCAAAACCGGCGCCGGCATAGATGAACTGCTTAAGGCCATAAAACCCATTTACGAAACCCGGCAAAAAGTTGTCGGCCAGGCACAGCTTGATGTTTTATTGGAAAAAACTTTAAAACAAAATCCGCCCAAACTTCTGCGCGACCAAAAAAAGCCCAAAGTCCTGGGCCTGCGGCAAACCGGCGCTAATCCGCCGGCCTTTGAACTCCTGGTCAACCACCCGGCCGCCATCTCCGCACAGTATCGCCGCTATCTTGAAAAAGCCATTATAAAATCGTTAGACTTCTGGGG
>CAYJQY010000020.1:0-9500 GCA_964372905.1 uncultured Candidatus Saccharibacteria bacterium
CTCTTTGGAGCATAATTTTAGGATTTCTTACGATTGTCGTGTTTTTGTTCATTGAACCCGTCCAAGCGTTTATCCCTGGTTTGATTGTGAGTTTTATTTCATTCTTTGTCGTCAATTTTTTCGCTTCGCGAAAATTGACGACATCCTCTCAATCATTGTAGTTTTAAAGAACTTTCCGCTGAGAAATTTTTGCGCGATTTTTCCCAAAGCGAGGGCGGGGCGGGAATTCATTTTCCCCACACCCCTTTTTCTTCCCGCCCCGCCCGAGCGGACGGATTGGGGAGGGCTGCAAAACGCCGCAGACGTTTTGCTCAAAATGGGTTCGCGCTAAATTTAGAATATCCCACCAATGAGTTGACATGATTTGTACCCAGCGTATAATTATGTTAACTAGGGGTGCTAATACTGATGTGCGATCTGCACTTACCAAATCCCTTTCTGATTCAATCAGGAAGGGATTTTGGTTTGCGAGAGGAGTATTTTCCAATCAAGAGATGATACCGTTCTTTTTATTGACAACTGCACAAATTAGGCATATCTTTGAGGTTATCAGCCTCTATTTTTTATTTAGAAAGATTTTATGGACGATCCTCAAAGCCTGGCACCGCAACCAGTTCCGCCGCGCCAGTGGTACAAAAAGAAGCGCTATCTCATTGGGCTCAGCGCGGCCGGGTTCGTTATTATTGCCGCGTTAAACAGCGGCCCGGCGCCGGCCGCCACCACGCAACCCACCCCGCCTCCGCCCCAGGTTAAATCCGATTTTAACCTCGCACCCGCGCCGACCCCGGCGCCATCATCGCCCAATATTTTTGCCCCGGCTCCAACCCCGGCTCTCGCGCCCCAGTCTAATTGCGATCCTAACTATTCGGGATGTGTTCCCATTGCCAGCGATGTTGATTGCGCTGGCGGTAGCGGAAATGGCCCGGCATATGTTAGAGGGCCAATTCGGGTTATAGGAATTGATATTTACGGTTTAGATAGAGATGGCGATGGTATTGGGTGTGAGTAAACTGATTTTAGAAAAATTTTATATTTTTTGGCTTGACATAAGTCGTTAACTCCACAATAATATGTGGAGTTAAATTTACTGCCGTGCCAAATAAAGAATATTCATTCCCGCTCTCACTAGAAGATAAAGTAAAAATAAAATTGGAAACCAGAAATGGAAAAATTATATTTTTTGTTGTTCAATATTACGCTTTGATCAATGGCAAGTGGAAAACTATTATGAGAGCGGATAATTGTCATGGTTTTGGGCACATCCATAGGTATCATTTACAAAGTCGAGAATTTAAGGTATCCTTAGATCCAGACAATGAAAAAGCATATAATTCAGCAAGAAGGTATATTTTAGACAATTTTTTGAGGATAAAAGAGAATTATTTGTTTAACTGAAATGAGCGAAACATTTATCAAAAAGAATATTAAGCTTTTTCTTGAGTTTGATAGTTATATATCTAGCAGGCCTGATTTATTTATGAAAATTCCCAATAAGGGAATTGTCATTATTACTGTTAAGGGAGATGAAAAATTCAACCAGCTTAGCCGATCTCTGGTAGTTAATATGAACCCCAGCAAGAAAAAAGTTGTTGAGGCCAGAAAAGAAGGCAGCAGATGGCGAATCCTGTCTCCGGCCCATATCTAAAGGTAATTTAAGCCCGTTTCGTAAAAGGAGCGGGTTTGTACTTGGTTGACAACCAGCGATTTTCGGCATATTTTAGAGGATGTTCCTTAATTTACGATTTCTTTATGAAAATTATCTAGTAAAAATAATACAAGAGTTATTGGTGTGAACTATTTTTATTTATCACTTTTCTTCTTCGCCTTGTACTTCTTCTCTTTCGGCTTGGGTGGATTCTCTTTCCAGTCTTTATACGCGGCGTCCAGCTTTTCCTGGGACTCCGGCTTCTTGTTGAGGATGAAGTTACAGTCGGGCCAGCGGGTGCAGGCGTAAAAAGGCTTTCCGCGGCCGCGGGATTTCTTTTCCACAATGTCGCCCGGGCGATCTAGCAAGCTCGGCGCGGCCAGACAGTTCGGGCACTTGTAGCCCAGCTTGTTCCAGATTTTGGAAATGCCTTTGCATTTGGGATAGTTGGCGCAGCCCAGGAAAAATCCGAACCGGCCGCGTTTTATTTCCATGGGCGAGCCGCAAAGGGGACAGCGTTCGTCCTTGGTTTTATCTTTCAACGCCGCAATCTGCGCGGCTTCTTCCGGCATAGGCAGAGTAACCTTGGAGCCTTCTTCCGGGCAGGCCAAAAATTTGCCCATGCGGCCGAACTTAATAAGCATGGGCTTGCCGCAGTGCGGGCAGGGCGTATCGGAAACCACAATCTGTTTTTCCACGGACGCTTCTTTGGCTTTCAGGTGCGCCTTGAACGGCGTGTAAAATTCCTCAATCACCGGCACCCATTTGAGCTTGCCCTCGGCAATGTCGTCAAACTCTTCTTCAATGTGCGAAGTGAAATTGATGTCCACGATTTCCGGAAAATTTTCCACCAGCATGTCATTGACCAAAAAGCCGATTTCCGTGGGATGATATTTTTTTTCAATTTTTTCCGCATAGCCGCGATCCTGGATTGTTGATAGAGTTGGCGCGTAAGTAGATGGTCGGCCCACACCTGCGGCTTCCAGCGTCTTGATAAGCGTGGCGTCGGTGTAGCGCGCCGGCGGTTCGGTAAAGTGCTGGACCGGCAGCAGTTCGTGGAGCTTCAACAATTCATCAACAGTTAACTCCGGCAAGACGCCTTCAATTTCGTCTTCGGCTTTTTCGTCCGTGCCTTCAGTGTAGGCGCGAATAAAGCCGTCGAATTTCACGACCTGGCCAGTGGCGCGGAACGAGGCGTTCTTGGCCGTAATGTCTACGGTGGTTTGGTCAAACACGGCCTGCGCCATCTGCGAGGCAATGGTGCGTTTCCAAATAATATCGTAGATGCGCTGTTGGCCGCGGTCAAGTTCAGTTTTCATGGTGTTAGGGCTGCGCGAAAGATCCGTAGGCCTAATAGCTTCGTGCGCCTCCTGCGCGCCCTTGCTCTTGTTGGCGTAAAAACGAGGCTTGTCCAAACCATAATTTTTGCCGAACTCGTTGCGAATAACTTCCTGGGCCTGGGCCAGCGCCGACTGCGCCAAATTCAAACTGTCCGTACGCATGTAAGTAATGTAACCGCGCTCATATAATTGTTGCGCAATGACCATGGTCTGCTTGGCTGACATGCCGAGCTTGCGCGCCGCTTCTTGCTGTAAGGTAGAAGTAGTGAATGGGGGAGATGGGTTGCGGCGAACTTCTTTTTTCGTAATGTCGGCGACTTTGTATTCCGCGCCATCTAAATTTTTGACGATGTCTTTAGCCGCGGCTTCATTCTTGATTTCCATCTTCCCCACTGCTTTATCATCTATTTTATGAAGCTTGGCGATGAAAGTTTTATTGCCGCTCAACCTCTTTCTGCCCTCGGGACTCTCGCTACTTTTATCAGGGGACAGCAATTTAGAAAGCTTGGCTTCAACGCTCCAATACTCTTCCTGTTTGAAAGCCTGGATTTCGCGTTCGCGCTCCACCACCAGTCGCACGGCCACGCTCTGCACGCGGCCGGCGCTCAAGCCATAGCGAATTTTGCGCCACAAAAACGGCGACAATTCATAGCCCACCAGGCGGTCCAAAATGCGCCGCGCCTGCTGGGCATCCACCAAATTCAAATCAATATCGCGGGGATTCTTTAACGCCTCGTCAATGGCTGTTTTGGTGATTTCATGGAACACGATGCGCTTAATCCGCTTGTCTTCGCCGCCGCCTGCAATGGCTGCCTCATCACCCAAACCCAAGGCCTGAACCAGATGCCAGGAAATGGCCTCGCCTTCGCGGTCCTCGTCAGTGGCTAATATAATAGAGGAGGCGTTTTTAACTTTTAGTTTGAGATTCTTTATGGTTTCTTTAGCTTTGATCGGAATGGTGTAGGTCGGCTCAAAACCGTGCTCTATATCTATGCCCATTTTGCTTTTGGGCAAATCCCGGACATGGCCAAAACAAGCCTCAACATCGTAGTCGGGACCCAGGAATTTTGATATAGTTTTTCCTTTCGTGGGCGACTCAACTATGACTAAATGTTTGGACATGAAATGGGTATTAAAAATTCCGCGCCAGGTACAAGGGGGAGTTTACACGGCCAATGGAAAGTTTGTCAAATGTAAAGCGACCCAGAACGACCGGGCCATTGACTCTCTCTCTCTCTTATTTGCTAATCTTTGGTGTCGCGCGCGGAAGCGCGACAGAAATGGAGGTACTATGCCGAAGAGGATGATACATTGGAATTCGATAATAATCATGGACCACCTCACCGTTCGGTTCCCTAACGGGAGCTCGGTTTATTTCATGATTAAAGGCGGGGTTACCCTGAGCGAGGTCGTGGCGTACGCATGGGGCTGCGTTGCTCCTGTGGGAGAGGATGTATTCTGTGCGCCTATGCAGCGATTTTCAATCGCCAGCGATTACGGCCTCCTTGAGGACGGGGTTGTGGTCTTGGATTGGCGTCGTGGATCGCCAAGGTAGATGAGATGCTTTTCGGGGGCTTGTGCGGTTATGGCAAGCTCCCCTCCTTTTAAAAAATTATATTTCCTTTTTGATTTATTTTGTTTAGAATCATATTTTTTTCTTCTTCATTCGCCACCCGCGGACAACAATAGTTGTCTATTATAATTGGTACCAGTTCGATTTGTTTGATCGTGGCTGCTGCGCGTTGGCCTTGAAGGTCGTTCAATCCCGCGGCGTTCGGTGAGGCTGAATTGAATGCGGCCGAATTGGATGGGACTGAATTGGGCGGGGCGGAATTGAACGGAACGAGGTTGGCCGTGGCACTAGTAGCGCCAGTACCGCCGATTTTGCTTAAAGTAATTTTTATTGCCAATCCCTCGCGCGTGTCCCGGCTCCACATCTGATCAAAAATAAAGTTGCCGAGGGAGTAAAAAATATATTTGCCTTGATATTTTTCTATGGTCTGAATCCAGTGCGGGTGCGCGCCAATCACCATGTCCGCGTCGGCGTCTATGGCCGCGTGGGCGAAGGCGGTTTGCGCCGCGCTGGGCGTGCGCGTGTATTCGGTCCCGGCGTGCATAGTCACCACAATAAAGTCGGCCCCGCTTTGGCGCGCCGCGGCCACAGCTTTCCGCAATCGCTCCACATCGTCAATTCTAGCCACAAAACCATTGCGCGTCTGGCCGCTGTCGTTTACCGAAGAATAGGACGCGCCGATAAAAGCAATTTTTATGCCGCGTACTTCCACAATGGCCGGTTGCCAGGCTTCGTCTAAATTCGCGCCCAGCCCAACGCGGCGGATGCCAGCCTGATCAAGAAAATCTGAAGTGTATTTTAAGCCGGTCTCACCCTGATCCAAAGCATGGTTGTTGGCCAGATTCAGTATCTTAAAATTATATTGAGATAAGCCCGCGGCCAAGGCCGGCACGGCATTGAACACCAGACTGCCGCTGGGATTGTATTTATCGTTTCCCGAAAGAGGCGATTCCAAATTCGCGAAATTAAAATCCGTGAAAGCCAGCAGATCAGCCGCGCCTTTGAACGGCAAAAGGGGATCGCGCGCGGCCAGACTTTTGGCGGCCACATTGCGCGAGAGCATAATGTCGCCGACGGCCAAAAAGGTGGCCGTGGTTTCGGCGGGAGCCGGCATGGGCTGGGCCAGCTGGGCCTTCTTGTAGTACGATTCGAGATCGCCGCCGCTGGCTGGATTTTTTACAAATGTTTGATGATTAGAGCCAGCGTAGTTGCGGGCAACTTGCCAACCCAAAACCCCGAGTCCTGCGACGAGGACGACTAGCAAGGAGGCAAGAAATTTTTTCGATCGAATCATATTCCCATACCAAGCTGCCGAGCCAGCTTGCTTCAGAAAAACTATTGGAGCATAAGTTTTCAAGTTTTGGCGAAGCCAAAACGCCGAAAACCAGCGACCTAGTTTTTCGGGGCAACTGGCGAGGCAATTATTCCGCTCTAGCTACTATTTATTAACGATATACTCTCCTGTCTCAAGCTGCCTAATTATACCTTTCATTTCCAGAAACGTTAAGCCAGCTATGACTTGGGCTGAAGGGAGTTTGGCTGCGGCAATAATCTCATCGCGATGGAGCGGATATTCAACCAGCTGGTTGAAGATTAGTTTTTCCGCCGGAGAAGCAGTCGAGAGCAAGGAACCAACGGCGTCGCGGCCGGTCTGCGCGGATTTGCCTCCGCGCTTTTCCAATGGCATCCGCAGATCATCAAACAAATCTTCGGCGCAGGTAATTGGCACCGCGCCTTCTTTAATAAGTTTATGCGGCCCGCGGCTTTGCGGAGAAAAAATAGGCCCGGGCACGGCGTAAACAGTGCGGTTTTGCTCGAGGGCGTGGCCGGTTGTAATTAGGGCTCCGCTTTTTAAGTCACATTCAACGACGAGGGTGCCTACGGCGAGCCCGGCAATAATCCGGTTGCGGGCGAGAAAATGATGCTTAAGTGCAGGCGTACCCGTTGGATATTCGGAAATGAGCGCGCCGCCCTGCCGCAAAATTTCGCGCGCCAGACGCAAATGATTGTAGGGATAGATGCTTGCGTCATCAATTCCGCCGGGCAGGACGGCAATGGTGCAGCCGCCGGCTTCAAGCGCCGCGCGATGGGCGAAAGCGTCAATTCCATAAGCCAGTCCTGATACTATGGTAATCCCGCTGCGGCTAAGCGGTTGAACCAGTTCGGGCGTGATCCGCTGGCCGTAAGCAGTGGCCTTTCTGGTTCCCACCACGGCAATGCACAATTCATCGGAAACCGGCAGTCTGCCGCGATAATAGAGTAGACCGGGTGCATCCGCGATCTGACGCAGCAGGACCGGATAATTTTCATCGGCCGGAGTAAGATGTTTTATCTCCAAATTTTTTCCCATATTTCCGCCAAATTCCGGCGCTATTGACAAATTCATAAAAAAGGAGTATAATATATAATTAACCAGCTAATATAATATAATAAGATAGGGAACCGTTTTGTCTGGCACCCTACTTGCAAGTTGCGAATGCAGGTATGATCCCTCCTACTACTTGCTAATAGCAGTCAAGTAAAGGTCTGGAGGCGTTTGTCTCTAACCTTTCACTTGTGAGTAGGGTAGCAGATGAAACTTCAAGAAAAAGAAACCGCTCGGACTTAGGCGGTTTCTTGTTTAGTGGCTTTAACTAGCTGAAATGTATGGCCGTTTTGGTTTCTCCATATTTGTTTCTAGCCGATGAACCCGCTCAATCATTTCAAATTTCTTTTCCAGTCTGGAGAAACGAATTTCCATTGGATTGGCAATAGTTTCGGCTATAATTCGCGCCAACTCTTCTACTCCTTCCCTAACATCTTCTTTAGTGGCAAGTTTTTTCAGTTCTTCTTTGGTAGCCAGATTCTTTACATCGTCCTTGGTGGCTAAATTTTTCAGTTCTTCTTTGGTAGCCAGATTCTTTACATCGTCCTTGGTGGCTAATCCTTTAGTAACATTTTTAATGGCTTGATCAAAGTATTCTTTTGTAACATCCATGGGCGTAGATTTTTGTGTTAAGGATTATGTCTTTTCACTATAACAACGGCTGTAAGGCCAGTCAAGACCTAAACTTGATCAAGAATTTATGAAATCTTGAATTTTTTTTGATACTTTCGGAAAAACTTCTTTGTTTAAGAGATTTAATTTATCCACAGTAAAAGGTAGGAGAACAAAATTTTCTGTCGGCAGTTCATCGCGGGTTTTTCTGGTGTCGATGCCGATGCGAATGCGCTGGAATTCCTGGCTACCCAGCTCATCAATAATGCTCTGTACGCCATTGTGGCCCGCAGAGGAGGAATCGGCGGCCATGCGAATCGTGCCCAAAGGAAGATCGGAATCATCATGGATAACCAGCAGGTCGGTTTGGGGCCGGGCTTTATAAAAGTTTAAAATTTCCTTTACCGCCTGACCTGACTCATTCATGAACGTCTGCGGTTTGACAAAAAAAGTTTTTATCGGGCCAAAATGCGCCTCGCAAACCGTAGCGTGAAATTTGCTCTGGCAGTTTATCGACCCGATATCTTTCAAAAAATAATCAATAGCTAAAAACCCCGCGTTGTGCCGAGTCTGCTTGTATTTTTCTCCGGGATTGCCCAGACCGACGATAAGTTTCATGGGTTCAGTATAGCAAACTTGCCCATACCGTCGAAATAGATTATTATGAAGATATGGAACGTAATGAGTCCAGAGTCCTGGGCTTTTTTGTTGCCCAATAACTTATGTCATCACTGACCAAACAAACTTTACGGATTTACTACCGGCACGCCATACGCCACCGTGCGGCCGCGTGGAGTCTTTTGGTCTTGGTCATTTTGGCCACGAGCATCGATATTTTCCGGCCCTTCATCTACAAATGGCTCATTGATATTTTGGCGTCTGGCCGGGCTTCGGTGCCGGCCCTGCTCCACGTTGTCTGGTTAATTTTGGCCGCCAGCTTTTTAAACCATATTGTCTGGCGCGTCCTGCTGTTCGTGAACAGCTTTTTCCAGCCGCGAGTCATGTCGGACTTGATGAACACTTGCTACAGATACGTTCACGGCCACTCTTACAATTTTTTCAACAATAGTTTCGTCGGCAGTCTGGTTACCAAGGTGCGGCGTTATCAAAAAGGTTTTGAAGACATCGCCGACCAGTTCTATTTCAACCTCGGCCGCACCATATTACGCATCGTTATTATCGTAAGCGTTTTGCTCTATTATTTGCCGATCTTCGGTATCATTGTTTTGGTCTGGTCAATTCTATTTTTGGGCTTTAATTACTATTTTGCCCGCTTTAAGCTGCCGTATGATTTGGAGCGCGCCAACCAGGATACGCTGACTACGGCCCAGCTCGCTGACACGATCACCAACAGTTTGAATTTGAAACTGTTCAGCGCGTTTGGTTTGGAGTTCCGGGCTTTCCGCCGGATAACCGACGAGCTGTTTAGATTGCGCAAGCGCTCCTGGGATTTGGGCAATGTCGGTGAAATCATCCAGGGAACTCTGGTTGTATTTATGGAATTTGGCGTGATGTATCTGGCCGCGCTTATGTGGGGCCGCGGCGAGTTGACCGTGGGCGATTTTGTTTTGCTCCAAGCTTATTTAATTCAGATTTTCGACCATTTATGGGATGTAGGCCGGCAGATCCGTACTATATATGAGAGTTTGGCCGACGCTAATGAGATGACGGAAATTCTTCTTCAGCCGCATGAAGTGCAAGATCAACCGGACGCGGGCGCGCTGGCAGTGCCGCGGGGGAAAATTGAGTTTAGAGGCGTAACCTTTGCCTATCATCGCCAACATATTTTCAAGAATTTTAATTTGGCCATTGAGTCCGGGGAGCGCGTGGCCCTGGTGGGCCCGTCCGGCGGCGGCAAAACCACGTTTGTGAAATTGCTGTTCCGGTTTTGGGATATTCAGGGCGGTGAGATTCTCATTGACGGACAGAATGTTGCTGAAGTCACACAGGATTCGTTGCGCGAGG
>CAYJQY010000021.1:0-9411 GCA_964372905.1 uncultured Candidatus Saccharibacteria bacterium
CCGATTCGGGCCTGGGTGGCGGAGCTAACCGGCTGGACGAGGAATATCAAAGCAAACAATAAAAAGGCCTGGCCCAGGGCTAAAGACCCCAGCCAGACGCGCAGAGAAGAGTTTGGCCCGCTTTGGGAAACCGTATCCTTGACGGCGGAGATAACTTTGTTGACCCCACCCAAACCGGACTTGGCCTTGTTAGAGAAGTTAGAGCAAGCATCCAAAAAGGCATTCTGAAATGTCATAAATTCCTTATAACTCCTTGATTAAATTGTGATTTTGTCTTTATTTCCTGCTGATTTCCAGCTGAAGCTATCTTTATATCATTATAGCACAACCGGAGAAAAAGCGCAAGTTTGACCGGAAAAATCCGTTATGTTACGATGTAACCATCCATCTGTATATTTTGTGGATTTCAAGATTAATTTTTCGCGAGAGATAGGACACAACCGCAACGCTTGTTTTAGAGTCCGGCAGTTTGAGTCTAGCTAGTTTATGTATCTTATTTTAGCTTTTAAGTTTCGGGTCTTGCGCAATAAAACAATATTGCGTAGTAAAGCAACAAGATACTGCTCATCCATGAGCTAGCCGTTTCGGTTTCGGCAAAAACGCCCGGCCGGTTTGTCCTTACAGCGCGGAAGTAAGGAATTTTATGCTGTATATTTACGCGATTGTCGGATTGGCAGTAGGGGGTGTTGTAGGGTATCTCATCCGCCAGAATCTGGCGGGCAAAAGAATCGGTTCGGCCGAGAGCAAGGCCGAAGCCATTTTGGACGAGGCCAAAAACAAAGCCAAGGAGCTGGCTTTGGAAGCCAAGACCAAGGCCTTAGAAATTACCGAGCAGGCCAAGAAATCGGAGAACGAATTCCGCTCCCAGATTGTGAAGTTTGAGGAGCGCATTGACCGCAAGGAAAAAGATTTGGACGCGCGGGCGGCGCAGCTGGAAAAGCGCGGCGAGGAAATGCAAAATAAAGAGACGGAAATCGGCAAAGTCAAAGAAGAAATCGGCGAGTTGCGCAAGCAGCAGTTGGCGAACTTGGAGCGCATTGCCGGCATGACGCGCGAGGAAGCCGGTAAGGTTTTGTTGAATAACGCGGAAAAGGGCATTTCCGAAGAAATGCTCAAGCTGCACCGCAAGCTGCTGAATCAGGCCTATGAAGACGCGGACAAAGAGGCGCGCAAGATTATCGCCCAGGCCATTGAGCGCGTGGCCACGGAAGTTACGGCCGAAACCACCACCACTACGGTTGTAATCCCCAATGAAGAAATGAAAGGCCGCATTATCGGCAAAGAAGGCCGCAACATCCGCACCTTTGAGCAGTTAATGGGCGTGGAAATTTTAATTGATGATTCGCCGGACACAGTGGTTATTTCCGGATTCAATTCCATTCGCCGGCACATTGCCAAATTGACTTTGGAAAAACTTTTGGCCGATGGACGCATTCATCCGGCGCGCATTGAGGAAGCGCACGAGCGGGCCAAGGCGGAAATTAACGAGCAGATAAAACAGGCCGGCGAGGCCGCCATGTACGAACTGGGCATCACTAATTTTCCGCCCAAACTGGTGCATCTGATTGGGCGCTTGATGTTCCGCACTTCTTACGGGCAGAATGTTCTGCGGCACTCGGTGGAAATGGCCAAGATTGGCGCGCTCATGGCCGAGGAATTGCATGCGGATATACAGATTGTGAAGCAAGGGGCGGTCTTGCACGATATCGGCAAGGCGCTGGACCAGGACATGGAAGGCACGCATGTGGAACTCGGCAAGCGCATTGCCGAAAAGTTCAATCTGGACCCGCGCGTGATTAACGCCATTGAGAGCCATCATCACGATACGGATGTGTCCGAGGCTGCGCACGAGCACAGCGGGCCGCAAAGCGTGGAAGCCATGATTGTGGATGCCTGCGACGCCATTTCCGGTTCTCGGCCGGGGGCGCGCAAGGATAGTTTTGAAAACTATATTAAACGCTTAACCGATTTGGAAAACATTGCCAACAGTTTTGAGGGCGTGGAAAAAACTTACGCCATTCAGGGCGGCCGAGAAATTCGCGTGTTCGTTACTCCGGCGCGGCTGGATGATTTGGCCTGTCAGAAACTGGCGCGGGAAATTGCCAACCGGCTGGAAAACGAACTGCGGTACCCCGGCGAAATTCGCGTGCAAGTTATTCGTGAGACGCGCGTGATTGAGTACGCGCGGTAACCTTAACAAAGGGAGTCTTCGTACAAAGACTCCCTTGGTTCCTTTGTCAGGAAGGCTGGCTTTATGGCTATGGCTACTATACTTTTTTTCGGCGACATCATGGGCAAGCCGGGCCGCCGTGCGCTGGCGCGGGTTTTACCGGCTTTGCGCGAGGAGCACGCGCCGGATTTGGTTATTGCCAATGTGGAAAATTTGGCGCACGGCAAGGGCGTAACGGCCAAAACTCTGCAAGAGCTGGTTGACGCCGGCGTGGATGTGTTCACTTCCGGCAATCATGTGTTTGATAAGGCTGACCAGGCCGCAGAATGTTTCGCTAAATTTCCCCAGCTCATCCGGCCGGCCAATTATGTCGGCGATTACCCCGGTTCCGGCTACTATCGCATCACCAAAAACAGCCAAAGCTATCTCATAATTAATCTCGGCGGCCAGGTGTTTTTCGAAAAGCAATTTGACGGCGCCATCACCAATCCCTTTTTTAAATTAGATGAGCTGCTGTCGCAGGAGGCTCAAAAAGGTGATATAATAGTGGTGGACTTTCACGCCGAAGCCACGAGCGAAAAAATAGCCATGGGCTGGCATGCGGACGGACGGATTGCGGCGATGCTGGGAACGCACACGCATGTGGCCACGGCAGACGCCAGAATTCTGCCCCAGGGTACGGCCTTCGTTACGGATGTGGGCATGACCGGGTCTCTCACTTCCGTGATCGGCGTGAAAATTGAGAATGCCTTGAACACTTTTTTAGAAAAATCTAAATTTAAGATGGATGTGGCCGAAGACGGACCGGTAATGGTGAACGCAATGCTGGTGGAAATTGATAATTCAGAAATAGATCATTCAAAGGCGTCAAAAATTGAAAAAATTTATAAAGAAATTAACATCTAGTTATTTTTTCTTGACCTCCCGTAAGTTATAGTTCCTATGTCTTCTTTCATTGACCCAGCCAGCATTATCGCCCAAAGCGGAATTAGCATAAGCCACATTGTGGCCGATTTGGGCTGCGGCGGCGGGTTTTATACCGTGGCCGCGGCCAAGCAGGTGGGCAACAGCGGCATTGTCTACGCCGTGGACATTCAGGAGAGCAAGCTGGCGGCCACGCAGTCGGCCGGGCGGCATTTGGGCTGCAGCAACATCATGGTGGTCAAGGCGGATTTGGAACTGCCCATTACCGGTGTTCCGGAAAACGGCTGCGACGCCGCGCTGGTCACGAGTATTTTACACGAGGTTAAGAACAAGGAAGCTCTGCTGCACAACGCTTACCGGGTTTTGAAAACCGGCGGTTCGCTTATCGTAGTGGAATGGAAAAAACAAGCCACGCCATTCGGGCCGCCTTTGGAGAGCCGCGTTGGCCAGGAAGAAGCCGAACAGATGCTTCAAAGCCTATCTTTCCGCAAGACCAGGGATATTCCCGGCGAAAAATTCCATTACGCCATGATTTTTACGAAGTGATCTGCGATTTTAGGTAAGCCGAAAAATGCAGGATCTTGTCACTGCCCTCGTCGCCAAAGGATGCCTCGCCAGTTGCCGGCAAATAGCAGAGTTGCTCAAATGCCTCTCGGTGCAAATGCTATTTGCCCGGCAAGCTGGCTCGGCATCCTGCGGATAGTGCCAAGACCTGGCATTTTCCGGCTCCTACTTTCTTATGTCCATAAACTTTAAAGACATTCATCCCGCGCAATATTTTTCTTTGCGCTATCTGTTCCAAGTTGACCGCGTGGTTTTGCATCTGTCCGATTGGATTTTTTTGGGAATCGGCGTGGGGTTGGTGGCCGCGGCCATCATCACAAAATTGTTTGCGCTTTTCATCAATCATCCCGTGCGCAAGCATTTGCTCGACCGCTTTTTTAAAGCCTTTTTATTTACCGGCTTGGTTGAGGCGCTGTGGTTCGGTTTTCGTTATGAAAACGCCAATGTGATCGGCACGCATTTTGTTGCTTTGCTGGTTTTGTTGATCGGTCTGCTCTGCCTGATCCCTATCATAAAATATTATTTCACCAAGTATAGCCCCGAACGGGAGCAGTGGGATAAAGAACAGTTAAAGCTAAAATATATAAAAGGTTAAAAGCCGACTTGAGAAAAATTTGATCGGCGACTGGTATACTTTAAGCCAAGCCGTTTTTATTTTTGGGACTTATTTTTGATGAAATTTATGCCGCGGCGAAATAACAAGGATCGACATGACTTGGGTGCGTTGGGCGAGGCCTGGGCGCGGCAGATGTACGAGCGGCGCGGTTACCGTATTGTGGATAGCAACGTTTTTAACCATTGGGGCAAGCGTTTGGGGGAGATTGATTTTATCGCGGTTGGTCCGCGTTACATAGTTTTTGTTGAGGTCAAAACCCGCGCTTTGGCCGTTAGCCGGTTTGGCACTGGACTTGAGGCAGTGGACGGCCGCAAACAGCGGCGCCTGCTGGCTATGTCCCGTTTGTTTTTGAGCTATCATGGACAATACCAAAAGCTTCAGCCGCGCATCGACGTTTGCGTGGTTATTTGCGGGCTTGACAAGCGCCCCCAGCGTGCTATAATTATCCTGAATGCAGTGGACGACAGTGATTGATGACTGACTTTACAGGTGAGCGCCGCTCATCTTTTTTTATCACTGCATAGTTAAGATCGTTACCGGCGTGCTTCGCAGAGGGCGCTCCTCCTCGACCTTCGGTCGAGTTTGCGCTTGTAAACCCTCTGCTCAACACAAACGGTAACGATTAAACAATTAAATAGTATCAATAAGCACAACAAAATATGAATGATCAGTTAGAACAGGCTTTAGACCAGATTGCCGAAGAAAAGGGCATCAGCCGCGAGGAAATTATTTCCATGATCGAGGCTAGTTTGGCCGCGGCTTTCCGTAAGGATTACGGCGAGAAAGACCAGAACATTGAAGTGGAATTTAACCCGGAAACCATGGGCATGAAAATTTTTGACGTCAAGACCGTAGTTGAAGATGAGATGGTGGAAGATCCGCAGAAAGAGGTAAGTTTGACCGCGGCCCAGGATTTGAAGAAAAAGGCCAAAGCCGGCGATGTAATTCGCACGGAAATTACGCCGCAACAAGGCACCAACTATGGGCGCATCGCCGCGCAGACGGCCAAGCAGGTCATTATCCAGAAGCTGCGGGAAGCCGAGCGCAACGTGCAGTTTTCTGATTTCAAGGCCAAGGAACGCACTTTGCAGAACGGCATTATTCAGCGCGTTGAGGGCGACACGGTGATTGTTGATTTGGGTAAAGGTACGGGCGTATTGTTCCCTTCGGAGCAGATTCGCGGGGAAAAATATAATGTCGGCGCGCGCATAAAGGTTTTGATTTTGCACGTTGAGCCGGCCACCCGCGGCCCCAAAATTACTTTGTCGCGTTCGCATCCTGACATGGTGCGCAAATTATTCGAGCTGGAAGTGCCGGAAATTTACAACGGCAGCGTGGAGATCAAGGCCGTGGCCCGCGAGGCGGGTAGCCGCAGCAAGATTGCGGTGTTTTCCAACCAGGACGGCATTGATCCCATTGGCTCTTGCGTGGGCCAAAAAGGTACGCGCGTGCAGACTGTAATGGCTGAACTTGGCGGCGAGAAAATCGATATTATAGAGTGGAGCGAGGATCCGGTTAAGTTCATTGCCAATGCCCTGTCGCCGGCCAAAATTTTGAACGTTCAGTTGGATGAGGAAAATAAGGAAGCTAAGGTCGGTGTATTGGAAGATCAGTTGTCTTTGGCCATTGGCAAGGCCGGACAAAATGTACGCTTGGCCGCTCGGCTGACTGGATGGAAGATTGACATTAACGGCGAGAAGATCGGCGGGGAGGAAGAAGTTCCATCCGAGGAGTTAGTTGCGAGAGAGGCGACTGCGGAACCTCAAGTTATCACAGAATAAAATAATATGATGATGCCATATTTCCCCGAAGAATTAAGTGGTCATGAAGCTGAACCATCAGAACCCGGCGAACCTACAGCACGAACTTTAAATAATGAGCTTAGGCAGTCACTTTGGTATGAAGCCGAGGATGGCCTGACTTTAAAATCCCAGAATATAAAGGCTGCAATTAAGCAATTTATAGTCGGGCTTCCCGGTAAAGAACCCAACCGGAATCAAAAAGAAGTCATAGCTGAAGAGCAAATTATACTGCTATGTGCAGCCATCCAGTCAGCTATTAAGAATGGGGGAAAAGAAATTTCCGAACTTGCGTCTAAGTTATTAGCTTAATAATTGATATAAATATATGCCCTTAGTACCAATTGTCATCGAAAAATCCCAGATGGGCGAGCGCGCCTACGACATTTACAGTCGTTTGCTCAAAGAGCGCATCATCTTCTTGGGCGAACCCATTGACGATGCCGTGGCCAATACGGTCATTGCCCAATTGCTGTTTTTGGATGCAGAAAGTTCTAAAGAAGATATAAAGATTTACGTGAATTCGCCGGGCGGCAGTGTGACTTCTGCTTTGGCTTTGTACGACACTATCCAGCACGTCAAAGCAGATGTGGTTACCATCTGCATTGGCCAGGCGGCCAGCGCCGCGGCTGTTTTGCTCGCCGCCGGTAGCAAAGGCAAGCGCTACGCTCTGCCCAACGCCCGGGTTCTCATTCACCAGGTTATGGGGGGAGCCGAAGGGCAGCAGAAAGATGTGGAAATTCAGGCCCGGGAAATGCTGCGCATTAAAAACCAGATCAACCAGATTCTGGCCAGGCACACCGGCCAGACCATCAAAAAAATTGAAATCGACAGCGACCGCGACTATTTCATGACCGCGGAAGAGGCCAAAAAGTACGGGATTGTGGATAAGATAATTCAGTAGCAAAAATAGTAGTGAACTTGATTATTCCGACCAGCTTGCTGGTCGCAGATTCATTTAATCAATCAAAGCTCATGCCTTTGGCGGCCAACTGGCGCTCTTTGGCGATTTTGGCCACGGTCGCATAGCGACGCAATTCAGCTACAAGCTGGTCGCGGCCCAAGGTTGTGAGCCGATAGTAGCGCCGCCGCCGTTCGGCCGGGTGGGCATGCGATTCCTGGATTAAACCATCAGTGAGCATCCGCTCCAGGGAACCGTAAAGCGTGCCCGGACCCATGGCAAAGCAGTTGCCGGAATCGGCGTGGACCTGCCGCATAATGTCATAACCGTGGCGCTCCCTGGCGGCCAGGGCCAGGAGGATGTGAAAGACCGCCGCGGTGAGCGAGTTTAGGGATGAAACCTTGGGGATAACTGCCATAAAGTTATTATATATCCGCTACGGATATAGTGTCAAATTTAGCAATAAATTCAGCTTAAAGCCGCCGTCGAAAAAGAAATTTGCGCGCCAATTTGCGCTTGACAAGAATTTATGTTACGTTAAAATCGGCGGCGGCACACCGCGCTAATAATGCGGCACACCGCGCCAGTTTTAATTTTTAATAGGGCCATGAAAAGTCCAATTTGTAATGGCCCAGGGTAAAATTTATGAGAATCAAAGCCGAATATATCTGGCTCGATGGCTATACCCCCACGGCCGGATTGCGCTCCAAGACCAAAATTTTGGACCGCGAAGTGTCCTCGCTTGCCGACATCCCCGACTGGGGCTTCGACGGATCGAGCACCGAACAAGCCACCGGTGATCACAGCGACTGCCAGCTGAAACCGGTGTTTTTTGCACCCGACCCCATTCGCGCCGCGCCGCATATTTTAGTTATGTGTGAAGTGTTTAATGCCAACGGCACGGTTCACCCCAGCAACACGCGCGCCTACTTGCGCAGCGTGAACGAAATTCACGGTTCTTACGAATCATGGTTCGGGATCGAACAGGAATATACTTTATTTAAAGACGAACGGCCTTTGGGGTTTCCGGCAGAAGGTTTTCCCGCGCCGCAGGGACCATATTATTGCGGCGTTGGCAGCGATAAAATTATGGGCCGCGAATTGGTGGAAGCTCATTTGGAAGCGTGTCTAAAGGCGGGTTTGGGTATTGCGGGGATTAACGCGGAAGTCATGCCGGGGCAGTGGGAATTTCAGGTTGGACCATTGGAACCTTTGGAGGTGGCGGATCATCTGTGGATGGCGCGTTGGCTGCTGCAACGCCTCGGTGAAAATTATGGCATTCGCGTTTCGCTGGCGCCCAAGCCGGTACTTGGTGATTGGAACGGCGCCGGCGCCCACACTAATTTTTCGACTAAAGCCATGCGGGCGCCCGGCGGCATTGCCGTTGTGGAACAGGCCTGTGAAAAACTTAAGCTCAAGCATATAGACCACATCGCCGTTTACGGCGCCGATAATGACAAGCGCCTTACCGGCAGGCATGAAACCGCCAATATCAACGAGTTCCGCTACGGCGTTTCTGACCGCGGCGCGTCCATTCGCATCCCTATGGCGACGGCCAATTCCGGTTCCGGCTACTTAGAAGACCGTCGGCCAGCTGCTAACATGGACCCCTATAAAGTCTGCGCTCGTTTGCTGGAAACAGTTTGCGGCGAAGTCAGCATGCATCCGCTGGCTGGTTCTAGCGCCGACGCGATTTTAAGGCAGATGGTGCAATAGAATATCTGCTCGGCTATTGGCCTGCCAGCGGTGTGGAAAAGGGCGCGGTGATCCACATTGTGGTGCAGAACTAAAAATTATTGAATATGCGCTTTGTCGATTGGCAGAGAAGCCGTGGGTTCTCTTCTTTCGCTTTAAATTTTAGATGGTGGGCCTTGACAGCTCCTGCCAAAACATTTATGATAGATAAGGATTAGTAGAGAATTAATCCTAGGGAGATTAAAAAGCCGCAAACACTAGCCCAATTCTACCTTTATGTAAGCCCCTATTTAATATAGTTGGCTGATTATAAGGGGTCCGGTCCGCTCATTGGCGGAAATACCGGAGAATGGACACTATACGCCGCAAGCGTGTGTGTTTTTTGTTCGCTCGGCGGGGCAAAAGCGCCCGGCCAATCTCCGCCCGCTCTTTAACAGCTGAATAGTGACTAGATTTGTACGGGAAAATTCGTCCGTATCATACGGACAAACTTCTTGATGCAACATCACGACAATTCTTATCTAGGCTTATATGATTCGTCCGGCTGGCCGTTTTTTGCGGCTGGTCGGGCAAGCGCTTTGGTAATTGAGCGCGCTTCGGTGTAAATCAATTACTGCCAGTTCACCTGACCGCTGTGCCTTTCGGCGCGGCGGCAAGGAACTAAACTTATCCCGCAAGGGATTACATAAGAGTTTGATCCTGGCTCAGGATGAACGCTGGCGGCGTGCCTAAGACATGCAAG
>CAYJQY010000022.1:0-4480 GCA_964372905.1 uncultured Candidatus Saccharibacteria bacterium
CGCGCCAATGCCGTAACCAGTTACATCAATAATCCCTCAACTTGTGAATGTCCACATGCTCTTTGATGCGCTCCAAAGCCTTAGCCTCAATCTGGCGGATGCGCTCGCGCGTAACGCCGAACTCTTCGCCGACTTCTTCCAGCGTGTGCGTAACGCCGTCTTCCAGGCCGAAGCGCAGGCGCAAAATTTTCTGCTCGCGCGGGTCAAGGTCTTTCAAAATATTTTGCACATACTCGCGCAGGAGCTGGCGCCCGGCTGTATCGGTGGGCGTGGCGCGTTCGGAATCTTCAATAAAATCGCCCAGTGAGGATTCTTCATCATCTTCGCCCACCGGCGAATCTATGGACACGGTTTCCTGGGAAATCTTTTTGAGATGATACACTTTTTCCACTTCGATGCCCATTTCCGCGGCAATTTCTTCGGGCAGCGGCTCGCGGCCGAGGTCCTGCACCAGTTGGCGCTCGGCCTGCGCGTACTTATTCAAAGTTTCCACCATGTGCACGGGAATGCGGATGGTGCGCGACTGGTCGGCCAGCGCGCGCGTGATGGCCTGACGGATCCACCAGGTCGCGTAAGTGGAAAACTTGTAGCCTTTGCGCCAGTCGAACTTTTCCACGGCGCGGAACAGACCGAGGTTCCCTTCCTGGATTAAATCCAACAGACCCAAATTTCGGCCCATGTATTTTTTGGCAATGGAAACCACCAGGCGCAAGTTGGCTTCGGTCAGACGCTTGCGCGCGGCTTCATCGCCTTTGGTGATGCGCTTGGCCAAATCAATTTCTTCCGCACCGGTAAGCAAAGAGACCTTGCCGATTTCACGCAGGTACATTTGAATGGAATCATCATAAATGTCCTGCAGATCAAAAGCGCCGGCTGTGTCTTCCTTTTTCTTCTTCTTGCTCTTGCCGGCGGGCTTGCCTTCTGCGGCTGCTTCCTCTCCCACCCCTTTGATCCTGGCCTGCTCCCAAACCGATGCAACTTCCTGATCCACAATTTCTATGCCCCGCTGTTCCAGTTCGTTCATAACCCGTTCGAGGGCGGCAATGTCGTTTTCAAAATTGGGCAGGGCATGCAAAATTTCCGCCTCGGTCACAAAACTGCGCCCGCGGCCCTTGTCCAGCAACTCCCTGATGGCCTGCTCGGGATCAATTACGGCTGCCGCGGCTTTGCGCTCGCTACGCTCGCGGTGCTTGACGGCCAGGCGGACTTTGGCGGGAGCATAAGCTTTCTTGCGGAGCGTGACCTTCTTTTTAGCCTTAGTGCGGACTTTTTTGGCCGGTTTTTTGCGTTGTAGTTTCTTCTTAAACATAGTTTGATATCTAAAAATTTAATTACTGCTCACTGCTACAATTTTGAAGACCGGCCGCAGGCGATTTTGCATGGTCTCTGCCTAGGGCAGAGAAAATCGGCGAGGACAGAGCGAGCGAGGCGCTGGCCGAACGAGCGGGTCTGAAAAATTGTAGCGGTGGGCACATTATAACTTGCGTTCGTAATCCATGCGCTCGTCGGCGAGCACGGCGAACTGCTGCTGTAATTCATCTACTTTTGTTTTGCTTTGATTTTTCTCGGCCTGTTTGATTTCGGCAGATATGCTTTGCTGGCGGCGCTTGATGGCGGCGACCTTCAAAAAATAGAAGGCCTTTTGGAGTTCCCGCATGAGCGCGTGGTGGTTTCCATCCAGCAACTCTAATTCTGATTCTATCATGAATTGGGCTTCTTTGGCTAGCGTAGAAGCGAGCGCTTCAGCAAGCGGTTCAACGATGTCGGGAAGTCCGGCGGGCGGGGCGGGGGTTTTGCGGGCGGCTTCAGCGGCGGGGGGGGCTTCCGCGGACGCGGCAGGGGTTTCGGCGGTAGCTGAAACATTCGAAGTTTCGGCGCCGCCCCCGGGTTCCTGCGGCGCAGCGGGCATAGATGACGCGACAGGAGTATTAAACAAAACTTCAACCAGAGCGCGGATTTCCGGATCGCTGAAATCTTCCGGCGCGGCGTGCTGTTTAACGAGTAGCGAAAAATCAGGATAGATGAGCATGCCGCCCAGCACTTGTTTTTCCAGGGCTGCGGGTGCGGCGGCCGCAATGGAGCGCGGGTAAATAGGACCTCCGGGCGCGGCGGGATGCAGGTAAGCAGCGCCGCCGGCAGCCGCAAAAGCCCCATGTTTAAACGGTTTGATGAGACCGCGCAAAGCCGAATCGCCGATATTGAAGCGATCGGCAATTTTCTTGATGTAGTGATCCAGTTCAATGGGGTCCTGGATGTGGGCCAGCAGGGGCACAACCATATCGGTAATATATTTTTTCTGCTCCACGGAATTGAACGCGAATTGTTTTTCAGCCTGGTTCAGATAATAATCAATGAACCAGATTGCCTCTTGCACGGCTTGTTCCCAGTGCGTTTTATTCGCGCGGATGAGTTCGTCGGGGTCTTTGCCTCCTGATAGAACCACGATTTTGACTGAAAATCCTTTCAGAAGCGCCAGCTCGCCGGCGCGGCGCGTGGCTTGCTGGCCGGCGACATCGGCATCAAAACAGAAAATGAGATTTTTGGTGAGACGGCCAATTAAATTAAGATGATCTTCGGTGAGCGCAGTGCCGCTGGAGGCCACGGTATTTTTGAAGCCGGCCTGGTGGGCCGAAATTGCATCCATTTGGCCTTCTACTATGACCGCGGCATTGGCGCGGCGAATGGCTTCTTTGGCGAAATTCAGCCCGAACAAAATTTTACTTTTACTATAGATGGCCGTCTCCGGGCTGTTAATGTACTTGGCGCCAACGAACTCGGCGGCGGTTGACGCGCCCTGCTCCGGCGCGGTGGGTGCAGTGGGTGCGCCGGATACATCGGCCGCCTTCGGCATAATCCGCGCCGAAAAACCGACTACATCGCCAAAATAATTGAAAATCGGAAAGGCGATGCGGTTGCGGAAGCGGTCGTAAATTTGGCCGCGCTCGTTTTTGGCCAGGACGCCGGCGGCAATGGCGTGCGCCGGCAGAACTTTTTTTTGGGTTAGGGCTTGTTCCAGCTGATGAAAATCATCCGGCGCAAAACCGATTTGCCACTGTTTGATGGTTGCTTCGGTGAGGCCGCGCTGTTTTAAGTAGACGCGCGCGGCTTCGGCGGTTTTGCCGGACAGCAAAGTTTTATGATAAAACGCCGCGGCGAATTTATTGATGCGCAAAAACTGTTCGCGCTCGTCCTGCTCGGCCGGATCGCGCGGACGGTACTGCGGCAGTTCCACGCCGGCGCGTTCGGCCAGCATCTTCAACGCATCGCGGAACTCAATATTCTCGTAGCGCATCACAAAATTGAATACACTACCCCCCTCGCCGCAGCCGAAACAATGCCAAATCTGCTTTTGCGGCGACACCATAAAACTGGCCGTTTTCTCGCTGTGGAACGGACAGGCCGCCTTGAAATTCAGCCCGGATTTTTTCAGCGGCATATAGCTGGAAATAACCTCCACGAGGTCAAGCTTGTCTTTGATTTCCTGTAAAATTTGGTCGGGCATAAATGACTTTATTTTTGCCGGCGCGCCGATGACTTTTTGCGCATCTGGAATAGCTTATTTTTAGGAACATCAACTAAATCTTTATCTGTAAAGCCCAGGGCTCGGGCTACCAGTAATACCGACACCTTACTTGGCCCTTCCAGTTCAATCCAACGCTTGTTGGGAGATTGCGGATCCAAATTAAATTGAACGGATACCGCTTCGGCATTGACTGACAAGGTCCAAGTTGTCCGAAAAGCTTCATCCGGAGGCCCCTTGAGCTCATACCCTAATTCTGCGAGCAATTTCTCGACTTGTTCTCTGGAAACCACTGCTGATTCGGCTTCGCGGCGATCAGCAATTTTCTCCGCAGGATTGGCGTGACTAATGCGAGCATCTTTAACCGTCAAAATTACGGTCTTATTATTCCTATTTTCACGAACTCGAACCGACAAATTCGAGTTTAGGCTAAGGACTTGTGCCTGGTTATCCTCTACCAACTTCAAACCTAACATCGTCAATACCTGTTCCAACTTTTCCCGATCCGGGAAAACCGCAGGATCAATGGTGATGGTTTTGGACTGCGGCGCATTTGGATTACTGCGGTGATAATGATAATTTACCAAAAGCTGGTATCTGCTTTCCAATACACCTTTGAGCGCCTGAATGCGATGCGCCAATTCATTAAAATCCATGTCCGGCAGGAGTTTGGCTTCAATTTCATGGGGTATTTCTATGGGAACATCCTGTGTTTCCCGCGTAGGGTCACCAATAGATGCGTCGGTTTCGTTTGAATGTTCACTCATAACCATACTCTACAGTAACAGAAATTATGCCTCAACCGCAACCTCGACGCTAGGGTGCGAAAATGTTATAATAAACAAGATTTTTGGGCCAAAACAGGCGCTCGGAGAGGTCGCATAGTGGTCTAGTGCACGCGCTTGGAAAGCGCGCAGGGTATCAAAGCCCTCGGGGGTTCGAATCCCCCCCTCTCCGCCA
>CAYJQY010000023.1:0-3757 GCA_964372905.1 uncultured Candidatus Saccharibacteria bacterium
TATGATTACACAGCTTTTGTGGTGGGCTCGCGCGCTCAAAAACGCTCGCGGGTAAAAATACTAGCGCGATACTCGTACCGTTTTGCAGTTGTCTAGACACGAGCTCAATGATTTATTATAATAAAAAGTCTTTTTGACCACCTATTGAGTCGGGGGTGTGAGCCCGCTCTAGCTTGCTTGGAAGGAGGAAATCATGACATTAATAGAACGCATGCTTTCGCACGATAGCGATTCGCGGCCTGCCTTGCGATTCGAAGGCGAATCGAAATGGTATTCTTATGGCCAATTGTTTCGTGAGGCTGAAGGTTACGCAGGCTTTCTTCGGACAAAAGGTGTAGAGCGGAATTCTCTGGTGGTAATCCAAGCAGAGGCATCGCTCGATCTAGTTTTGTGGCATTTGGCCTGCATGGCCATCGGAGCCACGAGACTTGCCTTGCATCCGAAGAAGACCTTCGCAGAGATCCAGGCCATCATTGAGATGGCTAAACCGACTCACGCAATTACATGCCAACCGACATCGTTCGGGCCCGGCATTCAAACATTCACACAGCTTCGCAGGGAATCGGCTTCTGTTGCTGATTGGCCTGCGGATCAAGAGGGAACATATCTGTTCACCTCGGGGTCAACCGGGCGTCCGAATGGCGTACGACGCAACCTTACCGCCCTCCTTAACAATTTTCTGGCCTTGGAAAGCCGGTGGGGTCTCAGCGAACATGATGTCTTATGCAATAGACTTTCGTTGGACCACGCGCACGGTTGGGAGCTCGGGGTGAACGCGGTGCTGGCTCGCGGCGCTCGCGTCGTGATAGCCCCGCGCTTTGCGCCTGTTGCCCCGCCAAAGGAATGCAACATGATCTACGCGGTTCCGGCCATGTGGATCAAATATCTCCAACACGCGTTGACGTTGGACCCTAAGTCATTTCAGAATATGGTGCTTTTGGTCAGCGGTTCCGATTATTTACCTCCCGAAGTGGCGTTGGCAGTCCAGCAGATTACCGGGTTTACGCTGTTGAATCGATGGGGAATGACTGAGGGCCCTCCGATTTTTACGGCGCATTACCGTTTTAGCTCATGGAACCCCTACTCGGTCGGCACGGCTCTGAAAGGGGTGCAATTGCAGGTAGCTGAGGACGGGGAGCTATTGGCTTTAACGACCCCCCCATTTTTGGGCTACACACCACCTACCAATCCGAGCGGACTTCTTCCAGGCGGCTGGATCCCAACCGGAGACTTTGGCCGTATCAGTGATGGCCAAGTCTACATCGTTGGTCGCAAGAAGGACATTATCATCCGCGGCGGCGAGAATATCGCCCCTGCGGAGATAGAGTATGTCATCGAGCAGGTTCCTGGCGTTGAGAGGGCAGGATGTTATGCTAGGCCCGACGAAACCTACGGCGAAATCGTTGGCGCGGCGATTATGGTTGCGTCTGGATACGACGAGAGTCGTGTCCTCGCCGTGTGCAAGCAGGCCGTGGAAGCTTCGCTAACGAAGCCTAAATGGCCGGTGGATTGGCAAGTGTTGGCGGTCGGCGAGTTTCCGCTAACCAGCGTAGGCAAAGTATCACGGTCAGCACTTCGCGAAAGGTTTTGCGGAAAACGCTAATCAAGGACACGCATGCAAAGAATGTGGGCGCGAATTACCACAAAAACGATTCCGGGATAGATGATACGCGCATCGCCTACCCTTCATTTTCAGCAAATCAAATTTTGGTTTTCTGCAAATGACAAAAAAACGCTATCAAAGGGATGGCGTTTTTTATTTCGGTTCGAATGTTCATGAAGGGTAAATAAAAGTCACTCATGCTTATGGGTGATTTTTGTTGGCTCCCGAATTAAAACCTTCGCAAACCCCGAAGGAGAACAAGTTCCCTACGGGGCAGGTAAAATATTCGAACATCTGATTCAGCCTAGATAAAGAGAAAAGCAGAGCTTCCCGCCTGCGCCAAGGCTTCGGCGGGCAGGTTGGCTCTGCTCATCCCATATGGCTCCAGCTGCTGGAAGCGTTTAGAACCATTAGCCCAGCAGTTGGCAACAGTAAACTGGCATACTCTGCAGGCGGAAGTTAAGTTGTTAAACTTCGTCGGGCAAAGGTAATTGGGCTTTGGCAAAGGCCAAAGCTTCGGCATTACGGATTAAAATCGTGCGTTTAGTCGTTGCGGTTAGGCCTTTGTTGGGTTGTAGTTCAAAGCCAAGGTAAATTACTTCCACGTTTCTTTTGGTTACTTCCCGAACGGCTGGCTGCAAGTCGGAATCCGAGCTTGCAAGAATAGCCGTTTTTATATTGCCGTCGCAGGCATTAGAAACCATATCTACGGCAATTCCGACGTCCACGCCCTTTTCTTTGAATACCAAGATTTGTCGGCCTTTGGCGTCTTTGGCTAAATTGCCACGGACTACGCCAGACATAATGACCTTGAAGCCTTGCTGTTCCAAGTGGGTTTTCAGCAGTCGCCTGGCTTGTATAAGCTCCTGGGATTTGGCCTTAGTATTGGGATGTTCCTTAATTCTGGCCATATAGAAACCATCTCGTCCACGGCAATACCTTCCAAGACCTTGGTTAACAGACCCTTAAAGTCGTATTCGTGCCAGACAGGTAAGCGGACATTTTCGGACTCGAAAATATCCTCTAATTTGCTCTGGAAATTGCGGGCATCAATATAAACAATGGTTTTCATTGGTTTCTGGAATTATAAACCCCATCGGACCTTGCGGCTGGATGGGGCGTTTGTATTTATATCTTAGAGGGTTCATCACTGTCTGTCAAGTAGACTGCATTTTGATAGAGTTTAGTCTCATCTATGGGGGCAAATTGTTTACATTACCCCAGAGTAGAGGAACGAAAACCCCATCAAACCTTGTGGCTGGACGGGGCGTTTGTATTTTTTTATTCTTTTTTCGATTGCTGTTCTTTCAATTGTTGTTTCGCTTTTTTATTCTGTTCTCTCTTGCGTTGTCTTCTCTGAATAAATCTTCTGATATGGCTGTATTGATTATATCCATATCACTGTTAATGGCAGTCATTTCACGTAGAATCCGTTCTCCTTCCGCATTAAGTCGGGCACCTGGCTTCCCTCCTTCTGGGTCCTTTTCACTAAACTCATCATTAAGCGCATTGAGACGCTCTTGTAAAGCAGCGACTCGCTGCTTTCTGTCCTCAGGAGTGCCACTAACCAAAGCTGCGTCGTGGTCTTTCATCCGTTGGACTAGCTCTTGCTCAGAGGGGCCACCTCGTTGTTCACTATCCATACCAACTCCTTATCGTCTGAAACCTGAATGGTTTTTAGACTTAAGTTAATTTACTGATTTTATTGTAACATAATTAACAGACTTTGACAACTTTATATTTAGCGAAGTTTCTGAATTTCTTACTTCAGAACTGCCGTCTTCGTGGCAAAGAGCCTATATTTACGCCGAAACCAGTGTTTTCCGGTATTGTTTCGGCTCACAAAATGCTTATTGGCTCCCGAATTAAAATCTTCGCAAGCTTTTGAAATCATTTTGCCAAATCTGATACACAAATCCAAAAAGCGAAATCTGAAATGATGCGCCCCGCCACTATTTTTCTGGGGCAAAGGAGGCGGGGCGACGGACTCGCCCGCGCGGAGGAGGGGTCTGGGGAGGAATCCGCGCGGGCTTCGGTTTTCTTTTTCGGCGAAATTCGGGCGGGTTTTTGACGCCTGGTAAACGATTTGAATCAGTCGCTAAGAATTATTGTGTAACCACCACACTTCCTGTCATATAAGGATGGATGGTGCAG
>CAYJQY010000024.1:0-2609 GCA_964372905.1 uncultured Candidatus Saccharibacteria bacterium
AAAAATAATTACGGCGGCAGAAAATTTTTGAGCGGAGGCGGGGCGGGAATTCATTTTCCCCACACCCCTTTTTCTTCCCGCCCCGCCGGAGCGAATCGGTCAGGAATTTTCAGGAAAATGTTTCTAAATTTTCATCTCCAAAAATTTCTCCACAAACTCGTCCAGTTCGCCGTTTAATACGGACTCCGGGTCGCTGGTTTCGTAATTGGTGCGGTGATCCTTAACCATTTTGTAAGGATGCAGCACATAGCTGCGGATCTGGTTGCCCCATTCCGCTGATTTAAACTCGCCGCGCAATTCTTTTTTTTCCGCGGCCAGTTTTTGCTCTTCCAGGGTTTTAAGTTTTGCCGATAAGATTTTTAGGGCCAGTTCGCGGTTCTGGTGCTGGCTGCGCTCGTTTTGAATGCTGACTTTAAGGCCGGTAGGAATGTGGGTTATGCGAATCGCCGAGTAAGTGGTGTTTACGCTTTGGCCGCCGTGGCCGGAAGCAGTGCTGGCTTCTATCTTCAAATCTTTGGGATCAAGTTTTATCTCCTCTTGTTCCTCTAAAATCGGCAGTAGTTCTAACAGCGCGAATGAAGTTTCCCGCGTGTGCGCCGGATTGAACGGACTCAAGCGCACCAGCCGGTGCACCCCGGCCTCGCTTTTGAGCAGGCCGTAGGCAAAGGGGCCGTGCACTTCCACGCTGGCCGACTTTATTCCACCCTCGGAACCCTTGCTGGAGTCAATAATTTCGGTTTTAAAGCGTTTTTTCTCGCAATAGCGCAGAAACATGCGCAGGAGCATTTCCGCCCAATCCTGGGCATCCAGGCCTCCGGCGCCGGCATGAATGGAAAATATGGCGTTGTGGTCATCGTATTTGCGGGAGAGCAGGGCCACGAAGCGGTTTTTGTCATATTGGCGCTCGAGTTCTGCGACCTGCTTTTCCAGGTAGGCTTGAGTTTCGGCTGATTCGTCAGTGTTGTGTTTGACGAGCTCCTGGAGTTCGCGCGCGTTTTTTCCCAGGCCGGTCCAAAAATCCACGAACGATTTTAGCTGATTATACTCCTGGCTGATTTTTTGCGCGTTCTCGTTATCGCTCCAAAAATCCGGCGCCTGCATTTGGTCCTGCAATTCCAAAACGCGCTGCTCCTTTTGGGGCAGGTTGAGGGATTTATTTAAACTTGTTATCTCTGCAAGCAGTGATTCCAGTTTTTTGATTAGTTCATTCATTACAACGACTCAATTACTTTAGTCAGCGCCGCTTTGATGTCATCCATTTCGGCTTGAGTTCGTTTCCGTCCCGTAACATTAGGCATGGAATCAATGGCTTTTTGAATTGCTATATTTTGCTTCTCTGATAAAAGCAATTGATTATCAATGAGCATGGAACTCAATGCCAGCACGATTGGCGCAAGCACGGTATTTCTGCACATATAAAGGTCGTAGTTAGGGTCGCCGAATTTTAGCATGGTTTCGGTTTCGGGGGGCGTCCAAATATAAGGGACCTCAAGATATTTTCTTAAAGTTGAGAGATAAAATTCTTTCTCTGCGCCAGCCGCTTTTTCAATACCGGGAAGTGTTTTTAGCATAAAGTTAGTAGCTATATTATGTAGACTAGACGGCGATCGGCGCTTTAATGGCCGGGTGCGGGTCGTAATTTTCCAGCGAGAAGTCTTCGTACTTGAAGCCGAAAATGTCTTTGACCGCTGGGTTGATTTTCATGGTCGGCTGCGGCCGGGGTTCGCGAGCCAACTGCTCTCTGACCTGCTCAAAATGATTGCTGTAAATGTGCGCGTCGCCCAAAGTGTGGACGAAATCGCCGGGCGCCAAATCGCAGGCTTGGGCCATCATCATCGTCAATAAAGCATAAGAAGCAATGTTAAAGGGGACGCCGAGGAATAAATCGCCGCTACGCTGGTAAAGCTGGCAGGACAGTTTGCCTTCAGCGACATAAAACTGCAATAAAGTGTGGCAGGGCGGCGGCGCGGTTTTCTTGCCCTTAATTAAGTTTTGTAAATCGGCCACATTCCAGCCCGAAACAACAATGCGGCGCGAGTTGGGATCGTTTTTTATTAAATCAACCGCGGTCTGGATTTGATTGTACGATTCCCCGCCATAGCCTTTCCAGGCCGTCCACTGTTTGCCGTAAATCGGTCCGAGTTCTCCGTTTGCGTCAGCCCACTCATTCCAGATGCTGATGCCGTTATCGTTAAGAAATTTTACATTGGTGTCGCCGCGCAAAAACCAGAGCAGTTCATAAATAATTGATTTTAGATGGATTTTTTTGGTGGTGAGGAGCGGGAAGCCTTGGGCCAGGTTGAAGCGCATCTGATAGCCGAAAATGCTGCGCGTGCCTGTGCCGGTGCGGTCGGGGCGGTCAATCCCCTGCTTCATGACAAAGTCAAGAAGATTGAGATATTGATGTTCGGGGCGCTGAAGCATAAAAGTTGCAAAAGGGTCCAGATTAAATTTAGGGATATTTTTCTTCGGCTTGTTTCATCGCTTTCTGAAGTTGTCCTTTGCCGCGAATCTGATCGAAGGGTATTTTTATTGCCGCGCTAATAACTTCGCCTTTGCTGTCTACCCAATCAACAATTACCGGTTCGGTTCGTTCATTAATTACTTTT
>CAYJQY010000025.1:0-1629 GCA_964372905.1 uncultured Candidatus Saccharibacteria bacterium
GGCATTTTAATTCCGACGCTTTTGCCGCTGATTATCATTGTGGCAATTTTCTGGTTTGTTTTCCGCCAGGCCAAAGGCGGGGCGTCACAAGCGTTTACTTTCGGCAAAGCCAACATCCGCTTGTTCACTTCCTATAAAGACAGGTTAATGTTCAAGGATGTTGCCGGCCTTAAAGAAGCCAAGCAGGAACTTGTGGAGGTGGTAGATTTTCTTAAAAGTCCTAAAAAGTATCTTGATATCGGCGCGCGCATTCCGCGCGGCGTTTTGCTGATGGGTCCGCCGGGTACAGGTAAAACTTTGCTGGCGCGAGCCGTGGCTGGGGAGGCCAATGTCCCATTTTTCCACATATCGGCTTCTGAATTTGTAGAAATGTTCGTTGGCGTAGGCGCGGCTCGTACTCGCGACGCTTTTATGACCGCCAAAAAAGCCGCGCCAGCCATACTTTTTATTGACGAAATTGACGCAGTCGGCCGCGAGCGCGGCGCCGGTCTTGGTGGCGGCCATGATGAGCGCGAGCAAACCCTGAACCAAATTCTTGTGGAAATGGATGGTTTTGAGCGCGACACGCGCGTGGTGGTTCTGGCGGCTACCAACCGGCCGGATATTTTGGATTCGGCGTTGTTGAGGCCCGGCCGTTTTGACCGCCGCGTCGTGCTTGATTTGCCCGACATTTCAGACCGCGAAGAGATCCTAAAAATCCACACCAGAAATAAACCGCTTGAAAAAAGTGTTGATTTGAGAAAGGTGGCAGTACGCACGCCAGGATTTTCTGGAGCTGATTTGGCCAACTTGGTAAACGAGGGCGCTATTTTAGCCGCGCGAAGAAATAAAAAAATTGTCGGGCAGGATGAGCTTTTTGAATCCATTGAAAAGGTTTTGCTTGGTCCGGAGAGGCGCGGCAGAATTATTTCAGACAAAGAAAAGAAAATTACGGCTTATCACGAGGCTGGGCATGCTCTTGTTGCCGCTTCGCTTAAAGATGCCGACCCGGTTCATAAGGTTTCCATTGTCAGCCGCGGGCGCGCCGGCGGTTATACGCTCAAGCTTCCATTGGAGGAGATGAGGTTAAAGACGCGCTCGCAGTTTATGGCTGATTTGGCCACCGCTTTGGGCGGCTATACTGCCGAAAAGGAGATTTTCGGCGATATCAGCACCGGCGCATCCAATGATATTAAAGAGGCGTCAGATTTGGCGCGCCGGCTTGTTACTAAATACGGCATGAGTGAAAAACTTGGCCCCAGAACTTTTGGCAAAACGGAAGAACTGATCTTTTTGGGCCGCGAGATTTCTTCTGAAAAAAATTATTCGGAAGAAGTGGCGGCGCAGATTGATAGTGAGATAAATAGTTTCATTAACCGCGCTCATGAGACAGCGAAAAAAATCATCAGGTTGCATAAGCGAGCGCTGGATGCCATTGCCAAGACTTTGATGGAAAAAGAAAATCTTGAGCAGGACGAATTTTATAACATTCTTAAACCTTTCAAACTGAAGCCGATGGCGGTATAATACAGTTGGTTAACGGGCCAGCAGCCCCGATGCGTTTCACGGTCGGGGCTTATCATAAAGATAGTCGCCTAAATCGGCCAGTAGCTTAGTGGCTAAAGCACCGAGCTTATACCTCGGGGATCG